>JBCBOT010000287.1:0-10823 GCA_039821165.1 Planctomycetota bacterium | reverse complement strand
GTCCCGGCTGTAGCGGGTTGCGGCCAGTCTCACCGCCCGCTCGATGACGGACTCCGGCGGCACTCCCGGATCGGCCTCAAAACCTCCAGCAAGGTCACGCGTCAGCTGCGCCACATTGAGTTTCACATTCGTGATGAAGTCGCCGTGACCTCTCCCCGCCCGATAGTCGGGCTGTCGGGGAGCGAAAGCCAGACTGCCCGCCACGAGATCCGTGTCCGCCGTCATCAACATCGTCCCGTGATACAGCACGTGGGTCCGCGTCACTCGAAGTGCGTTTCCGGAAAATTTTCGACCCGCCAGCGTCAGATCGCAAATCCCGTTCAGTTCGGCGTCCGGCAATTGTCTGCGCACGGCAGCCAAGATGCGAGCCATCACCAGCTCGTGAGCTCCATCGATTTTGGCCACGCTCGGATGGTCCGCATTCGAAAGGACCACGCTGTACATCAAGCAGCCCGGGCCTCCGACGATCGAAGCACCGCCGCTACATCGCCTCAAGATGGTGATGTCGTGTTCACGACAGAACTCACGATTGACCTCCTCATCCACTTTCGATGAGCGACCGAGCACGACCACCGGATCTGCGAAGGACCAAACACGAAGCGATGGTCCGAGTTCGCCTTCTTCCGCCGCCAACAGGCAGGCCTCGTCCATCGCCAATCGCAGTGCTGCCGAATCGAGTTTCGGTGCGATCTGAATCACGCGGCCCTCAGCGAATCCAGCAGTGGCATGCGGATGACTCGAGTTGCCGCGACCAACCCCGCGAGTAAACCGAACACCACAATTCCGCCGACCAAGCAAAGCGGCTCAACGATCGGCGGCACGATGCCCGTCGAAATGGCAAATGGCAGCACGGCGATCACGGCACAGACGACTCCGCATCCGATACCGATCAACAGCAACGATCCGGTTTCACCCATCACGAGCGACGCCAACCGACCCGGTGTGAAACCGACGGCACGCATCACGGCCAATTCACTCCGTCTCTCCAGGACGTTGCGTAGCTGTGCGATCGCCAGACCGATTGTTCCGAGCAACAACCCGAGTCCACCGAGACTTTGAAACGTCCGCAAGTAGGTATTCTGCACCGCCATCATCCCACTCAACACTTGTCGCGCATCGGCTGCGTCAAAGCCGATGTCGCTGAGCCTCTTTTCCAAGGCATCGCCGATGGCTTCGGTTTCGCCTTCGGCGGTCTTGATGAGCACGAAACGGTACCCACTGATGTCCGGAAAGTGTTTCTGGAAGTTTGATTCACCGATCATCAGTCGACCTTGAAGAAGTGAATTCTCCAGCAGCGCGACGACTTCAAAGTGCAGCGTTTGGTTGTCATAAGTAAACGACTTGCGTTCCCCCACACCCAGGTACATCTGCAAACTCCACATCGCGGTGTTCTGATCCAAGATCATCGGGATCGGATCGTCCTCGCTGCCGGTCGCTTCGCGATCGAGCAAGTCCCAGGCGTTTTGACCTTCGGGTGCCGAGGCCGCCGCGTAAAAACGAAATCCATCGAGGTCGCTCGATGAGCGGGAGGGGATCCCGATCACGGTCGGTTCGCTTGCGCGATACAGGTTGTTGCAGCTCGCGTCTTGGCCCGCGCGTACGCGGCAGGTCACAAACGTGCTTCCTGAGACCGTTGCGGCATCGGTACCCAACAATCCGAGTTGCACGTTTTCATCGGCCAAATCTTCAAACAGCGGCTGCGCGGTATCGGCGACGAGATCAAATCCGCCGGTGCCTTCGTCGGTCGGTTGCAATCGGAATGCCGCGATCGCCACGATGAGAAACGAAGCGGTTGCCATCAAGCCGATCGTCAGGGTGCTACGCAGTGGCGATCGGGCGGCGTTGCTTCGGGCAAGTCCCGTCAACGAAGCCACCGACAGCTCGGTTTCTCGTTTGTGATGCACCGATCGACGCAGCGTGTCGTACACGAACACCAAGATCGCAATCAGCAGCAACATGCCGCCGCCGACAAAACCGCCCGCAGCCGTTTGGCCGCCCGAAGTCGAACCGGCGATCGCTGCTCCGATGGCCGCGATGAAGACGGCCAATGCGACATAGCGAAGCCGGTTGGAACGCGGGCCCGTGTTTGCCACGATTCGATCGGAGTCATCGCTACCACGCAAAAGCGAAATCGCCTGATTCCGAAGCATCGATCGCAGTGTCCACCACACCGCGAGCATTCCCATTGCCAACCCCGCCAACGCGCCTCCGAGAATGCTGAGCGGAGAGGCATGAAACGTGAGGAAAGGGACCGTGACGGCGCCGACCCAAAACGTGCGGAGCGCCGACAAGACAAATAACGCGTATCCGATCCCGCCCGCAATTCCGAGCAACGTACCGACGAAAGCGATCACACCGCCTTCGGTCAAATAGAGTCGGGTAACTTGATGACGATTCCATCCTAACGCCATCAACGTTCCCAATTCACGACTCCGCGATGAGAGTCCGAGTCGAAACAACATCGCGATCAGCATCACCGCTGCGAAGATGACGAAGAAACTGAGCGATAGAAAGAGACCATCGAAAGGTGTCGTCCCCGAGGACGCAGCGAGTTGGGTCTCCCGGATCGATCGTACATGCCACCCCAATTCGGGTAACACCGCTTGGGCCGCATCACTCACGGAGGTTTTGAGTTCCTCGACATCTTCCACGGCCGCAGGATTGATTCGAAATCCGGTCACGCCCCCGAAGCGGCTTCCGAACAGTCGCTGACCGGTTTGCAGCGGAAGAAACGCTTTGGGTGTCAGTCGGTGGTTGTGCACGTATCGATCATCGTCGGTCGTGACTTCGCGAGTCATCTCGAATGGCACATCCCAATCGTCGATCGAATCTTTGTCGGTGACCCCTGGAACGGTTGGTGTCAGTTGTGGGCAGTTGTAGATCGTGGGCGGTTTGTCAAAGACGGCATCGCGTGTTCGAAAGTAACGCCGTTTCGGTTCCGTCAGTGGCACGATTTCGGTGACGACCGCATCGAACGTTCGCTCGATCTCATTCCCGTTTTCGACCTCGGGTTCGAAGTAAGCGATGCGCACCGGCGTGCCGACCTTGGCTTCCAAGCGCTGCGCGGTCCATTGATTCAGTACCAATGGAATCACTTCCTTGCTTTCGTCGGTGCGCGCGTTCTTCGGCAGCGTGTAGTCCAGTGGCAGCGAAGGCGTCGAGTCGACGGCCGTGATCGTGCTGTAGGGAACCGTGTGTGTGATATTGCCTGATTCGTCAACTCGCTCGATCGCGTTTGCCAAGTACGTCATCGTCGGCGTGATGGAGTCGCTCGGAAGCGCCGACTCGATCGCGGTCGCGGCGGCATCGCGGATCAGCATTTGATTGCTGGTCACTTCATAAAAGTCAAAGATCGTTTTGCCTTCGAACTCGCGTGTGACTCGATTCGCGACCAGTCCGAGATCGGCCAGTTTGACGCGCAGTTTGTCCGCGTCGATCGGAACCGATGACAATGCGACGTTGGCTTGGCCATCCCGTTCGAGTACCGACGCAACCAATTCACGCGAGAGGAAGACGTTCTTGGGTGCCGCTTGGGCGGGCGCGAGCGAGAATCGCGCGAGCCCACGATCGGGGAGGATGTCGATGACGTTCAGTCGTGGGATGCCTTCGGTCTGAACGTCTTTTCGTCCCAGCGGACTGTCGGCCGGCACCGCCTGTTCGACTGGCAGACGCACGGTGACTTGATCGCCGATGTTGACGCCGAGTTCATTCGCAAGCGACTGCGTCAGGATGATCGACTCGTCATCCGGTGGCGTCTTCGGCACAACGCCCGAGATGTCCAGCCGCCAGAACGCTTCGTCACAACCGATCGTTTGCACCGCGCCGGCACGACGTCCGGATTCGCCTGTGACTTCGATGACAGCACGATCGAAGAGCACGATCGTGGCGAGGTCCTGTTCATCGACGCCCAACGTGTCGGCGGCACCCGTCGCGTCGAAGAAACCGCCTGGTGCGACCACCGAGTCGACTTTGCCCAGTCGCTCGATCGTGAGGCCGCGAAGACTTCCACGCATCGAGTCGCCGACGACCAACGCACCGACGATCACCGCGGTGGCGGTCGCGACACCGAACGCGACCGCTAGCGACGTTCGCCAATTACGGATCGCGCCAGCCAGAACCATCGATGCGGGAGAAATGGAACCGGGTTGTTTTGTTTCGCTCATGATCCCAGTGTTCACGATTCGAGTTTCCAAATCCAGTGCCGCCACCGCCCACTGCCGCCACGCGGTCCCTTGTTTGCGTCCGCGCCCGACCCGGAACCCGGATGAAGATCCCGAAGCGGCGGAATCTCCCGCTCGACAAACGCCGGAGTTCGCCTGAACCTCGAAGGCCGGTTTGGTTACATTGACGTCGACGAAACGAACTATTTCTCGCAGTGGACTTTTTCGTGAGCCAATCCTCGACCGACACCTTGCTGGCCGCCCAAATGCTTCGCGACGATCCACGTGTTGCCGAAGCCAAGAAGCTGATTTTGGAAGCCCTCGCCGATCATGCACGCGATCTGACAACCGTGCGTCCGAGCAGCGAGCCGATGAAGGACTCCTACGCAGAATGGCTGGATCGGCTGGCCGAGATGCGCGGAAACCCTCCCTTTTGGCCCTACCTCTCGTCGGGCTTGGGCAATGGTCCCTACGTCGAACTCTCCGATGGCAGTGTCAAGCTCGATTTCATTGGTGGTATCGGGGTCCATGGTGCCGGTCACAGTCATCCCGCCATGGTGACGGCGGCGCTCGATTCGGCGCTCGAAGACACCGTCATGCAGGGTAACTTGCAGCAAAACCCCGCCAGCGTGCTCGTGATGGAAAAGCTGATTGGGATGGCACGGGAATCGGGCGCCGGACTCGATCACTGCATGCTCTCAACGAGCGGCGCGATGGCCAATGAAAATGCGCTCAAGATCGCGTTCCACAATGCCTCGCCCGCGAGCCGAATACTGGCTTTCGACAATGCCTTTGCCGGTCGCAGCCTCGCGATGGCTTCGCTGACCGATCGAGCCAAGTATCGAGAAGGTCTGCCGCTGACCATCGATGTCGACTATCTCCCGTTTCGGGATCCGTCGAATCCGGCGCGGAGTCAACGCTGGGCGGTCGACGAGGTCAAACGCTTGCTCGACCGACATCCCGGACGATACGCGGCGTTTTGGGCGGAGCCCATTGCGGGCGAAGGTGGTTACTACGGCGGTAGCGGCGAGTTCTTTCGCGCACTTTGCGAGCCGCTGAAGGAAGCGGGGGTGTTGATCATCTTTGACGAAGTGCAGTCGTTCTCGCGGACCAGCCGGCCCTTTGCGTTCCAGCATTACGGTCTCGACGAGTACGCCGACATCGTCACGATCGGAAAGATCACGCAAGTTTGTGCGACGTTGTACGCGAGTCGTCTCAAGCCCACCGCGCCGATCCTGAGCCAAACCTTCACCGGCTCAACGTCTTCCATCTTGACCGGGCTCGAAATGCTGAACCTTCTGGAGCAGAACGAGTGTTTCGGCGAAAACGGCCAAAACATGTCGCGTGCCCGCTATTTCGCAGGCCGCCTCGCGGAACTGGGTGAAAAGTATCCGGGACAAGTCGCCGGCCCGTTCGGCGAAGGCATGATGGTCGGATTCACACCCGGCGACGGCAGTTTGGAGTGTGCCAAACAGTTGATGACTCGCCTCTACGAAATCGGTTTGCTTGGATTTGTCTGTGGCGGCAACCCAACCCGGCTACGATTCCTCCCCCCGCCGGTGAATACGACGACAGAGCATATCGACCATGCGATCGAGCTGATCGACACCGCTCTCGCGGAACTCCCAAGCTGATGTACCTGCGAGGCGAGCGCCTCCGTTAGACTGGCGGCCGGACCTACTCGGCCGCGACGTCTTTTCCTTGGCCGAGTCGCATGAACGCGTTCCGATAGGCAAGGGAAACCGATGGATGTCGATGACTTTCAGGTGCTGTACAGCGAGCTTCGCGGCAGCCGGTGTTCGAAGGCTCTGATCGATGCACGCGCCCTTTTCCTTGAGCGGCACCTCTCCCAGTCACTCGAAAAACTCTCCGAAGCACGCGATACCTATCAAGAGAGTCGCGCGAGGATTTTGAAACAGGATCCCGAGAACGACATCGACAAAAAGGCCGTTGATCGTGATCGCCAGATCCGCCGCTTAAAACGCAAGCAAGAAAAAGCTCGCGAGATCCTCGCGCGTTTCGAGGAGATGATTCCTCAACTCGAGAAGCTTGCCAAGCGTGAGCAAGAACGCGAGGCCGAGCGGGCCGCAAAACGACTCGCCCGCGAGAGCGCGTCTTCAAAGAGCCGGCCGATCGATTCGAACGGAAGCGACTCGGGCACCGGGTTGGATGCGCAGTTTCTCGAGAGCTTTTGTGAACTCACGGGCGATCGACAACTGTCTCTGGTGAGCACGCGATTTGACTTTCAACCGCTGGCCCAAAGCAACGACGTGCAACGCGAGGCGATCTACTTAATGCACGATGGCCATCACAGCCATCTCTTTGTTGCCAAGGCGGACGCCAAGGACGAAAAGCAATTCGATTGCACCGATCCGGCGACGAATGAATCACTCGGCCCCGTCTCTCGCGACGCTCTCGTTCAGTTCAGCGTCGATCGCAAGCTGGTGATGCTCGTTGCGAAAGCGAGCTGAGCCGCGATCTAAACCGCGATCTAAACCACTGCGCGGCCGGTGGGTTCCCCTTCGAGCGGTTCGAGCGTCGCTTGTGGATACTCTTTCAACAACTCCGCGTAGATCGCGATTGTCTTCAGCTGTTTTCTGGCGGCTCGCATGGAGACTTTCTGCTCACTCGGTTGCACGCAGTTGTGACACCAACGGATCGGCACCGAGACCGCGACTTCACGTCCGTGGATTTCGGGTGACTGATAACCGCGCCGCGGGGAGAGCACCGAGACCAATGCGGCGAGCCAAACACTGAGCACCATCAGAACGTCATTGCGGTTCGTCGATTCACTCGACCACGCCGTCTCGCACTGGATCCGAAACCACAGCACTTGGTCGGTGTCCGCCCCACACTCACAGCACAACTCACTCTCGGGCAACTCCTCCCGTGTGATCATGCCGTGGATCCGTTCGGTAACCGAAAGCCGATGTGCCGTTTGACCCGCTAAGACGCGGAGTTCCGACAGCCTCGGGACAGCGACCGTTCGACCGCAGACGCAGCTGAGGGAGCTGCCCGCCTGAGATGCCGACACCGTGTGTTCTTTGCCACACTCGCAATGAAACGTGTACCCCACCACAAAGCCTCCATCGACCGAGTCAACAAGTCGCCCGTAATCACTCGTTTGCCGCCGAGCTAGCGTCTACGAAGGACGTAAACGACATCCTCCGAAGTCGCGTCGACTTCGATCGGTTCTCTGAGGTCATAACCAAAGTCATAGGCCGCGAGCGTTTCCCAACATCCGCTCCGCTCGATCAACTTGTCCATCTGTTTGTGGGTGTAGCTACGAAGCACCAGTTCGTCTTCGATCCGAAGGCTGCCCGACGGACGATGGATGTCAAATCGAATGCCGAAACGTTCGACCCGCTTTTTTGAGTCGCGTGAATTGGTCCACATGTGCGTGTTGACTGCCAGGTGGCCGCGCCGTGCCGACCACGATTCACCTTCGCTCGGTTCGGCCTTGGTTGGGGTCAAGTGCACACCCAGCAAGTACAGCCCGCCGCGTCGCACTGCTTCACCCATGAATGTCATGTGTCCGTTGGCCGCCGATTCGCTGCCGAGATGGCGGAAGCTATTGATTGTGTTGAAGGCGATGTCGCATTTTCGTTTAACACGGAAGTCGGACATGTCGGCGACGAACGCTCGGTCGTCGAAACCATGTCTCTCCAACCGCGCGTTGCAAAACTCGATGGCTTTCGCGTTTAAATCGAGGCCGTCGACCGAGTAGCCACGTTTTGCCAGTGCGTACAGCAACCGTCCCGTCCCACATGCCGGCTCGAAGAATCGTTTGGCGGGTCGGTTCAAATACTCGTCCGCGATCCCCAGAATAAACTTGGTTTCCGCGGCGCAGTCAGCGCCGAAGACCAAGTCGTAGTACTTGGGGTGGTCGTAGATCGATTCGTGCAGGATTTCCATTTTCAAAGCATGCCAAAGCTGGATCAACGATTGAAAGCGGTGGCGCAGTGTATTCGTCACCGTAGCCACGCCGATGTTGGTTCCGACCACGGACACCTTTTGGCCGCGCTTTTGGCGTCGGGTCGGGTGGAACGCGGGATCGCGATTGAAAACAAAAAACAACCCTTGGAGAACTCCCGCGCGACGCTGCAAGGATACCCAGCCGAGGTGCGGTTCGGCGATGGGCTCGAATCGCTCCGGACGGGGGAAGTCGACGGCTTGAGTGTCTGCGGGATGGGAGGTGAGACGATCGTCGAAATCCTGCGGCGATTTCCAGACCGAGTCCCCGAACGTGTCGTGCTGCAGCCCAATCGGCGACCCGAGCGGGTTCGCGAGTGGGGATTACAGGCCGGGTACCGCCTCGTCGAAGAGCAAATCGTGTTCGGCCATTGGCCCTACCAAATCATCGCCTTGCAGCGGATGGACACGCCGAAGGCATCGGACCCCGCCTACGACGGACTGGACCACCGTGCGGCGCTGCTTTTCGGTCCGCTGAATCTGAAACGTGGCGACGAACGGTGGTTTACCCGGTTGCGTGAAGAACGCGAGTACCTTCGCCGTCTCGATGTTCTCGGCGAAGAAGCGAGAGATCGGCTGGAGGCAATCAACCGCCTTTTGTTTCCGGGCACCAAACCGACCGCTGGCTAACGCTTCACCGGCCGCCGCGCCGTCGCGTGCACTCCGAAGAGACTCGACCATTGGCTAACATACAGCGGACGTTCATTTCCCCGATCCACGACGTTTCGCATGCTCTCCTTACTTTCTCCGGCAAAAACTCTCGACTACGAAACGCCCGCGACGACCGACACCCTGACCACGCCTGACTTTTTGGACCACAGCGCCGAGCTGGTGGAGATCCTGAAGAAAAAGTCGGTCAAACAGATCGGCAAGCTCATGGGCATCAGCGAGAAACTCGCGACGTTGAATCATGAGCGATTTCAAACCTGGCAAAACCCGATGCCACCCGCCGAGGTGAAGCAAGCGGTACTCGCCTTCAAGGGTGACGTCTATCTCGGTTTGGAGGCCGGCACGCTCACCGCAAAGCAACTCGGCTACGCGCAAGATCACCTTCGCATTTTGTCAGGGCTCTACGGCATGCTTCGTCCACTCGATGCGATGTTGCCGTATCGTCTGGAGATGGGCACGAAACTCAAGACATCGCGTGGAAGCGATCTCTACAGTTTTTGGGGGGCCAGTTTGACGGCCGCGATCAACGAGCAACTCGCCGCGACGAAATCGAAGTATTTGATCAACCTTGCGTCGAACGAGTACTTTCAAAGCGTTCGCGCGGGCGAGATCGAGGCAAATATCATCTCACCCACGTTCAAAGATCTCTCGAACGGAAAGTACAAGATCATCAGTTTCTTTGCCAAGAAGGCGCGTGGCATGATGGCCGCCTATTTGATTCGCGGTCGCGTTAAGACACTCAAAAAGCTCACCGCGTTCGATTCGGATGGCTACCGCTATGACGAAGAATCATCGACCGAATCCAAGCCGGTGTTCCTCCGTGGATGAGATCGTTAAACGATCTGTTTTTCTGTGTTTGTCGGTCTTCGCGATGCTTGCCATGAACAACGCGACGGCGCAGGTTTTTCTTCCGAGGACGAGCGGCACATCGAGTCGACGATCAAGTCGTTCATGGATGACTTCGATGTCCCCGGCCTTTCGGTCGCGATCAGCAAAGGCGGCCGGTTGGTTTTGGCTCGCGGCTTCGGAGTGGCCGACCAGGAGACAGGTGAAGCGGTCACACCCCGGCATCGTTTTCGTATCGCAAGTCTTTCGAAGCCGATCACGTCGATCGCGATCCACACCCTGATCCAACAGCGTAAGCTCAACTATGACTCGAAAGTATTCGGCCCCGAGTCACTGTTGGGTGCCGAGTACGAGGCTCCCGAGGATCTACACGACATCACGCTCGAGCATCTGCTCACGCACACGGCGGGCGCATGGGACAACAAGAACAATGATCCGATGTTTATGCAGTCCCACATGGACCATCGGGAATTGATCGCGTGGACGATCCAGAATCAGCCTTTGGAGACGACACCAGGGTCGAATTACGCGTATTCAAATTTCGGTTATTGCCTGCTTGGGCGAATCATCGAAAAGTAACCGGTCGATCGTATCGCGATTACGTACAGCAGGAGATCGCGGCGCCGGTGGGTGCGACATCACTTGAGATCGCCGGCAATACCATCGCCGACCGTTTGAAAGATGAGGTCGCGTACTACGGAGTCGACGGTCAAAACCCCTATGGCGTCAACGCTTCACGGATGGACGCTCACGGAGGTTGGGTGGCGACGCCGACCGACCTGTTGCGGATCGCCGTACTCTACGACGGATTTCCGCAGCCCCAAGATCGCTTGAGGCCCGAGGTCCTGGCGCAGATGGTGGCGGCATCAAGCGCTAACGAAAACTACGCCAAGGGTTGGTCCGTCAACCGTCACCACAATTGGTGGCACACCGGGAGCCTACCTGGCACCGGTGCGATTCTTGTCCGTGCGAGCAACGGGCATTGTTGGGCCGTGCTGGTCAACACCCGGAGCACCAAGCCGGGCTTCTTCAAAGCGCTCGACCAGTTGCCATGGAAGATTGTTCGCGGCGTCAAGCGATGGCCAAAATTGCAAGTTCGCTAGCCCGGATATTTCGTCAGTGACTGGAATTGGTATTGGGACGTCGACACGCGGTCAGTAACCGTGATTGGCGTTG
>JBCBOT010000286.1:0-10857 GCA_039821165.1 Planctomycetota bacterium | reverse complement strand
GGCGGAGACGATCGCCAAGTATCCGCCCGAATCGATGACGGTCGTTCCCGGCGTGCCTCCGAAGAGTCGCGCTGTCTACGCCGCGATGGTTGATGAGATGGATCAGGGTATCGGGCGTTTGATGGAGACGCTGGATCGGTTGGACTTGTCCGAAAACACCGTCGTCTGGTTTTTGAGCGATCACGGAGGGCTAAAGCGAACGAGCGACAATCGTCCGCTGCGGGGATCAAAGGGCAACGCTTACGAAGGCGGACTCCGCGTTCCGTTCGTCGTTCGGTGGCCGGCAAGGGTCAAGCCGGGCACCGTGTTGGAGCACCCGGTGACATCGCTGGACATCGGAGCAACATCAGTGGCTCTCGCTGGCGGCGACGCGCACCAGGCAGGCCTGCACGGCAAAGACCTGGCCGGCTACATGACTGGTCAATCGACCGACGCTCCCCACGATGTCCTTTACTGGCATACGGGCAGCAGTCCCAAAGAGGTTAGCGGAGTCCTGCGAGACGGCGAGTACAAGATGCTCGCCCAGCGTGGCCGTGTGCAATTGTTCAATCTCAAGGATGATCCCACTGAATCAACCGACCTCGCCCAGTCTCAGCCGGAGCGGGCTGAGCAAATGCTAGTCCAGTGGAAAGCTAAGAACGAAGAGAGCCAGCCACCGTTGTGGAACGGTAGCAATCGAAAACAGTCGAAAGACGAATTCCAATACGCCAACTACGAATGGCTCAAAGGCACACCGCATTACAAGGCCAACACGACGGGTGATAAGCCAGTTGGCGACGGTGCTTTGAACAACTCACTCGCCAGCGAAGAGGAACTCTATCTCGACAGAAAGCAGGCCTATGCCAATCCCGAGAAGGACAATCCGCATCTTCCTAATGTACTTCTGATCGGCGATTCGATCTCCATTGGCTACACAGCCTATGTTCGACGAGAACTGAGTGGGACCGCAGATGTCTATCGTATTCCGACAAACGCAAAGAACTCTGCGTACGGTCTGGAGCACTTGGACGATTGGCTGGAGATGAACTCGCTCAAGTGGGACGTCATCCATTTCAATTGGGGCCTGTGGGATCTGTGCTATCGGCACCCCGAGTCGAAAGTGCAGGGTAAGCGCGACAAGGTAATGGGCACGCTGACAGAATCGCTCGAAGGCTATCGATCCAATATGAAAAAGATTGTCGCCCGTTTGAAGAAGACGGATGCGACTTTGATTTGGTGTGCGACTACCCCGGTCCCGGAAGGTGAAGCGGGCCGTAAGTTTGGCGACGATGTCAAATACAATCGGGTCGCTGCCGAGATCATGAAAGCTAGCGAAGTGAAGATTAACGACCTACATTCCCACGCACGATTAAGGCTTCCCGAGACAATGGTTCGTGAAGGCGATGTTCACTTCACCGAGGTGGGTTACATTCACTTGGCTGGGAAGGTTGCCACAGAGATCGCATCGGCGCTGACTAAATAGGCAAGCATGCCTGACATAATCTCCCAAAAGACAGATCAATGAGATTGACATCGTTTGTCCCGGCTGTGAGCCTGCTGCTGCTCTCGACGTTTGCTGTGTATGCGGCGGAGCAACGGCCTAATGTGATCTTCCTATTGACCGACGATCTTGGATACGCAGACGTCGGCTGCTACGGCGCGAAGAATGTCAAGACGCCGCATATCGATCAACTTGCGGCAGAGGGTATTCGGTTCACTTGTTTTCACACGGCAGCGTCGATCTGCTCTCCCTCGCGAGCCGCTTTCCTGACGGGGGCTTACCCGCAGCGAGCGGGGCTTTACATGGGAATCAATCCGAAACGAAAGGCTCACTGGTTCCTGGGGCTTCATCCTGATGAGATCACCATCGCTGAGCAGTTCAAGCAGCAGGGCTATACGACTCACATGGTCGGCAAATGGCACCTTGGCACTGAGCCGGAGTTCCTGCCCCGAACCCAGGGATTCGACAGCTATTACGGTATGCCCTGCAATTTCGCCCATTCCCCCAGATTTTTTGACGATGAGAAAGAGCTTTACGCAAAGACGCCGCTCGATCAGCTGACAAGGCTCTACACGGAGCGAGTCACGAAAATCATTCGCGAGCAGGCAAGAGCCGGTGATCGCTTCTTTCTTTACTACGCCCACAACTATCCGCACACGCCGTATCAGGCCGGCAAGGCCTTCAAGGGAACATCAGGCGACGGTGTTCGTGGCGATGTGATGCAGGAGTTGGATTGGGGTGTCGGCCAGATGATGTTGGCGCTTAAAGAATCTGGAGTCGCAGAGAACACGATCGTCGTCTTCACATCCGACAATGGTCCAACAGCGAACAAGTACGCCAAACCCTATCGCGGGACCAAGTACGTAACCTTCGAAGGCGGACATCGCGTTCCTTTCATCGTCCATTGGCCTGCTCGCATCAAGCCATCGGTCTCCGATGTCAGCATCAACGCCATGGATCTGTTCCCAACCCTTTGCGCCGCCATGGACGCACCTCTCCCTAGTGATCGAATCTTCGACGGCGAGAGCTTACTTCCATTGTTCGAAGGCGAGGCTTTGAAGCGCGCTTCGGGCCAACCATTCTTCTACTACAACTGCGAAAATTTGCAGGCGGTACGCCAAGATCATTGGAAGTTGCATTTGCCGCGGCAGCAAAAGCAACTTCCGTTCTGGGACAAGAACAAAAAGTTTGCCAATCTGAAGAAGCCGATTCTCTACAACCTGCATGATGACCCCGTGGAAACGAACAACGTGGCTGGAGATCATCCCGAAGTAGTCCGGCAATTGACGGCGTTGGCTGAATCGACGCGTTCGGAACTCGGCGAGTTCATGCAGCGGGGAACAGCGCAGCGGCCAACCGGATCCTTGTTTCCTGACGTACCCGTGATCAGTCACGAGAAAGACTGGGGTGTCCTGAGTACGGAAAAGTCCGGCGCGATCGCCGCCGAACGCAAAAGGCGCTATCCCGATTTCGGTAAGAAAATGACGAAGACGGACAAACGAAATTAGCGTTTGTGTGCCACGTTGGTTAGCGGCCTAGCCCGGGCATAGCTTCTTCGGCGTCTAAATGGGGTTGAATTCAATGACAGTCACAAAATGATGCAATCATCTCTTCGGTTCGCCTCGCTGTTTTTGTTCGCCGCCGTGACTGTTTCGGCGATGGCAAATCGTCCGAACTTCATCGTCATCATGACAGACGACCAAGGGTATCAGGACCTTGGTTGCTACGGTTCACCAGACATTCGGACTCCGCATCTGGACAAGATCGCTGCGGAAGGCATGAAGTTCACTAGCTTTTATGCTCAGACCGTTTGTGGGCCGTCGCGAACGTCGCTGTTGACCGGATGTTATCCGATGAGAACACAGCGACACAAAGATGACAACGGCCGGATTCCTCATCCGGCGATGGCGCTCAGCGAGATTACGATCGCAGAGATGCTAAAGCCGCTGGGCTATCAAACGTGCATGATCGGCAAGTGGGACTTGTCGGGTCGTAGGAAAACGTTTCAGGTTGACTTGAACCCTGGCAACCAAGGGTTTGATGAATCCTTCTGGACGGAAACGAGTGGTGCTGGCCCGATTCGCAAAGACGCGACGATCGCCGTGAAGAAACCGGTGCGCTCACAGTTGACGACGTTGTACACCGATAAAGCGATCGACTTTGTGACGAAGACAAAGGACAAACCATTCTTTTTATACCTGGCTCACGTGATGCCACACACGAAGCTCGCGGTTTCGGACAAGTTCAAAGGCACTTCGGCGGGCGGCTTCTATGGTGACGTGATTGAAGAGATCGATCACAACGTTGGTCGACTCATGAATCATCTCAAAACGCAAGGTCTCGACGACAGCACCTACGTGATTTTCACCAGCGACAACGGTCCCTGGTGGAAAGAGGGCGATCACGCCGGCCACTGCGAACCTTTGCGGAGTGCAAAGACCAGCACGTACGATGGCGGTTTTCGTGTTCCCTTTATCGTGCGAGCCCCGGGTCGAGTTCCTTCCGGAACGACCTCCGATTTGGTGCTTGCCAACATCGACATGATGCCAACGATCGCAAAACTCGCCGGAGCTACGGTTCCGAGTGACCGCGTGATCGATGGCATCGACGTTTCTGACATCTTTCACGGCAAACAGATAGAGCTCGATCGGGCTTTCTTCTTCTACCAGCATCAAGCGTTGCGAGCCGTTCGGCGTGGAAAGTGGAAGCTGCACTTGCCGCATTCGAAGCTTGACCGAACGAACGAAGGAGAGGCCTGGCAATCTCACGTGCCGAAGGAAGACCGTCCGTACATTGAAGAATTGACGCTTTACAATTTGGACACCGACATCGGGGAGACAACCAACGTGGCCAGTAGCCACCCAAAGGTTGTCGAATTACTGATGAGCGACCTCGCGTATGCACAGCAGGATATCGGCTTCCACAATCAAATTGGTCAAAACTCGCGTCGGGAATCGATGCGATGACAAGCTTGGCTTGATGGTCGGTTCGTCAGAATGGGGCAAGCCACGGTCTACGGTCGCCCTCCGCGACCGGCAATCCGTTGGCCTTCTCGCTTGCCAGCGAGCTGTGCCGCCACGGACGCTTGGCGACGCTTGATGAATGGCTTGATCGCAAGCACCAGCCTTTCAGCCGAACGGTTGATCCCATTACGATCTCCATCGATTCCCGCGATCATACCTAAGGTGCCCGGCCCGGCCTTGTATTTGTCGACGTGAGGCGCGATCGCTTTTCGGTACTCTTCGATCTTTGGAAACAGCTTTTTCGCCGTAAACTCCTGCGAGGCCTGCTGCAACGCGGAATAATACATCTCCGGAAACTGCTTGGTTCGAAAGAGTCGCGTCAGCAACAGGCGATTCGTAGTCCATGGTTGGTCAATGTCCCAATCGACAATTTGCTCAAAGGAGCCCCCTTGCGTGTTGGCACCAAAGCTCTCGTTCAGGTCCCACGGCAAGAGCCGCAATTTGCCGTCAGATTTGTCGAGCATCAGATAGTAGTTGTGTGGTGACGCCACGTAACTGTCGAGGTTAGTTAGCAATGACGTCACCGCCAGATAGTTGGCCAAAAGCGGCAAATCAAAACGCTTTCCGATCTCGGATTCGAATTCGTCGTCCGAACCGTCTTGAATCAACTTCATCAGTTCGCCGAACTTCTTAAATTGCTTGTCGTTTTTTTCGCCGTACTTGATGTCGTAGCGCTCGTAGTCTTCGGCGGTGTCGCCGAGGTATTGCCACTGACCGACTTCGGGTTTCATTAGCAGACTGTCTTTGGAATCTGCACCGAAATGACGCTTCATGAATTGCTTATCGACTTGGTCGATGATCACATAAACGCCAAGAGGCACAGTGTTTCCATCGACCGTTAGCGTCACATTGGCCCAACCGACTCCCGGTGTTGCGAGCCCCGCTGATTTGTAGAGCTCATAGGCAAGCTTCTCTTTCATGAAAGCGGGATCGAGCATGGCGTTGGATAGATTCAGCTTGTCACGACCGTAGAGCGACTGTTTCTTGTTGTATTTGTCCATGTGAATTTTCAATGGACGTTTCAAACTGTTTGCCGAGCCTCGATAGGACGAATTTCCTTTAAAGCGCAGGCCAACATCAGCGTACTGCTCGCCATCAACCACAAGCTGTGCTTTGACGTAGGTAAACTCGGTGCCGCCACCTGGACCGCCACCCGGAGGCCCGCCACCCGGAGGTCCACCAGCTTGAGGTGGGCCACCGCGACCTTGAGGCGGCCCGCCGCGACCTTGCTGCCCACCACCTGGTGGTCCGACACGGTGTGGGGGGCCGCCGCCGCGTGCACCCCGACCTTGAGGCCCGCCGGCCTGTTGGGCAGGCTGCATTGCGTTCCAGTTTTCGATGGTTAGCACGATCTGGATATCCAGCACATGGTTATCTGAGAACACAGAGTTCCAGAATTCTGATTCGCGTGATGAATCACCTCCTTCTTGGCTGAACGAGTTTGCGGAGGGTATTAGAAATAGAAGCAGTACGCAGGCTAGAAGCGGATGGAAACGAATTTTGGGGTGTTTCAGAGCCACCCTTTGCCACATTTGCATTTCGATCATGCTTTTCTCAAAAAGTTGCTTCAAGGCTTGCGGTATCTCCGCCTGCATCGCGGCAGGAAACAGTAGAACTCGGGTTAAAACGCGAGTCGACGACAACGGCTACTGGGGAAATCTGATTAATATCGAAATGCCTGGAGCTCGGAGCGAAACATGGCTCTGCTGTCAGCCCAGGAATCGGTAGTGTCTCGTCAGGGACAAACAAACGACCTCCCCCCAAGACAACCGAATTTGCCAGTCAATGCACCAGAATTACCCAACCCGTTTTTCGTTTCTGCTGTGTTTGTGTTTTCTTTCGCTGGCAACAGAACTGCCTGCGGAAGAGGCCAACGTCATTTTGCTGATGAGTGATGACCAGGGCTGGGGTGATGTTGGTTTCAACGGAAACAATCGCATCAAGACACCTCACCTTGATGCGATGGCGGCTGGCGGGATTCGATTCAATCGATTTTACGCTGCGGCACCACTTTGCTCGCCGACACGTGGCAGTTGCTTGACTGGGCGTTACCCGTTTCGCTTCGGGATCTTGGCCGCTCATACGGGCGGAATGCGAGTGGGCGAAACCACGATTGCCGAACTATTGCAGAAACGCGGTTACGCCACTGGCCTGTTTGGCAAATGGCATATCGGTTGGGTGAAAGCGGACGACGTCGGAACGCGAGGCTTCTACTCGCCCCCTTCGCATCATGGTTTCGACGAGTATTTTGCAACGACAAGCGCCGTACCGACTTGGAACCCAACGGTGACACCCGAGGACTGGGATAGCTGGGGCGGCAATCCTGGCGAACCTTGGAAGGGAGGCTTTCCCTATGTGCACAACGGCACAGAGGCCAAAGAGAATCTAAGCGGCGATGATAGTCGCGTCATCATGGACCGAGTGATTCCGTTTATCGAAGCGAACCAGTCAACGCCGTTTTTTGCCGCCGTCTGGTTTCATGCTCCCCACGAACCGGTCGTCGCTGGTGAAGAATTCAAGGCGCTTTATCCCAATGCTGGTAAAACACGAAAGAGCTACTACGGCTGCATCACCGCGATGGATCAGCAGATCGGACGCTTGCGAACGCGGTTGCGTGAATTGGGAATCGAGAAAAGAACGGTAGTCTTTTTCTGCAGTGACAATGGCCCGTCCGATGGCATGGCCAAGAAGGGCATCGCGTCGGCAGGATCGTTCAAAGGCCACAAGCACACAATGTATGAAGGCGGCTTGTTGGTTCCCGCGTGTGCCGAGTGGCCCGGAGTCATACCCGCGGGGAGCTCGACGGATGTGCGTTGTAGCACGATTGATTATCTTCCAACGGTAGCTTCGATTGTGGGCGATTCGTTCGCTATGAAGACTTCGCGCCCGATTGATGGGATCGACCTGATGCCAGTGATTCGGGGCGAAGCGAACGAGCGAAATCGCGATCTCTTTTTCGGTTACCGGCGTTTGCATCAGGGCATCGACGGTAAGGCGATCATCTCGGGACACTGGAAACTGTTGCAAGAAGCCAAGAAGGGTGGCCAAGTGCGGCTGTACAACATCGCCAAAGATCCATTCGAGAAGAATGACGTTTCTACGCAACAACCCGACGAAACAAAGGAGTTGTTAGAGAGGTTGATGGAAATTGAAGCCAGTTGCCAACGCAGTCGCGACGGCGCCGATTACCGATATTGAATTTCCCGTTTGCTATCCGTGCCGAACTCAATGATGTTTCGAAACTGTTTACTACTCCTTTCCGTCTTCCTAGGTTCGATGTCGACCACCCTTCGAGCGGAGGAACGACCGAATGTGATCTATTTGATGTTGGACGAGTGGGGCTACTTTGAATCGGGGCACATGGGACATCCCGAGTTGTTGACCCCCAACATTGATCGTTTCGCCCGCGAAGGAATGCGGTTTAACAACGCCTACGCGGGGGCACCCGTTTGTGGCCCGACACGCTGTGTATTGCTGACCGGTTTACATTCCGGTCACACGTCCGTGCGAGTCAACGATGGATCCTCGCCGATTCGAGCAGACGAGCCAACACTGGCCTCGATGCTCAAAGAAATCGGATACAAAACCGGCGGTTTTGGCAAATGGGGAATCGGCGGTCGAGGCACGTCAGGTGTGCCAGAGAAGCATGGCTTTGATGAGTTCTTTGGCTACTACGGTCAGATTCACGCACACACTTTTTATCCGCAATATTTGATTCGAAACAGCCGCGAAGTCCCACTGAAAGGCAACAAGGGCGACACGTTCCACGACGGTGAAACGCATGCTCATGTGGAGATCTTTCGTCAGTCGATGGAGTTTATTCGAAAGAACAAAGACAAGCCGTTCTTCTGCTACTTGCCGTGGACCCCACCGCACGGCTTGTGGGGGATCGACGAAGACGACCCCTCGTGGCAACTTTTCAAAGACAAACCGTGGACAGCAGGTCAGCGAACCGAACGCGATGCTCGGGTGTACGCCGCATTTATGCACATGGTCGATTCGCAAATCGGTGAGATTCTCTCGTTGCTGGAGGAGTTGGGCTTAGACGAGAACACCGTCATGTTTCTTTCGGGCGACAACGGCGGGCAGGATTACTTCAAAACGGACGATCGCCCGCACGGCTTCTTTGGCCCCAATCTGAACCCGAAAACGGGTCAGCGTTTTCGAGCGGGTAAAGGGTCGCTTTACGAAGGAGGCTTGAAAGTTCCGTACCTGGTTCGCTGGCCGGGCAAAGTCAAGCCCGGCAGTGTCTCTGCGCACGTGATGTCTTTTCAGGATGTCATGCCGACGCTCGCCGAGCTGACCTCTGCAAGCAGCCCCAAGACGGATGGTTTGTCATTCCTGCCGACGCTGATTGGTAAGCCAGGTCAGCAGACGCATGAGCATCTCTATTGGGAATACCGCTCGCAGCGAGCCGTCAGGATGAAGCAATGGAAGGCTTACCAGGCCCGGAAGGAGAGTGATTGGGAGCTTTACGACCTCGCCAGCGATATGGAAGAGAAGAACAACATCGCAGCCGGCCATCCCAACATCGTGAAGACCCTGGTCGCACTTGCCGAAGACTCTCACGATCCGGTGCAAGGTGGTGAAGTCTTCGACCGTCAGCTAATTCAGAAAGACCGTCGTCAGGCCCCGCATAGCCGCAGCAAAAAGTGACTCTATCGGACGTCAAAATCGCCCAGACTGTAAGCGCCAACAAGATGCCGGCACTGCCTGGGTCATTTGGCGTCGTCAGGCACGAGTAGCCAATCGGATCGAAGAAATGCAAATGAGAACCATCAGTGCCCTACTTCTTTTGAAGGTCCTGTTCGGGCCGTCGGCGGCAGCCGATAAGCCGAACTTCGTTGTCATCTTCACCGACGACCAGGGCTATCAAGACGTCGGTTGTTTCGGCTCGACCGACATTCGCACCCCGCGACTGGACGCAATGGCCAAGCAGGGAATGAAATTCACGAGCTTTTACGCTCAACCGATCTGTGGGCCTTCGCGAGCGGCGCTGATGACGGGTTGCTATCCCATGCGAGTCGCCGAACGAGGTCACACGAAGCAGGTTCATCCGATTCTGCACGAGGACGAGATCACCGTCGCGGAAGTATTGAAAACTCAAGGCTATGCGACTGCGTGCTTTGGCAAGTGGGACCTCGCAAAGCATTCGCAGAAGGACTTCTTCGTCGACCTGTTTCCAACGCGACAAGGATTCGATTACTTCTTCGGGACGCCGACAAGCAATGATGGTTTCGTCGATCTCTACCGCAATGAAGAACTGATTGAACCGAAGTCCGAAATGGCGACGTTGACCCGGCGGTACACCGACGAAGCCATCTCTTTCATCGAAAGGAATAGGGAGGGACCTTTCTTCGTTTATCTTCCACACACAATGCCGCACACGCGGCTGGACGCTTCCGCGAATTTTAAAGGCAAAAGCAAGCGTGGGCTGTACGGAGACGTCATTGAAGAAATCGACTTCAACGTGGGCCGAATTCTGGATGCTCTCAAGGAATTGGAGCTAGCGGACAACACCTACGTTCTTTTCACTAGCGACAACGGGCCGTGGCTAATCAAAAATAAGAATCACGCCGACGGAAATCTGCCACGCGACCACGGTGGTTCGGCCGGTCCGTTGCGCAGCGGCAAGGTCTCCACATTTGAGGGTGGAGTTCGCGTGCCTGCAATTCTGTGGGGACCCGGGCGCGTTCCGGCGGGGGCAACTTGCAATTCAATCGCGACAACGATGGATGTGTTACCCACATTCGCAGCCTTGGCGGGCGCAGAGGTCCCGACAGATCGTGTGATTGACGGCGAAGATATCCAGCATCTATTTCACGGTGCGTTCGAGCACGCCAATCCGGAGAAGGCCTTCTATTACTACCTGCGAGTCCATCTGCAAGCCGTTCGACAGGGAAAGTGGAAACTCCAACTCCCTCGGGAAAAGGAGCCCATCGGAGCCGCGCCGTTCGCCCGCAACAACCACATCGCACCGGCGGACCGAGTCGGATTTGAGAAGCCGTTCCTCGTTAATCTCGACAAAGACCTTGGAGAAACATCCGATGTATCTGAGCAGCACCCGGATGTAGTCAAACGCCTGCTGGCGCTCGCTGAAAGAATGCGGGAAGATCTTGGCGATTACGATCGTGTTGGCAAGCAGATGCGATTTATCGATCCGATGAAGACACGCCCGACAAGCCCGCCCATCCCTGCGCCACGTAAGCGGAAGAAGTAAAATGGAGTCGGAGCAAACGGCAATACTTGGTTTATCATTGGGCGTAAAACGAGCGAACGGTTTCAACATGAAACACCTTTTGGCAGCCAACACACACCAGGGTGACGAGTAGGGTCAGAAAAAGGTGTTTCATG
>JBCBOT010000285.1:0-10861 GCA_039821165.1 Planctomycetota bacterium | reverse complement strand
TGTCCGAACCGTTGACAATGCCCTCGCCGAAAAGGTGACTCCAAATCCGATTGACCATGACCCGCGCGACGAGCGGGTGGTCGGGATCGGTCAACCAATTCGCGAGTTCCAGTCGGCCACTTCCCTGAGGCGATTGGATCGCCGCCCCGCCGGAACTGCAAACGGTCAAAAAACCTCGCGGGATGATGTCCCCGGTGTTCTTCGGCTCTCCCCGAATGTGAACGGGGCTGTCGGCGATCTTGTCGGTCGAATGGTCGGACGGGGCCATCGCTTCGGGTAGCGGTGGCGGTTTGTTCGCCTTGAGTTCTTTGAGGTTCGCCTGCAGGGTCTTGAGTCGCTCCTGTGCCTTGCTCAATCGCGCCTTATCGCTGGCTTCGGATTCGTTCGCGCCTTGTTCAATGAACTGCACCCCGTCGGCGATCACGTAACCCGAGGTGCCTTTGTTGTGCAGGGTCAGCACGGCATCTTCGGCGTCACTGAATTCAAACTCCCCGAGTTTGAACCAGAGTCCATCCTCGCCTGCTTTGCGCTGATTGAGAACGAGTTCTTTGGTTCCATCGGAGGTGACAAGCGTGACGGGTACAGCTGGCGCTCGATTGCCCGACGCCGAATAGGCCACCCGCACGGTGTACGTCCCTGACTTCGGCAACCGGGTTCGAAACTCGATCGACTTTGCACCCTTCTCGGCGTTGTTGTCGTGGATGTAGCCCACGCCGACGTAGCCTTTGCTCAAGGTGGAGTCGACCCACTTGCCGACTTTGGTCGCATCGGAGTCATCGACGACGATGCCTTGGTAGCCGACTTTGACCACCTCCGCCTTGGCTCGATCGATCTGGTCTTCGAGCTCGGCGAGCTGTCGTTTGTGGTTGGCCAGCTCGTCGCGGTGTTGTTGGGTTGTTGGCAATCGGATTCGGTTCCACGTGCTGACGTATTTCTGCGACTCGCCTTTGATCGTCTGCGTGCTTCGGAAGATACCTGCCAAGGCGTAGTAGTCTTCGGTCGCGATGGGATCGAACTTATGATCATGACAGCGGGCACAACCGAGCGTCATGCCCAAGAACGCGCGGCCGATCGTGTCCACCTGCTCATCGACGACGTCGAGTTCGAGTTTGTGCTTGTCCCTCTCGCTGAGCATTTTCGTGCCCAGCATCAAGAACGTGCTCGCGACGATGTTGTCGTGCCGCTGTGCGTCGTCTTGTGCGGGCAGCAAGTCGCCGGCCACTTGTTGACGAATGAACTGATCGAGCGGGCGATCGGAGTCGAACGAGTCGACGACGTAATCGCGGTATCGCCAGGCTTCATGAAACGTTGCGTTGAAGTCGCTGCCGTTGCTGTCGGCGTATCTCGCAACGTCCAACCAGTGTCGTCCCCAGTGCTGTGCGAAGGCCCGAGATGCCAGCAGCTCATCGACGATCTGACACCAGTTTTCATCGCTCGGGTCGGCGAGCCAACGTTCTCGAAGTGCGTCGCTTGGCGGGAGCCCGGTCAGATCGAAGGCCAATCGTCGCAGACGTGTCGTCGGTGGAGCCGGCGGATTCGGTCGGATGTCTCGTTCCGCGAGCTGGGTTTCGATTTGCGTGTCGATCAGTCGTTGCTGGAGTAACTCGCGGTCGGCTGCATCGAGTGTGGAACGAAAATCGCGAATCGGTTGGAAAGCCCAGAACTCGCGTCCTGCTTCAAAATCGATCCCTCCACCGCGCCTCGGATCTCGTGCCGCGTCCGTTCGTGGATCTTTTGCACCGGCTCGGATCCATTTCACGAAATCGTCGATGACCGGCTTGGGAAGCGGTTCATCGGGGGGCATCTCCATCGACTCGTAGCGAATCGCCGAAATCAACAGGCTGGCCTCCGGATCACCAGGTTCGATGATCGGACCACTGTCACCGCCTTCGAGCATCGCGCCGGCGGTATCGAGCCAAAGCGAACCACCGATTTCGTCGGACTCCTCTGAGTGGCAGGGGTAGCAGTGCTTCACCAGCACTGGCCGGATTCGGTTCTCGAAGAATTCGGGCGAGTCTGGAGGATTCGCGGCGACGGTGGTACTCGCCACCAAAAGGGCGAGGCAGAGCGTTCGCATCATGGGCGGCAGACGGCGGGAGGTGGGCGGAGGGAGGAACCCTCAGACTATCAGAAGCCTCTGTAGAACGCGAAAGGAATCGCCCTGAACTCGCTCTATCGGGGCGTTTCCCGCTGGTTCGTACCAGTCTGATCGGGTGTGTGAATCACGTACCCTGGAGGCGATTTGGCAAATTGATAAATTGATGCCGCTGGAACGTTCCGGCAATCTGCGACAACCTGGTAACTCGGCTCGCCGAAAATCACCCGCCCTTTGACAGCGTGGGCAGGCAGCGAGTTCGAAAAGTACCGGCACGATGAGCTCGACCCGTATCGGGCTTTGCATCCACTACCGACTCAAAAACGACCATGGTGACATTCGGACATGGCGGTATGAAGTATCGCCAACTCGATCAGATCACCCTGCTGGAACCGGGGAAAAAGATCGTCGCCACGCGGACGCTCAGGGCCGACGAGGAAGCATTGAAGGACCATTTCCCCCGCTTCGCCGTGATGCCCGGCGTGATGATGTTGGAGGCGCTCCATCAAGCGGCCGTCTGGATGATTCGGACCGGCGAAGACTTTGCCCACCCGCTGGTTCTGCTCCGTGAGGCTCGGAACGTCAAATTCGGTGACTTTTTGGCCGTCGGTGAGACACTCCAAGTCAACGCGGAAGTGACGAAGGAACAGGATGAGATGGTGACCGTGAAAGCGACCGCGGAGAAAGACGGCAAAGTGACCGTGAGCGCGAAGCTGATTTTGGAGCGTTGCGGTAGCAATGAGCCACCTCAAGTTGGTACAGACGACGACGTTAGAGCACGCGTCCGGCAACAGTTTCACGAACTATTTGGTGACGTGATGGGCGCCGCAAACAATTCACAGTGACTTGCGAGAGCGACCGAAAAATGACAGCATTGGTCGCTTGACGAATCGAATGAAAGGACCGGAGATATGGCTTTGACCGAAGAAGAGATTTTCGAAAAGGTTCAATCCTCACTTGAAGACGCGCTCGGCGTGGATGATGACGAGGTAACGCCCGAGGCAACACTCGTTGGCGATTTGGGTGCCGAGTCGATCGACTTTTTGGATATCGTTTTCAAGCTTGAAAAGGCGTTCGACATCCAGATTCCGCGCGAAGAGCTTTCGCCGGAAGACATCCTCACCAACAGTCAGTTCGTGCAGGATGGTGCGGTCACGGCAGTGGGAATGGACGAGTTGAAGAAGCGGATGCCCTGGGCAGACCTGAGCTCCTTCGAGTCAGATCCCAAGGTGCAGAACTTCGGCAACCTGCTGACGGTCGGTGACCTTTGCCGTTACGTCGCAACCAAACTGTCATAGGGCCGGCAACTCCGGACGTTAATGCGCTGGTTCTGGGTTGACCGATTCACCGAGTTCGTCAGCGGCTCACACGCCAAGGGGCTAAAGAATGTCTCCTTGGCGGAAGAGTCGGTGGATGAGTATTGCCCTGGCTTTCCGTATCTGCCACCGACGCTGATCATCGAAGGCATGGCCCAGATGGGCGGCATCCTGGTCGGTGAGCATTTTCTGTTTGGCAAGCGGGTCGTGCTTGCCAAAGTCGGTCGCGCGAAATTCCACGCGCCCGCACGAGTCGGGGATCAACTCACCTACGAAGTGCGTGTCGACGCGATTCAAGAGAACGGTGCGACGATCAACTCGACCAGTCACTGCGGCGAGCACCTCCAAGCTGAAATCGACCTGATGTTCGCGTTCCTCGAAGACGGCGTGCTGATCGATGGACCGCTCTACGCCCCTGATGATCTCTGGTCGATGTTGCACATCATGAATTTCTTTGCCGTCGCCGTTGATGCCGATGGCAACCGGTACCCCACCTATGAAAAGCTAAAGTCATGACACAGGATCGACGTCGCGTGGTGGTGACCGGTATCGGGATGGTCAATCCGATGGGGCACAACCCATCAGAGGTCTGGGAGGGCTTGCGCGAAAGTCGTAGCGGCGTCGCTTACACCACGCTCTTTGATGCCAGCGGGTTCCCGACCAAAATCAGCGCCGAAGTCAAGAACTGGGACCTGACCGATGCGGGTGAGACACCCGAACGCGCGGCGCGTTTGGGGCGTCATACCAAGTTTGCGATCGGTGCCGCCAAGCAGGCGATGCAGGACAGTGGTGTCCTCGATTCGATCGAAGACCCCGTGCGATTCGGCGTCTACCTCGGAAGCGGCGAAGGCAACCAGGATTTCCAGTCCTTCAGCGAAATGATGGCGGCGGCAATCGTCGACGGCGAGTTTGATGCGTCGAAGTTTATCGCGAAGGGGAAGGAGATATTGGATCCTGTTCTGGAACTGGAACAGGAGCCCAACATGCCCGCCGCGCACCTGGCCACTCTGTTCAACGCCCAAGGGCCGAACGTCAATTGTTTGACCGCGTGTGCCGCGAGTAGCCAAGCCGTGGGCGAAGCGACCGAGATCATCCGCCGTGGAGACGCCGACGTCATGTTGGCCGGCGGGACTCACAGCATGATCCATCCCTTCGGAGTCACCGGCTTCAATTTGCTGACTGCATTGAGTGAGAGCAACGACGAGCCCACCAAGGCCAGTCGACCCTTCGACCGCCTGCGGGACGGTTTTGTTCTCGGCGAAGGCTCTGCAATGGTCATTCTGGAGGAGTATGAGGCGGCGCGCAAACGCGGCGCGACGATCTATGGGGAAATCCTCGGGTATGGAACCACCGCTGACGCATATCGGATCACCGACATCCCGCCCGATGGTCACGGCGGCATTGCCGCGATGAGAATGTCGATCGCCGATGCAGGTTTACAGCCATCGGATATCGGTTACGTCAACGCTCACGGCACCAGCACGACGGTCAACGACAAGGTTGAGAGCCACGCCTGCCGCGAGGTTTTTGGAGAAAACGCTGCCAAGGTTCCTGTCAGCAGTACGAAAAGCATGATGGGGCACCTGATTGCTGCCGCCGGCGTGACCGAGATGATCGTGTGCCTGTTGGCGATGCGTGACTCGGTTTTGCCACCCACGATCAACTACGAAAATCCTGATCCCGAGTGCGATCTCGACTACGTTCCCAATGAAGCGCGGCCTGCCGAAATCAAGTACGCCCTTAACAACAGTTTCGGATTCGGCGGGCAAAACGTCACGCTCTGCCTCAGTCGATTCGATGGCTAGTGGATTGTTCCGATTGAACATGAGGGTGACATCGGACGGCTCGCTCGCAATTTTAGCGGGAGGGCGCAAGCCCTCCGGTGCGTCAACCGCCCATTGAAGCTTCGACTCAAATGGACAACGCCGAATGAAGGACTTTACCGACGCGGAACTCGTTGCCTTTCTCGAGGAGGCACTTTCGGATGACCGGTCGGTGGAACTGGAGTCCGCGCTGCGTGACGACGCCGAACTTCGCGAGCGATTGGTTGCCGTTCGCGGACGCGAGACAGCAGGATTGCACACGCTCGGTGCGATTTGGCGGCGTTCCAGGTTGTCCTGTCCCAGTCGTGAACAACTCGGGCAGTTCTTGCTCGGGACACTCGAACCCGATGACGTCGACTACATCCGCTTCCACTTGGAAACGGTTCAGTGTCGCTACTGCCAGGCCAATCTGAGCGACCTTCAATCGGCATCGCAGACCGAAAAACCTGCCGTCCGGCGCCGCAAGTATTTTCAAACCAGCGCAGGCTTCCTCAAAAAGGATTGAGCGAACTACTCGATCCAGCCACCGCCGAGCACTCGGGTGCCTCGATAGACGACCGCGGCTTGCCCAGGAGCGACGGCATCCACGGGTGATTCAAACGAGACGCGGAACCGCGTTGCGTCCTGTTCGTCGATCTCGACGTGAGCCGGTTCGGGGCCGCTGTTGTAGCGAATCTGAACCGCGAGATCGTCACCGATCATCTCGTTCAGATCGACCAGCCAGTTGGCTTCGTTTGCGACCAGGCCATGGCATCCGAGTTCATCTTTTTTGCCGAGTACCACGCGGTTGGTTTCCGGTTCGATGCGGATCACGAAGTGCGGTGTGCCGAGCGCGATTCCGAGTCGTTTTCGTTGGCCAATTGTGAACGCTTCGTAGCCTTGGTGGGTGCCGAGGACTTCGCCGTCCGATGTCACGAACTCGCCTGCGGTTTCGCTCGCTTTGTCGGGACGTCGCGCGCGAACAAAGTCGCTGTGGTGTCCTTGAGTGACAAAGCAAATCTCCTGGCTGTCCTTTTTTGATGCAACGCCCAGGTCGAGTGACTCCGCGATCCGACGAATCTCCGACTTTTCGTAATCGCCGACGGGGAGCATCATTCGGCCGAGCAATTCCCGGCGGATCCCGAACAATGCGTAGGACTGATCCTTCCTGGTATCCAAACCGCGGTGCAGGGATCCGTCCATCATCCGCGCGTAGTGTCCCGTCGCCAGGTAGTCGGCTTCAACACCATCGGCGTAGTCAAAGAGCCTGCCGAACTTGATCCAATGGTTGCATCGCACGCATGGGTTTGGGGTGCGGCCATTGAGATAATCATCGACGAAGTAGTCCACGATCCGTCGGAAGTCGGCTTGCAGGTCGAGGGCATAAAACGGAATTCCGAACTTGGCAGCCACCCGCCGCGCGTCCATTGCATCACTCGCCGTGCAGCAACCCTGTTTGTGATCGGCGCGTTCACCCAACACAGGCAGCCCGCTCGCGGACTCGGCGTCGACCTTGCAAACCTCGCTCGACTCCTCCCCATGCCGCATGAAGACGCCGATGACCTCGTGTCCCGCATCCAACAGCAGGTGGGCTGCGACACTCGAATCGACGCCGCCACTCATCGCCAGAACGACGCGTGCCATGTTATAGTTTCGCTCCAACTTTGGGATTGATACGGTTCGCGAGAGGGGATCGCCGCCAAGGCGAACAAGGAACGACACGATGGATGCCGAACTGGTTCAGCGCAGTGACAAGGTCAACGAGCGGCTGAAACAACTCGCCCAATCGCTCGATCACGCGGGTAAGGCCGCCGAAATCAAAACGATCGAAGCCAAGATGGGGGAGGCGAATTTCTGGGACGACAATGAATCCGCCCAGAAAACCGTCTCCGAACTCAAGGCTCTGAAGATCATTGTCGGTCCAATGGACGAATTGTCCAGCAGCGCCGAGGACCTCGGTGCGCTAATGGAAATGGCCGAGGAAGACGAGTCGATCGCCGACGAAGTCGAGGCCGAAGTCACTCGGCTGGAGGGAATCCTCGACGAGTTGGAACTCAAGGCCTTGCTCAGTGGCCCCAATGACGGCGCCGGTGCGATCCTCATGATCAACGCCCGAGATGGCGGCACCGATGCCAACGACTGGGCCGACATCATGCTCCGGATGTACTCCGCGTGGGCGGTCGCGAACGATTTCAAGATTGAATTGCTTGACCGCCACGACAACGAGGAGGCGGGCATCAACAATGCTTCGATCGCCGTTCGTGGTCCGATGGCGTATGGATATCTCAAGGGCGAAGAAGGCGTGCATCGCCTTGTCCGAATCAGCCCGTTCAACAGCGAAGGCAAACGACAAACCAGCTTCGCGGCGGTCAGCGTTTCCCCCGAAATCGACGACTCCGTCGAAATCGAGATCGAGGAGAAAGACGTTCGTACCGACACCTTCCGAGCCAGCGGTGCAGGCGGTCAACACGTCAACAAAACCGACAGCGCGGTGAGGCTCACGCACGTCCCGACGAACACCGTGGTGGCGTGCCAGAGCGAACGGAGCCAGCACCAAAACCGCGCGACGGCGTGGAAGATGCTGCGAGCCAAGATGGCTCGTCTGGAGGAAGAGAAACGTGAAGCCGAACTCGCGGCCAAGTACGGAACGCAGGCGAAGACCGGTTTCGGTAGCCAGATTCGAAACTACTTTTTGCACCCCGATCAACGTGTCAAAGATGCGCGAACCGGCCACTATGTCGGCAACTTCAACAGCGTGATCGACGGCAGTGAACTACAAGGCTTCCTCGACGCGTTCCTCCGATGGAAAGCCGGCGGCAACGCTCCCGCAGGTGAAGACGACTAAAGGAGAACGGACGTGACTCCCAAAGAACATGCCCTCGCGTGGTTCGAAAACGTTTGGAATCAAAAGCGGGAGGACTACATCCGGCAATACCTTCGCCTCGAGCATGACGCACCTGAGGAGATTTCGGGAATCGGGCCGCCAAAAGAGGGTGACGCCGCGGCCAAAGCCATCCAGTCCGTCGATCAATTCATCGCGTTTTGGAAAGCCATCCTCAAGGCGATCGATCCTCTCCGGATCGATGTGAGGCACGTGATCGAGTCAGGTGATGCGGCCTGTGGTATCGCAGACATATTGGGAACGGACCAACGCACCGGAACCGAGGTCTGCTTTCAACTCGGGTTTTGGGTTCGAATCCAGGACGACGTGATCGTGGAAGCCGAGAACGTCGTTGACTTCCATCGCTACCTTGTGCAACTCGACCCGGAACACGAAGCGATTCTCAGCGACCATTTCGGTGGTGAAGCGTGAGTCGCGGAATCGACGGTGGCATTGATTTGTCCTCGAAGCCCGTCAGTTCATCTCTCGTTCCATCGACTCGAAAACTCGATCGACCTCCTCGGGCCGAAAGCTGCTCGTTGCGGCTTGCTGGTTTGAGACCTCCGTGACCTGCAGTCCGCTGATCACCATGTTACGGTCGACGCCGCCTCGTCCATCCAGCGTGATCGTGAGTTGCCCATCGTTGACGACGGCGGTGTACGTTCGCGTCAGGAACTGGCGGGCGCGGGTCGTGACCGAATCGACCGTGACGCCTTCAATGGAAATGGTTTGGTCGTGAGCGGACGGGCCGCTGTCGCCAATCGTCAGCGTGACTTCGTAGGTGCCGTTGGGGACATCGACGAGGAATGTTCCGACCGCCGCGTAGTGCAAGTCTCGTGTCAGGTTGGTCCCACTGCGACGGTCCAAATCGTTGACCGCGGAGGTCCAGCCGTATCCTTGGCCGGCATTGTAGGTCGTCGAGCCGATGACTCGGGTATGATCGGGTTGCAGCGGCGACACGCTCGTCCCGAAATCGAATTGGTGCGACACCGGATCATCCGACGGTGGTGGCGGAACGTCATCGTCGGTCACGTTGAGAGAGTCGCTGTCTCCGTCATGGCCGTCCGCGGAAGCCGTCAGCGTGACGCTCTGCGTGCCATCCACCACATTGTCATCGACGCTCGTCACGGAGAAGTTCGCGGACGACTGCCCTGCGGCGATGGTGACGGTCGTGGGAACAACCGCCTCGCCAGTGTCGCTACTCGACAGCGTGACGACCACGGACTGACTCGTGTCACCACTACGCGAAACGGTTGCCGACGTCGCCCCTCCGTTCTCGGAGATCGAAGAACCCGCCACTGAAAGCGTCAACTCAGGGGTCGGCTCGGGTTCGGTTGTCGCACCCACGCTGGTGAGCTCCAACCCACTGATCACCATGTTGCGATCGACGCCGCCACGCCCATCGAGTGTCACGGTCAGCTGGCCGTCATTGACAACGGTTTCGTAAGTCCGCACGAGATGCTGTCTCGCCCGGGTGGTCACTGAGTCCACAGTGACGCCTTCGAGTGTGATCGTTTGATCGTGTGCTGAAGGACCGCTGTCACCAACGGTGAGCGTGACTTCGTAGGTCCCATTGGGCACATCAACCAGGAACGTCGCCAGTGCGGCGTAATGAAGATCCCGGGTCAGACTGTTGCCGCTTCGTCGGTCGAGATCGTTCACTGCGGATGTCCAGCCAAATCCGCGTGTCGCGTTGTACGTCGTCGCGCCGGTGATCCGCGTGTGGTCGGATTGCAGCGGAGATGTGCTCGTCCCGAAATCGAACTGGTGCGATACGGGGTCATTCGATGGGGGTGGTGGCGGAGGAGGCGGGGGTGGTGTGTCGTCATCGGCAACGCTCAACGACCGACTATCACCATCGTGGTCGCCGGCCGAAACAGAGACGGTGACACTCTGAGTTCCATCCACCACGCTGTCGTCCACGCCCGTCACGTTGAACGTGGCCGACGTTTGTCCCGCAGCGATGGTGACGGTGGCCGGAACGATCGCTTCGCTGGTGTCACTGCTTGCGAGTGTCACGACGACAGACTCCGACGTACTTCCGCTCCGCGAAACCGTCGCGATTGTCGAACCGCCGTTCTCAGAGATTGAGCTACCAGCAAATGCAAGCGATAGCTCAGGAGTCGGTTCAGGTTCCGGGTCTGGATCGGAGGTTGCACCGACGCTGGTCAGTGCCAATCCGCTGATCACCATGTTTTGATCGACTCCACCTCGTCCATCCAGTGTGATCGTGAGTTGACCGTCGTTGACCACGGTGGTGTAGGTCCGAGTTGAAAACTGGCGCGCCCGAGTTGTCACCGAATCAACGGTGACGTTTTCGATTGAAATCGTCTGATCGTGAGCGGACGGGCCGCTATCTCCGACTGTCAGTGTGACTTCGTAGGTCCCGTTGGGAACATCGACAAGAAAGGTAGCGACCCCCGTGTAGTGAAGATCACGTGTGAGGCTGGTGCCGCTGCGTCGATCGAGGTCATTCACCGCGGAGGTCCAGCCGAATCCGCGTGACGCGTTGTAGGTCGTCGATCCGGTGACTCGAGTGAACTCAGGTTGCAATGGTGAGGAAACCGTGCCGAAATCGAACTGGTGGGAAACGGGTTCATCGGCTGGTTCATCGGCGGGGACGTCATCGTCATTCACGCTCAAACCGCGGCTGTCACCCGTGTGCCCCGCCGCCGCAACCGCGATCGTCACCGATTGTGTTCCATCGACGTCACTATCATTGATTGCGCTAATTGCGAAGTTTGCCGCAGGTGCATCGTCGGCAAAC
>JBCBOT010000284.1:0-10935 GCA_039821165.1 Planctomycetota bacterium | reverse complement strand
ATTTTCTGGTCGACGGCACCAGCAACATCGTGACCGCGACGGCCGGAAGCGGCTTCATCACCGATGGCGCCTGGCACCATGTCATCGCTCAGCGGTCGGGAGACACCGTCGAACTTTATGTCGATGGAGTACTCGCCGACTCGACCTCCAACAGCATCGGCACGGTGACTTCGACGGAGCCGCTCCGGATCGGCGGCTCAACGAACGACGACTACGAAGGATTCTTGGACGACGTGCGTGGGTATTCCCGGGCTCTTCGCGCAGCGGACATCACTGCCCTTTACGCGCTCAGCGGTGGCACAATCGGTGGCGGTGGCGGCTACAGCGATCCATCCGGAAGCAACAACAGCTCAGAGTGGATCACGAACGTCACCTTCGCCGGAATCAACAACTCCACCGGCCAGGACGCCAACGCGTACGGAGACTACACGGCACAGACGGGCAACGTGACCCAAGGACAAACCAACACGCTGTCGGTCACGATTCAGGACGACGACGACAACGACATCACGGCGTGGATCGACTGGAACCAAGACGGCGACTTTAGCGACGCGGGTGAAGAGTACGTGATCGTCGCCGGGACCACCGTCACTGGGCCGCACACCATTGACATCACCACGCCCAACGACGCAACGATCGGCACGACGCGAATGCGGATCGGAATGGCTTGGCAAAGTCCGCCGAGTCCCGATGGCGGTGGTGGGTTCGGCGAATACGAAGACTACACGATCAACGTTTCCGCTTCCGGGCCGCAAACCTTCACCGTCACCAATACGCTGGACGATGGTAGCGTCGGAAGCCTTCGCTGGGCGATCCAACAAGCCAATGCCAATGCCGGCGCGGACACGATTGACTTCAACATCGCCGGCAGCGGCACGCAGGTCATCAACCTTTCATCACAACTTGACATAACTGACCAAGTGACGATCGACGGGACGACGCAGGCGGGGTGGACTGAAGGCAGCTTTCTGCCGATCGTGATTGACGGAGGCTCCAGTGGAATCAACGGCCTGAATTTCACCGCAACCGCCGATGGGAGTGAGATTCGGGGGCTGGTCATTCGTGATTTCACTTTTGTGGCTGTCGAGATCGCAGACGAAGCCGACAACATCACCGTTGCAGGCAACTGGTTCGGGCAGTTCAACTCCGACGGAAGCGACGCCAGTGACGGTGAGCAAAGCTGGATTGGTATTCGCTCACGCGGTGACAACGTTGTCATTGGTGGGACAACGGTGGCTAATCGCAATGTCTTTTCCGGAGACGACTATGGCGTGATCGTCAGGGGCACCAGCACCGGCACGACGGTTTCGGGCAACTACTTTGGAACCGCCATCGATGGAAATTCGGTCCTCGGGGATTCACGCTACGGCATCTTGCTGCAAGATGACGCTACAGGAAACACCTTCGGAGGTGCGACATCCGCGCGTGCCAACGTCCTCGTTGGCAGCAGTGTGTACACGATTACTGCTGGAGGCGAGGGTGTCGACGGCAACACCTTCCAGAACAATATCATTGGTGCTTCGGCGGACCGTAGCACTCAATTGGACTTCAACACAGGAACGGCAAGCGGCATCTACATCACCGGAGGTGGTGACAACAATCAGATTATTGACAACTTGATTGTCGGTTCCGCGTCTGCGGGAATTGAGTTGGATGCAAGCGGCGTATCGGACGGCACGATCATCCAAGGCAACATCATCGGAACCGATGCCACCGGAACACAGAACTGGGGCGTCGGTGAAACCGGGATCCTGATTGAGAACGCCACCAACACGACCATTGGTGGAATCGGTGCAGGCGACGGGAATGTCATCGCCTACAGCGGACGAGTCGATGCTAACCTCGGTGTCGGCATTGCCATTCAGGACGGCGGCAGCGGGAACACGATTCGTGGCAACTCGATTTACGGCAATTCCATTCAAGGAATCGACCTCAGCGCCGGGACTGCGATTGACGGTCCTACAGCAAACGACGCAGGTGACGTTGATTCAGGCTCAAACAACCTGCAAAACTGGGCGGTGCTGAGTTCAGCTGCGATCGCTGATGACGGCACGTTCAGTTACGACCTCGACACCACGACGCTCGCTGGCGGAACCTACACGATCGACTTCTACGCCAGCACCGATCGCGATGGCGGCCAAGTCGAAGGGCAGCGATATCTCGGCTCGCTGACCGGAGTCGCCGACGGCAACAGCTCGCTGACCGGCTCGCTTTCGGGCATCACTTTGGCCAGCGGCGAATACGTCACGCTGGTCACCACCGACGCCAGCGGCAATAGCAGTGAGTTTTCCAACTACGCGGTTGCAACCGACAGCGATCCGGGTGGAGCGGCACCCAGCGATATTGCGACGACTGCGACCAGCGAAGGCGGCCTGAGCATCAACGAAGATGGTGGCAACGACATCTATCTTCACGCCGACGATGGTTCCAGCATTCTCGGTAACCGCACCGCTTTCACAGCCGAGTTCCAATTCTCGATGTCGAGTGTGACGTCTTGGGGAACCTTGCTTTCTTACGCCGTGCCCGGAAACGACAATGAATTAACAGTCAACGTTGACTCGAGTGGTCAAGTCGCCTTGATCGTCGATGGGCAGACTAGACGAACAACGAACGGATTCCCGGAACTGCTTGATGGCTCAACCAATTCCATCGCGGTCCGGTGGGACAACAGTGGGAACTCCTCGATCTTCGTCAACGGCGTGTTGCGTGAGTCGTTTACGAATCAAGCGACCGGAGCGACGCTCGAAACAGGAGGCGAACTTGTTCTTGGACAGGAACAAGATGACGTTCTGTCGGGTTTTCGAACCAACGAAAGGCTCAGTGGCACACTCCATGATGTTCGCGTGTTCGATGGTCTTCGTACCGCCGAACAAATCGAAGCCAGCTACCGCAGTGACTTACCATTTGATGAAGCAGGCTTGGTGGCGAATTGGAAGTTCGACCAACTTTCATCCGATGGAGTCATCACCGACACCGTCAGCGGCAACAACCTGACCTTGAACCACGTTAGAGACGCCAGCTTCACGGCCAGCGAAGCGACGTTGACGTTCGGTGTGGATGAAAACGCGATTGATGGCACGGTTGTTGGAAGCGTCAGTGCCAATGATGCCGAACGTGAGGCTCAGATTGCGTCACTTTTGGCGGCGGATCCGGATCTTCGTTACAGCGCCGAAACAGGCAAGTTCTACAAGTTGACATCCACCACCGCAGTCGACTGGGCTGGTGCCGGAAGTGCCGCGAGTTCTGAAACACTCGGCGGCGTGACCAGTCAGTTGGTCACCATTCGCAGTGCTCACGAAAACTCTCTGGTTACCGAATTCGCAAACGCATCGGGAGTGAGCAATGTCTGGTTGAACGCAACGGACGAAACGGTCGAGGGAGAGTGGCGTTGGCTCGACGACTCCTCGCTGTTTTGGCAGGGCGACGAGAACGGGTACGCGGTCGATCACAGTTACGCGAACTGGGAAAACACTCAACCAAACGGGGTCGGAGTAGGAGACTACGCGTACGTCATCGTTGCCACCGGAGAATGGTGGGACTTTACCTCTGCCGACACTGCTTCCGTACTCGTCGAATGGAACGCTGACGACGTGCTCGATGCGACGCAGGCGATTACGTATTCGATTCAATCGCAAAGCGTGGCGGGTGCGTTTGAGATCGACGCCGACACGGGCGAGATTCGTGTGGCCGATGGAACGCTGCTCGACGCCGATACCTTGGCGACCCACACAATCACCGTTCGCAGCACCGACGTCGACAGCAACACCGTCGATGAAGACTTCACGATCAGCCTGAACAATCTGGTCGAGGACAATAACGCGCCTTCGGACCTGTCCAGCGGCATCGAACTCAACACGGACGGCGGGAATGATGCGTATCTGCAAGCTAGCGACGGTGGTGCGGTGCTAGGAAGCTTGACGGAGTTTACTTTTGAAACGTCGTTCCAGATTTCTGACGGCGACCAGCCATCCTTTCTTTCCTATGCGACTGGCTCTCAGCAAAACGAAGTGTTGATGTTTGTCAGGAGCAATGGTTTCCTCAGCATTGGCATCAACGGTACCATTCCATCGACGGACATCATGCTCTCCGATCTCAACGATGGACAGCCTCACACACTTGCGTGGAGTTGGGACAACACGAACGGTGACTGGCACATCTATCTTGATGGTGAATTGGCCGATTCGGGGACAAACCTGCAAGCCGGACACACCATCGGCACCGGCGGGACGCTGATCTTCGGACAAGAACAGGATTCGCAAGGCGGCGGGTTTGAGAGCACCGAAGCGTTTCAGGGAACGCTCTACGACGTTCGCATTTGGAACGATGTTCGCAGCGAAGCCGAGATCTCGCTGAACTACCAACAGAAGCTCGACAGCTCTAGTATTCCAAGTGGCCTCGTTGCCAACTGGCAGATGGAGTTCAACGGCTCCAATGAAGTCGTCGATATCGTCAGCGAAAGCGGCACGCCGAATCGATTAAGCATGGGCCACGCCACGGGGACCGGATTCACCGCCAGTACCCCCGTCGACGATCTGCACATTAGCGAAAACGCCGTCGAAGGAGCCAGCGTCGGTTTTGTCGTGCCGAGCGATCTGGATTCGCCGCAGGATGTTGTCGAAGATGGAATGTTCACCGAAGCGGGCGCGACGGGCTATGTCAACGTTGGGAACGGGCAGACGATTGGCGGTACCAGTGGCAGTTGGACGGTCGTTGAGGGTAATGTTGACCTGGAAGGTGGCTGGGCCGATTCACCTCTGGGAGGCACTGCCCTTGGATTGGATGGTTCTGTTCCCGGCGCGATTCAGCAGACGTTGACCACCGAAGCCGGTCGGCAATACCAGGTTATCTTTGCACTGACCGGCAACTTCCAGGGCGGGAACACTCACGACAGTTTGCGAGTCAGCGCGGCGGGCGAATCGGCCGACTTTGATGTCACCATGCCGACCGGGTGGACCACCTCCAACCTGTTGTGGGAACACCGGAGTTTCACCTTCACCGCGACGGATGCGCCCACTGATTTGCGATTCGCTTCGTTGAGTCCATCGGGGGGACTGGGCCCTGTCATCGGTGACGTCCAAGTCATCGAAATCCCGCAAGCGGTGAGCACGATCCTGAACAACGATGCGACGCTTTCCTACGACGCGGCGACTGGCAAGTTCTATCGGTTTGTCAGCTCCACCTCGAGTTTCAGCGACGCGTTAAGTTCGGCGATCGGCAGCAGCCTCAACGGTGTCTCGGGTGAACTCGTCACCATCGGTTCCGCTTACGAGAATGATTTGATACGTCAGCATGTTCTTGAGACTGGTACAGCCGTTTGGTTGGGCATCACCGATGCGGCCTCAGAAGGGACGTGGGTCGAATACCGCGGGAACACTGCCGATGGCGATGTCGTCTTTACCGGTGGTGCTGCCGCCGCGGGCCAGTACGCCAACGCCAACGATCTGGACGGGGTTGGTGGTGAGGACCATGCTCGCATGGTTTCTGACGGAACTTGGGCGGACATCAACGACACGGTTGGAAACCACGACCATGTTGTCCAGTGGGATGCCAGCGAAGTTCTTTCCAGTTTCACTTTTAACCTGACCGACGACGCGGGTGGACGATTTGCGATCGACAGCAGCACCGGTGAGATCACGGTCGCCGATGGTTCGCTGATCGACTACGAAACGGCGATGTCGCATAACGTCGACGTGCAAGTCACCGACGCGGCGGGCAATAGCTACACCGAAATCATGTCGATCACAGTCGACAACGAAGTCGATGCAAACCAGACCGTTCCCGGCCCACAAACGATTGACGAAGACACCACGCTGACCTTCACCAGCGGCACCGCGACCGAAGTCAGCGTCAGCGATTCGGTTGCCGCGACGGACGCACACATGCGAGTCACCCTGTCCGTGAACGATGGCGTGCTGTTCCTGTCGCAAACAACCGGAATTACGTTTGTCGAAAACGTTCATGGCAACAGTTCGTTTGTCATTGAGGGCACGGAATCGGCGATCAACGCGGCACTTGACGGCATGACGTTCCAGGCGAATGCTGAATTCAGCGGCAACGTCACACTGACGATGACCACGGCGATCGCGGCTGATCTGGAAGGTCATTACACCTTCACTGGCGGCAGTGCTGACGATCAGGCGGCTGGCACGGTACACGACGGAACATTTGTTGGAAACGCTACCACGACATTTGATCCAGAGCGTGGTGAGGTGCTGAGTCTCGATGGCAACGGGGATCGAGTCGAAATCAGTGGGAACTTTGGAGAGCCAACTGACATCACGCTTGCTGCCTGGGTGAATTTGACGTCCCCGGACACGCTTGGCGCTGAAGTCATCTCGCTTGGCGACAACGTCTACTTGCGGCTCGACGGATCAGGCGCGGGCACCAATGGCATCGCATTTACCTTCCGGGACGGCAGCACGTGGCAAGAAGTCAACTCTGGCGTGTTTATTGCCGGGACAGGCTGGCAGCACGTGGCCGCCACGTTTGATGATGTCAACAACACCCAAACGATTTATCTGAACGGCGAAGTGATCGCCACAGGCAACTTCACCAGTAGTATTGCCTACGACCAGGAACCGAATACCTACATCGGGCGAAATGGAAATAACAACTCCGCTTTCGACTTCAACGGTCTGATCGACGATGCCCGCGTTTACTCGCGAGCCCTTTCCGCCGAGGAAATCGCGGCGATAGCTGGCGAACAGGTCGTGGGATCAGGGCCTGCGGTAACCGTCGGACCTGATTTGACTCAGACCTTTGGTGATACCAATGGAGACGGCAGTGCTGCGAATCTACTGTTCATCCACGATGACTTTGGCGGCATCACTTCGACGGGAACGATCAGCAATCTGCAGATCGGGCCTGACAGCGATAGCACGCCGATCGACTTTGACTTACTCGTGCTACGTCCGAGTGGCGGTGACTTTGACGTCGTGCACCGTGTTTCGCTGACCGACAGTGATATCGTGTCGACCGATGGCAACGGCGTTCGCACGCTCGACATCGGAACGCTGAATGTGCAAGCCGGCGACGTGGTCGCTCACTGGTCCGCTAACTCCGGGGGCTCGATTCCGTACAGCCTTGCCAGCGGTGGTTCGACGGGCTGGTCCACCTACAGCAGTGGTGATCTTGATGTCGGCGATACGGTGCAGGAAAGTCTGGACAGCACGCTGGGACGCGTCTACGGCCTGAACTTCACCTTCGAGCCCAGCAACACCAACCTGCAAACCAGCGACAGCGTCAACATCACGGTTAATCCGATTAACGATGCTCCGACGTTTGGCGTGGGGCCGGGCATTAGCAATGAAGACTTTCCGGGAGGGAATGCAAACGAATATGCCGAAGAGGTCATCGCGCTGGCCGATGGCAGTAGCCTTACCGCTGGAAACGTATTCGTCAACGGAAGTCGTGCGTGGGCGATCACCAAATGGACGGCAGATGGCAGTCTTGACACCAGCTTTGGGACCGACGGGGTTTACATCAACGAATTTGGTACGGGCAACGACCTCGCCAAGTCCATTGTGGAGCAGGCCGATGGAAAACTGGTGATCGGCGGCTACGTTCAGAATACCGATCGCGATTTTGCTGTCATGCGACTGAACGCCGATGGCAGTGTTGACAATGACTTTGGTGTTTCTGGGTTCGTTTTCGCCGATTTTGGAACTTCAGATTCGGGCAACGACATTGCCATCCAGTCCGATGGCAACATTCTGATTACGGGCGGGTCGAATGCTGACTCAGACATCCGAGTTGTCAGACTCAGTGGTGTTGATGGAGGTCTCGATAACAGCTTCGGCACGAATGGAATCGCAACGATTGATTTGGGCGGCGCAAATGATGATGCAACTTCGGTCGCCGTCGATGGATCGGGTCGGATCATCCTTGGCGGATTCACCAGTGGTGGGGCATTTGTTGCAAGGTTGAGCTCGTCGGGAGCGCTGGACACGACTTTTGGAAGTCCCAATGGATACGCCACAACTAACTTTGGTGGAGCGGGCGTCAACTATGTGGAGCAAGTCATCGTGCAAAGCGATGGCAGTTATGTGCTGGTCGGCAACTCCTTCGACTATTCGCTTGAGCCGGACGAGTACGAGGCCATCGGAATCGCACGATTTACGTCGACAGGAGCTTTGGATACCGGCTTTGGCGAAAACGGTGTCGTCCGGCAATTGGTGAATGGCGAAAACAGTTACAGCATCGGTCGAGACGTGGTTCAGCAGTCCGATGGGAAGCTGATCGTGATCGGAACGGCAACGCCTACAAGCACAGGCGAAGCGGCGATCTTTCGCTACAACACCGACGGTACACTGGACACCAGTTTTGGTGACAACGGCACCGTGCTCGTCCCGAGAGGTTTTGATTGGAGCGAAGCTTATGGAGTGGACGTTGCATCCGACGGCACAATCCTTGTCGCCGGGTACGGTGCCTACGGTGGCTCCAGTGATTACGACACGACCGTCTGGCGTTACAACAGCACGGGAACGCTGATCGCGGGCGAAGGCTCCGGCCGAGTCAACGATTCACCGACCTTTGTCGAAGGCAGCGCGGCGGTCGTGTTGGACACCGATGTGTTTGTCTTCGATCGTGAGCTGAGTGCTAGCGAAAATTTCAACGGAAGTTCGCTGACGCTGGTCCGCAATGGTGGAGCCAACGTCGAAGATGTCTTCAGCGCGACGGGTTTGCTGGGAGCGCTGACCGAAAGTGGCAGTCTTGTCTATGACAGCACGACCATTGGTACCGTCACCACGAACAGTGGCGGTTCGCTGGTTCTGTCGTTCAACGCCTCAGCCACCAATGAACTGGTCAACAACGCACTTCGCAGCATCGCCTACAGCAACACCAGCGATGCTCCACCCGCGACGCTTCAAATCGACTGGACCTTCGACGACGGCGGCGACTCCGTGCAAATCCAAGGCGGGTCCGCCGAACAAGCCACAGGAAGCACGATCGTCAGCATCATCGACGTGCCCAACCCGGCAACGGTCGTGGTACCAACCGCTCAAACTGTCGATGAAGACGTGCCGCTTGTGTTCACTGGTCCCAATGCGATCACGGTCGACAATGGCAGTCCGTTTAACCCGATCATGACCACCACTATCTCGGTAAGCAACGGAACGCTGACGCTTGATTCCACCATCGGCATTACATTCCTAAATGGCACCAACAATGGCGAAGCAGTGCTGACGTTCTCCGGGCTGGAATCCGATGTCAATGCGGCTCTGGATGGAATGGAGTACCTCGGCACGCAGGACTTCAACGGTGCCGACACGCTAACAATCACAACCGGCGCGACACCTGCAGTTGATGTCAACATTTACGCTCGTTACGAGTTCTTCCAAGGCGCGACGACCGACCAAAGTGGCAACGGCTACGACGGGGACAATGTCGTCGGCGATCCGACCTTGACCGCTGATCCTGATCGCGGCGACGTCATGACCTTTGATGGCGACGATCGAATCCAAGTCACCAATGGCATCTCCGGCCTGAACAACGAAGTGACCATTTCAGCGTGGGTCAACCTCGACGCGGGACAACAGGAATCGACGTTCTTGTCCCTTGGCGATGAGGTCTACATTGTGCTCGACCCAACGAATACCAGCCAAGGAATCGGTGGCCGAACCGGGAGTTTTACGTCGTACTCACTGGACTCCAATGACCGCGTTGCGGGAACCGGCTGGCGTCATATCGCTTTGTCGCTGGATATCACGAACAACGTCTTGCGCGTTTATCTTGATGGCCAGTTGACGCGTGAGTCCAGCAATTCGTTTGTTGACGCGGATTGGCTAACCGCCCCGTCGCAGGACATCATCATCGGCGGGTTGTCGGATGGCTCGCGGGCTTTCGTGGGAAGCATTGACGATGCTCGCGTTTACGATCGTGTGCTGACCGAAACTGAGATCATTGAAGTGATGGGCGACCATGGGTTTGACACCGAATCCACGGGCATCACTGTCAACGCTGTGAATGATGCCCCAACGTTTACGGCGCTGCCCACGGTGAATGAAGCGATCATTGATAACTCGGTGACCAGTGGTTCCGTGGTTGGCTCGGGCGATCTTGATAACGACGGCGATCTGGATTTGATCGCAGCTTCCTCCAATGGCGAGATTCTGTGGTACTCCAACGATGGTGACGGAGGCTTCGGTACCGGCACCTCATTGTTCAACACCGCCGGCTACAATTTCACATCGATCGCGACGGGCGATCTCGACGGTGATGGCGATCTGGACTTCGTCGTTACGAATGAGACTCCCGACAACAGTGAAGACGGCCTTTTGATCTTTGACAATCAATGGATCGAATCCGGAAATGCCACCTTCGGCATGAGCTCGATGGAGTCCGATCTCTTTGATGCCTACGAAGTTGCGATCGCTGACGTCGATGGGGACACACGCCTGGACTTGGTGGTCAGCTTCGGTTCCGGGGACATTGCGATCTACGAGCAAAATGCACCGGACGTGTTTACCCGCTCACTGGCAGGAACGGTTACCGGCGCAAGAGGATTAGACGTCGGCGACTTAGATGGTGATGGCCATCTTGACATCGCTGTCGCGGGCAGCACGGGCGTTTTCTGGCTCGAAAACGACACGGCCGCAAATCCCACCTTCACACTGCGTACCGCCTCCACTCTGACCACGATCCAAGACGTCGTCATCGACAACTTTGATGGCGATTCCGATCTCGATATCGGCTACCTACGGAGTCAGGTCTTCTCCACCCAGGTTGGTTGGCTTGAGAACGACGGTGCGGCAACTCCAAACTTCACGCAGAACACGATCTCGACGCTCGGCAGCTTTTCAACGTTTGGAAACCTGATCTCGGGTGACTTCGACGGAGCCAACGGGAACGACTTGGCCATTTCGATCAGCAATGGTGTTGACCTTCGCATTTTCCACAACGACGGGATCGGCACGTTTACGGAAGACTCTCAAT
>JBCBOT010000283.1:0-10990 GCA_039821165.1 Planctomycetota bacterium | reverse complement strand
CCTTTTCGCGGAGCTCGTCGGGATGCTGTGTCTTGAGCGTGAGCGGCCGACGGGAGTTGTCTTTTCTCCCAGACCAGAGTGCCGCGATCGACTTTCGTCGTGAGATCGTTCCCACGACGCCGGAATTGATCTCCGTGAAACGAGTTGCCATGATCCATCCGTTCTGGGATATGGCGCTGCTCGAGGTGGAGGGGTTGGATCGCGAGCCGCTCACGCTCAAGACACAGCATCCCGACGAGCTCCGCGAAAAGGAGATCGCGATCATTGGTTACCCGGCTCAGGACTCGCGAAACGACGCTGCGTTGCAGAGTCGGATTTTTGATGACGTTTTCAACGTCAAGCGACTGCAGCCCGGCAAGGTCAAACTTCGACGCGAGCTAACGTTCTCCGGAACTCAAGCCAAGGCGATGACTCACGACAGTTCCACGCTTGGCGGGAATTCGGGATCGGCGGTCATCGAGATTGAAACGGGCAAGGTGGTGGGACTGCATTTTGCAGGTCTCTACTTGGACGCCAATTTTGCTGTTCCCAGCTTTGAGATGGCGAGGGACCCACGCGTCGTCGATGCGGGGGTTCGTTTCGATGGAGATGTTCCACCGACCGACGAATGGGATTCCCATTGGCGAAGAGCGGACCCTGATGATTTCGGCCCTCCGAAAACGGTCTCGGTTCCGGTAGCGGGCCAAACGGGGACGATCAACACCGTTCGATTGACGGGTTCATCTTCGGGTGATGCTTCGGCAGTGAATTGGACAATCCCGCTGCAGATTTCAGTGACGGTTGAGCAGCCACAGATCGGGCAACGCGATAAGTCGGTCGCTCGAGACTCTGGTGAGACGGAATCCGAGAATGAGTTTCTGTTTCGACGACGCAAGAAACAGCAAGACGACGTTGCGATCCAGTTATCGCTGGACAAGTTTTCAAAGTCATCACTGTCGAATGAGAACTTTGATTGGCTGACGGCCCTTTCAGCCACTGTCTTCAGCCGCTTGAGTTACTGGGAACGGTCCGCGATTCGACGCCGCGTTTTGGGGTCGTATCAGTTCACCCATTGCGAGGTGTTTTCTCCAGGTTCCATGCAGGCGATTGTCGCCATCGACGAGGATCTCGTGGTGGTGGCTTTCCGAGGTACCGCCAATCAACGAAATTGGCTGATCAATCTCAATACATTCGGCACGCGAGCGGGCGGCTACGGCAAGGTTCATGGCGGTTTCTATCACGCGTTTCAATCAGCGCGGCCCGCGATTGAAGACTACATCGCGCGTCACACAAGCTCTGAGCCGAGACTGGTTCTTGCTGGGCATAGCCTTGGTGGGGCCTTGGCGACGATCGCGGCGGCGGAGTGGCTAAACCCCTACAAGTTGTTGTCGGTGTATACGGTGGGCCAACCTGCGGCGGGGAAGAGTGACTTCCGCGAGTTTGCCGGCAAGCATTTTGGCGACCGCTTCTTTCGCATGGTCAACGAAGATGATTTGGTTCCGATGGTACCTCCGGGATACAAGCACGTCGGCCAGACGTTTCATTTTGAAACCGACGGCACCGTGAATCGTTCCATGGCGGAGTCGATCGCTGAAGAAGAGGAAACGTTGACGGCCGAAGCGTTTGACCTGATGCAACAGCAAATCCGTGAGGAACTTGATGCTGAAGAAGCGGCAGAATCGCTCGGTCAAGAAGGGATACCTAACACGAAAGACCACGGAACAGACAAATACCTGCGGAAGATCCTGATGCAATTGGGGAGTCTGTGACACCAGATCTCCGCGCGGACAGTGGGCGGCGGACGAAGCCTCTACCGCGGCTGAGAATCGAAAAAGGCGAGTTCGAGGAAGGCGCATGAAAAAACGCCGATGGCGGGGGGACCATCGGCGTTTTGGTTGGGCGTGTTGGCCGTCGCGAGGCTGAGACTCAGGCGCTCTTGGTGGCGGGCATCTGGAATAGTTTCTGCCTACCGGCGACGACGTCTTCGTCAATCGTGTACACCTTGCCGTCTTCTTGGTCAGGCAATTCATACATGATGTCCAACATCACCTCCTCCAGAATGCCACGCAAGCCTCGAGCTCCGACGCCTTTGTCGAGGGCACGGCGGGCAATCTGGTGCAACGCTTCGTCGGTGAAATTCAGTTCGCAGTTCTCCATTTGGAAGAGAGCTTGGAACTGTTTGGTCAAAGCGTTCTTTGGTTCTTTCAGGACTCGAACCAAACCTTCCTCATCCAGTTGGCGAAGATAGCTGACCACCGGTAGTCGTCCGACCAACTCGGGGATCAACCCGAACTGCATCACATCTTCGACCTGGATTCCAGCCAACAACTCGTCGTTGGCTTGCTCGTTGATCCGACCGGCGGCCTCGCCAAACCCGAGGGTTTTCTGCCCGAGCCGGTCTCGGATGATATCCTCGATACCAACAAACGTCCCGCCAACGATGAACAGGATGTTGCTGGTGTCGAGTTGAATGTATTGCTGCTCCGGATGCTTGCGTCCACCCTGTGGCGGCACATTAGCGACGGTCCCTTCGAGCATCTTGAGCAAGCTCTGTTGGACGCCTTCGCCGGACACGTCACGCGTGATGGAAACGTTGCCACCGGTTTTGCCGATCTTGTCGACCTCATCGATGTACAGGATGCCTCGTTGTGCAGCCTCCACGTCGAAATCTGCCGCGTGCAGAAGTTTGAGGAGTAGGTTCTCCACGTCTTCACCAACGTAGCCGGCTTCGGTCAACGTGGTTGCATCGCCGATCGCGAAGGGCACGTCCAGCATCCGCGCGAGTGATCGAGCCAGAAGTGTCTTGCCGCTACCGGTTGGACCGACGAGCAAGATATTGCTCTTCTCGATCTCGACATCGATCGAGCCTTCCCACTCGCTCGTCAATCGTTTGTAGTGATTATGAACCGCCACGGCGAGAACACGCTTGGCGGCGCTTTGGCCGATCACGTATTCGTCGAGGTGCTCGACGATCTTTCGCGGCGAGGGGATGTCGCCAAACAGTTGCTTACTGGGGCCCCGCCGTCGTTCCTCTTGTTCGAGGATGGATTGGCAGAGATCGATGCACTCGGCACAGATGTAAACGTCGCCTGGTCCTTCGACCAGTGGCCCGACGTCACGATAGCTCTTGCGACAGAAAGAACAGAACGCGTTCTTCTTATTCGAAGAGCTGCCGCGCGGGTTGTTATTTTCCTTGACGGGCATAATCGACTCCTTTATCTGGCAATCAATACCAGGCGTGAGCGAGACCACGTCAGAGTGTGCTCGGCGTGCCGAAGGTAACTCTAACGTCTCCCAGTCATCACTCACTGCCTGCCGTTGAGAGCTTCAAACGGTTCGGCCCACAGTCTAGGCACTGCTTTCGCGTCTAAGCTGGGGAGCAGATGTCGATGACATCTGCTCCCGAGCGGGAGGCGAGTTGAAAGCCGTCTTTCTTGACGATGCTCAGACTCTGGTTGGTAAATCTTAGTAGGTTCAGTGGGATTTCCGAAGCGATTGCCCAGATTGATTGGGAGGGCGGACTGCGGAAAAGTGTCGCGTCCCGGCGAGAAGAAAATCAGTTCATCCTGAACCGATGGAGGTCATTTCAGGTTCACAAGACTTCGGGAGGGTTTCCATCCTCGGAATCCGACTCGCCGTCCTCTGATCCATCTCCCCTCGCGTGGGCTGCTGCCTCTATTGTTCGGAATTCCTCATCACTGATGTCACCTTTCAAACGCATTTCTTCGAAGTTTGAAAGGCCTCTCGAGGACGAATCCCAGTCTTGGGCGGTGTAGTCGCGCAACCTTGCCACGAGGAAAAATGCGACCGCAGAAAGGACAATCAAAACCAGTATCGCGATGCCAGCCTTTACGGTCGGATCACTCATCAACTCCAGCATGTTCGTCCTCACTCGACGATCGACATTTGTTACCGATCGACAAACCAATCATAGGAGTGTCCCGGTCGGACGGTCCAGAAGATTCGCCCCTGTGAAACACTTTTTCTAAGTTTCACGAATGTGACCGACATTCGATCAGCATTCAAGGTCGTGATCCGGCTACACCTCCCTCGTGAGTGCAATGGCCTCCTTCGCCAAATCCAGACCCAGGCGACCGTGCCCGCAGGCGCGGAAAATCCCCGGTCCCGAGAAACCACTCTGGGTCATCACGTTCCAGACGCGTCCCAAGTCGATGTCCCCGCAACCGAAACGCTGATCACAACCACGCTCCAAGTCCGGTTCGCAAAGATAGACACAGGACAAACGATGTTCGAGCCTTGCTAATCGGGCGCCGATCGGAAATTCACCACCAAGCAGCATTTCACCGACGTCCGCCGCGAGGCCGAGTGTCAAGTCAGAATCGATCCACTGACCGAACCGCTCAAAGTGAGCCACCGTGGCGATCGCATGGTCCGCTGCCGGTCGCAAAGACAATGTGATGCCCGCATCCGAAGCCCGCTGACACAGGGGGGTGACCCTCGATGCGATCCGCTCCAAAACTTGTTCGTCACCGATGCTGATTGCGTCCGGGGGGCCGGTGCGACCAGTGGAAAACGTGATGGTCAGCGGCCGAAGATCGACCGAGCGTTCGATCCAGTCCTCGATCTTCCGGACCGCCGCCGCGCTTCGATCCGCGTCACAGCTCGCGAGCGCGAACGGGGTGGCGCTATGCGGGTCGTCATAGAAAGGGGCATCCAAATCGATCACGATACGAATACCGTTGTCGTTAGCCGCTGCGGCGATCTCCGTGATGAGCGTGTCGTACCAAGTCGTGGCGAGATCCATTCGTCCGCGACAGGGCCGTATGGCAACCGTCCCGAAACCGAGTGCTGCAAGTTCAACGACCAGTGCGGCCGGGGCATGAAATTCCAGGCTGCTCGTGTGAAACCCGGGTACCATCATGTCACTCGCAGTCGAGTTGCGAAGAACAACGCGGGCACGATCAGAAAGAGCACCGCGGCGCCCCACTGCGGACCGGCTCCCAACGTCGCGAACGCAGCTGAAAGCGAGATGATGGACAAGATGCCCACTCGAATCGTTTGGCCAAGGTTCGGTCCGTTCGGCGAAACTTGCAGTCGAACACCTCGGAGCACGACGGGGAGCGCGCATACTCCAATCAAAAAGTAGAAGCGCTCACCTGGCGGCCATTGCCAATGTTCGCCCTCGCCACCGGCCGCAAGATTTGGTGCGACCGCCAACAGCACGAGACCAACCAAGACGACCCCAAAGCCGACACGAAGATTCACGCGATTGCCTCCCAGGGCTTCGTCTCGCGCGAGTGTCGTGATGCCCATCACATAGACGCCGAAGCCGAACGCGATCCCGAGAAGGTACGTCGGGATGGAGGGAAATGAATCCGTGATTGGCAATATCGGTGAGGCGCCGAGCAGGAAACTGAGCACGCGGCAACTGCCCATTGTCGCGGGCGCGATCGGCGTGGACTTGAGTGGGCCGTCATACAACACAATCATGACCGCGAGCGCCGCACCGACGGCGGCGGGAAGCCATGTCGAATCGCCACCGGGTAGATAACCCGCCGTGGCCGCGAGGATCACTCCGAGTAGGAGTAATATCCAACCGGCGGTTGTCGCCGCACGCAGCGAGATCGCGCCGCTCGCAATGGGGCGGGATGCACGTTCGCGTCGGTCCCTTTCAACGTCGAAGACATCGTTGAGGATCATGCCGGCCCAGTAGAGCGCGACGCCCGCGAGAAGTACCACGACCAATCGTGGCAGGGGCTGCGAGCTTCCCGAAATGAGCAAGAACGCAGCGCCCACATCTGCCAAAACGGTGAAGACGTTTGGCAGACGAATTAATTGAAGCCAAGCGACGAGTCCGCCCGGCGAGTCAGACTTCGGTTCGTCGCGACTCAACGCACAAAACGCTCACTCTTTGGACGTTTCTTCGGTCGAAGCTTTAGCGTCGGCACCTTCACCCTCGATTTCGCCTTTCAGTTCGTCCAAAAAGAGTTCCATCCTCTTTTTCATCCGACCATCCGACATGTCGACGGCCTTCTGCTGAGCCGCGAGGGCGTCCTTGAAGTTCTTGTCGACGGTGTGAAGTTGAGCGACGGTGTTGTACAGGATCGGGAGAAAGTCCTTGTCCGCCGTCTCGATCTCGGTGTTGATTGCCGCGATCGAATCTTTGGCCAGCGTCCCGACGTCGGCACCGTTCTGGTGGGCGCCGTAAACCATGAACCCGATTTGGCCGACCGCGTAGGGAGTGCCTTTCGCGTTCTTCAGTTCGGTCTGGTAGTGCGCGACAACGGACTCGTCGACTTTGCCCAGCATCAATCGGAAACGGAAACGAAGTTCGACCCACTGTTCTTTGAGAGCTTTGCTCTTGGTCGCCTCGAGTTGTTTATCGAGTTCAGTCAATGCCTCATCGGTCTTGCCTTCGCCGGCAAGTTGCGCGATGCCCTGGATGGCCTGTTCAAAGGCTTCTTGCTCCTTGAGTTGTTCCTTGAACGCTTCGCGATCCCAGCTCCCGTCCGTCACGGCGGCGAGGGGTTCATCCAGTTCAGCCGGATGACCGATCCATTCGACCACGCCGGACTTGCCGACGATGAAGGAAGTCGGGATGCCGTTTTGCTGCGCGGCTTCCATGTAATCCTTGTGGCTCGAGCCATCAGGGTCGGTGGTCAACGAATAGGCTGAAGTGATCTCGGCGAAGGATTTTCCGACCTCCGGATTCTTCCGCTTTAGAAAGGCCTCAATCTCATCGACGGACTCATCGGAGATACTAATGATCTGAACATCGGAGTCTCGGAAACGCGTTTGCAATTCCGCGAGATGCGGCATGCTGGCGATACAGGGGCCACACCAAGTTGCCCAGAACTCGACGACATAGACTTTGCCGGACTCAAAATCCGTGATGTGTGCGTACCGACCGTCACCGTCTTGGATCCAATGCTCGATGTCCAGCGACGGAGCCTTCGATCCGATCGTGAGCGTGGGCTCGGCCTCGGCGGGTTGGAGGGTCAGTGCGGCGACCGCCACACAAGCGGCGAGGATCAATGCGAGACGTTTCATCAGGGAAGCCTTTCTGGCAGATGTGGTGGATTGTTTGGGCGCGGCACCCGAATCGCGGGGTTCAGGATGCGAATCGGGCCCGACCCGGGATTGGCCAGCGAAATCGGACTGGGAAGTTTTTCGAGGATTCATCGCTGACGGCAGTTTGGAGAGAGCCGACATTGTAAATTCGAAGGCGACCAACAGCCCAGGGCAATGCTGTTGTTTGGAATGGCTTTTCACCAGTGAGAGCCGACGCCGAGCCTGGGCCCCCTCTTCGGATAGCTGAAAATCCCCAACAATCCCAAGACAACGCGGGTTCGTGGGTGTTCCACGCACACCGTTCTGGTTTCACAGGCCCCACTTCTCCTCTCAACGGAGTCTGAAATCTCATGACACGATCCACTCCTCTCACGCGACTTAGCCGTTTTCGCGCTCCCGCCGCGGCTGCTCTCCTCTCGCTCGCGACAGCTTCGGCATCGGCCGCCGATTGGACGCGGTTTCTTGGTCCATCCGGCAACTCAATCAGTACCGACTCAACTGCACCGCCTCAGACTTGGAGCGAGAAAGAGAATCTCAAGTGGAAGGCCGATCTTCCAGGTATCGGCGTCTCCAGTCCGATCGTCGTTGGTGGCAAGGTGCTGGTGACTTCGTACTCGGGGTATGGAACAGGCGATGCGAATGAGAACATCGAGGATTTGAAGCGACATCTAACCTGCTTCAATGCCGTCACAGGAGACCAGGTATGGACCAAGACCATCGACGCCGTTCAGCCGGAAGACCCGTATCGGCCACCGGGGGTCAGTGCCCACGGTTACGCCAGCCACACACCGGCGAGTGACGGCAAGCACGTCTTTGTCTTTTTCGGCAAGACTGGTGTGATCGCCTACGACTTGGACGGTAACGAAAAATGGCGCAAGAGTGTCGGTACGGGAAGCGGTCCACAGGCATGGGGATCGGCAGCGAGTCCTATCGTTTACAACTCGGGCGTTCAATCGCTCGTCATCGTCACGGCTGCCGAAGAGAGCGAGTCATTGATCGCCTTCGATGCCGCGAGCGGTGACGAAGTTTGGAAGACACCCGCATCGAGTTTGCAGGGAACATGGAGCACTCCGACGCTCGCGAGGTCCGATGATCGTACCGATCTGGTACTCAGCGTTCCGGGCGAAGTGTGGGGGCTCAATCCCGAGAACGGAAAGCTTCGTTGGTACTCGCGCGGCACGACGGACAACTCGACCTCGGCGAGTCCGATTGCCTTGGACGGTGTCGTTTACGCCGTCGGTGGAAGAAGCGGTGATGCTGTCGCCGTCAAAGTGGGCGGCAAAGGCGACGTGAATGAATCGCATGTTGTCTGGGATGCCAAAATCCAAGGCCGCTTTGCCTCTCCAATTGCCTACGAAGGACACCTCTACGTTTACTCAAGCGGAATCCTCACCTGCTATGACTCCGCGACGGGCGAACGAGTGAAACAGAAACGGTTGTCCGACAGCAGCGGTAGCCGGGGTGGCGGCGGCCGCGGAGGTGATGGAGGTCGCGGAGGTGATGGAGGTCGAGGCGGTGATGGAGGTCGAGGCGGTGATGGAGGTCGAGGCGGTGATGGAGGCCGGGGCGGTGATGGAGGCCGGGGCGGTGATGGAGGCCGGGGCGGGTTCGGTGGTCGTGACGGCGCGCCGGGCGCCCCCGGACAAGGTGGTCAACGCGGACAAGACGGTCAGCGTGGGCAAGACGGTCAACCCGGGCGTGGCGGATTCGGTGGACGTGGCGGCGAGGGTGGCCGCGGCGGATTTGGAGGCCGGGGTGGATTAGGTGACCGACGCAGCATGGAATACGCATCGCCGGTGCTCGTCGGTGACAAGCTCTACGTCACCTCGCCCAAGGGCCAATTCTTTGTCGTCACCGCTTCTCCTGAAATGGAATTGCTTGCGACCAACACGCTATCTGATGATACGGGCTTCTCCGCTTCCCCAGCAGTCAGTGACGGTTGTCTTCTTCTCCGCAGTGGCGGTTCGCTGTATTGCATCTCCGAATAGCGAAGCTCGAAACTCGTTTCATCGCAGAAACGCCGCGCATCAACGCGGCGTTTTTTTCGTGGGGAACTGTTTCGTCGTTGGACTACGATGCGGTACCCTTCGGGGACAGAGACGCTTCCAAGGCCTGAAGACTCGTGTTTGCTCGCATCTACGCCCGCACTGTTTTTTTACCGACGCTGACGTGGAATTTCTTCCTCGCGCGGGTGCTTCGTGTGCGTCGTTGGTGGGACAGAATCGACGAGCACGTCATCGTCGGTGCGTATCCGTTCTCGCGCGACGTCGCCAAGATGCGTGCCGAGGGTGTGCGAGCCGTGGTGAATACCTGTGAGGAATATCAGGGTCCGATTCGCCAATACGATCAACACGCCATCGAACAGCTTCGGATTCCGACGACCGACTTCACCCATCCAAGGTTGAGTGATGTGCAGGCCGCCGTCGAGTTCATCCAGAAGTACAAGCTCCAAAACGATTGCGTTTACATTCACTGCAAAGCCGGCCGGGCTCGCAGCGCGACAGTCGCAATGTGTTGGCTCGTGAAATACCGAGGCATGACGATTGATGGGGCGCAGCAGCATTTGATCCGCTCGCGTCCGCACGTGAATCCGCGTTTGGCAGAGCGACCCGTGGTGCAGGAGTTCGTCTCTGCGCTCGAAGCTTCCAAGGTCGATTCGGGTTACTTCCCGGCCAAAAGCGAACCGGTCAACGCGGCCTCGTAGCGAGCATTCGCGACACGCGGGCATCGCCTCCGCAAGTTGCCAGGCCACGATCGACGGGGAATCGGTTACACTCCGGCACGAGGTTTGATTCGAGTGCGATCAGGGGCAACTGATGACGACGACCGCGGCAGAAACTTCGCTTGAGACCATTCTTCGATTGTCAATGCTGCCCGGCCTCGGTCCGCGGACGTTGACAGCACTGCTTGAAACGTTTGGTGACGCAAGCGAAGCGTTGGCGGCGAGTGAAGACCAGCTTTCCAGTGTCCCCGGTGTCGGCCCGAAGTTGGTCCACACGATTCGCACCGCGTCGCATCATGTCGATACAGACACGATTCTCAATTGGTGTCGCGACAACGGGTGCGACATTCTCGTCAAAGGATCGGCGGACTACCCCAAGACGCTGCTTGATCTTTGCGATGCGCCGCCGATTCTGTTTGCGCGCGGGAAACTGATTCATACCGATCGATTGGCCGTCGCGATTGTCGGCACAAGACACGCCACTTCGTATGGTACGCGACAGACGGACCGGATCGCCTACGGACTTGCCAAAGCGGGAGTGACGGTTGTCAGCGGATTAGCGCGGGGCGTGGACGGCGCCGCACACCGAGCGGCACTCAATGCCGAAGGCCGTACCATCGCCGTGCTTGGTGGCGGAATCGGCGAAATGTATCCTGCCGAGCATGCTCAACTTGCAGAGGAAGCCTCCCAACACGGGGCAGTGTTGAGCGAGTACGCCCCGACAGCGAAACCCAGAGGTGGGATGTTCCCGCAGCGCAACCGACTGATCGCGGCGCTCGCCCTCGCCACGCTGGTCATCGAAGCGCCCGACCGTAGTGGTTCACTGATAACGGCACGACTAGCAGGCGAACTCAACCGTGATGTGCTCGCATTACCAGGGCAAGTCAGCAGCCGGGCATCGCAAGGCACCAACCAATTGATCCGTGAGGGGGCAACGTTGGTACGTGGCGTCGAGGATATACTCGAAGCACTCGGGCCGATGGCGTCCAGCATCAAGACGGATGACGGCCACGAGGTCCGTAATCCGGCCGAACTCAACCTCAATGATTTGGAGCGAAAGGTTCTCGCCGCAATTGAAGCCACCAGTACGCCGATTGATCAGGTGATCGCATCGAGTGAGCTCGCGGCGCATCAGGTGATCGCAACCATCAGCGTCCTTGAAATGCGCCGACTCGTTCGTCGATTGAGTGGTCAGTACGTCTCGCGCGTCTGAACCGACGTTTTTTCGGCCTTTGCGACGAAGGAGGCCCTCATCGT
>JBCBOT010000282.1:0-11046 GCA_039821165.1 Planctomycetota bacterium | reverse complement strand
ACCGAAAGGACCGTACCACTGTGTCCCTCCAGGCTGGCCAGCTCTCGGCCCGACTCCAGGTCCCAGACCTTCACCGTACTATCTACCGAACCCGAGACGACGCGGCGGCCGTCGGGGCTGACCGCAACCGAAAGGACCGTACCACTGTGTCCCTCCAGGCTGGCCAGCTCTCGGCCCGACTCCAGGTCCCAGACCTTCACCGTGTCGTCATCCGAGCCAGACACAACGCGGCGGCCGTCGTGGCTGACCGCAACAGAGCGCACCCAATCTGAGTGTCCCTCCAGGCTGGCCAGCTCTCGGCCCGACTCCAGGTCCCAGACCTTCACCGTGTCGTCATCCGACCCTGACACAACGCGGCGGCCGTCGTGGCTGACCGCAACAGAGCGCACCCAATCTGAGTGTCCCTCCAGGCTGGCGATCGACTGGCGAACCTCGGGACCCGAGTCTGTTGCGGCCTGATCCTCCTGTTCCGAGCTGACGTTCGAATTAGAGTTCTCGTTCTCAGAAGGCGAGTCGATTGAAGTTGATGCTGCGTTTCTCATGGCCGCTCGCAACGACTGGACGAGCTCATGCATCGTGGAGTATCGATCGGGAAGGTTCCAGGTCACCGCTTTGTTTAACGCAGCTTTGATGCCGGTATCACATTCGAGCGACTCGATCAGCATGGACGTTTGGCGAAGGGCTTCCGCGCCTAGCTCGCGACCATGAAGTCCAAACAAAGCTGTCATTCCGAGAGAGAATATATCTGCTCGAACGTCGACGTTGTTTGCGCTTTGCAACGTTTCAGGTGCCGCATAGATAAACGTTCCCAGTGATCCTGTTCTTGTTCCGCCTGTCGTGTCAGCGGCGCGGACCAAGTCAAAGTCGGTGACCTTCGCTTGCTTGTCACGTGTCAGTAGGATGTTCGATGGCTTAATATCTCGGTGAATCAGGTCTTTGATCTTGCTATGCGCGTGCGCAAGTGCGTCGCCCGATTGACAAATAATTTCCAGGACTTCTTGTTGACTCAATTCACCGGCGAGTACCGCATGGCGTAAGTCATGACCATCAACTAATTCCATTACGTAAAAGTGGAAGTAGTCGTCGTGGCACTCCTCCTCAAGAACTGCCACGATGTTCTTGTGATTGAGTTGCTTCATGAGTCGCGCCCCACGGAAGAAACGCTCCTTCTTCCGTCCTTCATCACGGTGACTCGGGTGAAGGACCTTCACCGCAACGAGACTGTCAGACCGTTCGTCGAAACACTTCCAAACTGTTGCGAAACCACCGCTGCCGATGCACTCGTGTACCTGATACCGGTCGAGCAGCACATCTCCCTGTTTCAAGCGATTGCCCTCCCGGATGGCCCGCTTTGCGGCCATGACATCGGCGCGCGCCCTTTCAATCGCTGTTGTGGCCGCTCCTTCGAGCATGAGTTGCTTTAGTACCGAGCGAGCTTCGGCGAGACTACTATCGAATGACTGTTTCTGCAGTTCATTACTTGGTTGGGTAGTCTTCGCTGGGATGGCTGGGTTCAAGCCAGTAATGCCAAAGAGCAGTTTTCCGAAAGCGTCATCCGGATCCTCACGGAAGTCGACCCAGGTCATCGCACGTAGAAAGGTCGGTAACTTTGGGACGTTTATGCAATCCGGAAGAATGACTGGAATGACCGGACACTCCTGCTCACGTTCTACGAACTCGCGGATGAACGCCTCCTGCTCGACCTCCTGCCACGGACCAAGGCCTGATTCCCCGACGAATACTGCAACTCCATGCACATTCGCGATCTGGCGTTCCAATTCACGTTGCCAACGAAATCCGGGACGGAGATGCCATTTATCAAGCCACGGATTGAGCCCTTTCGCGATCAACTGCCTCGCAATCTCCTCAACGGCTGGCTTGTCCTTGCTGTTATGGCAAAGGAAAACGTCGAACTGTTGTGAAGCCATCAGGAACGCACCGAGCTGCCGAGCAAGCATTAGCGAGTGCAGATACTCCTCGCATTTTTTTGGGACCAGAGTGGTCAAGAGCGGCCTACCACGACACACAGCCCAACGTTCCTTGGTCGGCCGGATTTTATCACGGAGGGGGCTCCGTGCAACGCTGCAGAAGACAGTGAGGCCGGACGTTCGAAAACGCCCGACCTCAGTGCGTCGTGGTAGGCGAGAAATGTAGCAGGTGCGACTGACGGTGCAAATTCAACTGCCGGCAAAAACCCACCCAAATAGTTGGCGGTCTTTCACCGTCCTTGCCACTACCCCCGGCATGGACGATGCCGAATTCCAAATCGTTGTGGGTCACATGCTACGCTTGGACGGGGCTCACACGCTGCAAAAGCCGGAACCGCCGAAGAAACTGGGGCCATTCGCACGGAAGGTGCTGAAGGTCCTGGTCGGCGATCGAGAGCCGGTCGGAGAGATGGAGCGGGCGTGGTCGGCAGCGGTTCGGAACGAGATCCGGAACCGGCAGGGATGAAGACTCGGGAGCCCATCCGCGATTGCCCCTTTCGCGGACGGACCGCCGAGCAATCGGGTGAGCAGGAAACGGAGTGTGAAACCGCCACGCTTGGGTTTTTCGGCGCCCCGTCGCCTCAGCGGGTAGCCTTCAATCGCTAAAATCGAGGATCGCGCGTCAGTCACGTTTCGCTTCAGTCCATTCGAGCCCCATAGTGCGGACCCAATTTCGAATAATCAAGGTAATTGCGGCCGTCTTGTGGCTCTCTATCATCTGGGGAATTCGAGGAGTCTCAGATGACGTCCGCGTGGTTTTCGTGCTGGGCTTTGCACCTGACTTCTGTGCCGCAATTGCTTTGTTCTTCGATGCGCTCGATCGCAACTTTGGCGAGGACGGTGAAAGAGTATCCCGTACTCGAGTCCGCCTCACGGTCGCGATAGGAGTGATTGTTCTCCTGTTCGTGGGTGAGCTACTCCAGGAGTATGTCTTCTGGGGCAGTCTGGATCGCTGGGATATCGCCGCACACTTTGCGGGCGCGGTATCCGCCTACGGACTTTCTGAATTGCTTTTGCGGCTCCATCACCGCACCCCGAAAGGGCATCCGCGTTGACCGCGTTCGTTGCCGGGGTTTGAGGTCACGCAGCAGTGGCCCGAACACGCTTGGCAGCCTCCTGGCGTACCAACAGAGCCCAGACGCGTTCAGACGCTCCCTCGGGTTCCTTTTGGCCTCTCACGACCGCCAGAACCCGTTGAGCGAAGAGATCTACTGAGCAATCGACAGCCATCCTGCCCGATGGCGTCACCAGCTCAGCGACCAGCGTTTCGAAATCGTCTTCGGACATGTTTCCGCTCACGTTCAAGGGTGTGGAGCGGAAACCGGACCACGTTGCTATTCGCTGAGGTCAGCGTCGGTTGTGACCAGGATCGATTCACCGCTGTCTTTCAGTCGGGGCGGGGTTCCGGAGCCGCCGCCGTTCTCCATTTCGCAATCCATGTAGGCTTGGTGGGCAGCCTCCATTGCGGCCTTGGCTGCGTTGTAAGTGGCAGTCGCGGCGTACCAAGCTTGGAGTTCCGCCTCGCAGCCAGAGCAGGCTTCCTTCGGCAGTGGGATGGAGGACGTTTGGCCAGCACTCATGCCCGGAACTGTGGCATGGACCGACGCAACTAGGGCAATGCTCAGTAGCGCTAAGGGGATGATTGACTTACCAACTGCGTTGCTTCCTTGGACTCTTGCCATTCCATGGCTCCTTGCTGGCGCATTGTTTCCAAAACAGGATCGTCAGAGCGACCTTGCCCCGACAATTGCTCTCGAATTGCTTCATGGCTCTGCGAACGAAAAAGGCGTATCGAGCGCAGCTCTATTTCGGAAAGTACGATCCCATCCACTTCTGGGGGAAGATCAGTGCCCCGGAATACAGCAAGTCCGGATCGAACATCCGCGATTGATGCCCTCTCGGCAGTTGTCAAAGGCTGTCCGCCAACCTTGGGCTCGCTCACAGCGAGAAGACTCAAAGCCAAAGCACATGCCGCGGTGGATATTGCAGAGAGCACCCATGACCTCCAGGGACGCTTGCGAGCAATTGCCTCGATTGATTCGTTTGCAGCTCTGAGCTGGCTGGCGAGGTCGTGTTTATCGGCAGCGAGCGCGTCTCTCCGCTTGAGCGACTCGGCCAGGCTGTCTTCGGCAGCCTGGCAAGTGGACTCATGTGCCTCGGCTTCGTTCTCTAGTTGTTCCACCCGCGCACGAAGCTCGTCGCGATCTGTCGTCATTGATGCAAGGTCGACAGAAAGGGCCTTGAGGTCTTCGGCGACAATAGGGTCCGCATTTGCCATAACCTCGCGGCGCAGGTCCTTCATGCTTGGTGGGGCCCCGCCCTCTGCGAAGTGCTTTCGAAGGGCGAGCAGGGTGAAGAATGACTCCGCTGATCCATACGGCCCCATGTCGCACGCAACCTGCTTCCACTTGATCACCGCACGGCCGCGCTGAGTGGGACGCACCGGGTAATTGAGCGACAAAGCTCGGTCCGTATCGGTCAGGTTTTTCGGGGGCATTTCTGGCGTCCTGTGGGTTGAAGCCGGGCGGAACGCTGAAAATTCTGGCTCAACCCGGTGTTGACTGCAATCCCCCCATCGGTATCCTCTCGAAACATCCAATCCTACCTAGACGGTATCTATTCACTGGACGTGCGGGGGCACCCCTTGGCTTGGACGCGGAACAAGGACGCGACTCACAGCAGGCCGGCCCCACTCTCACGCAAAAACAAAACCCCCCTGCGGGATCACACCGCCATCGCGACGGCGGACCATTTTCAGGGGGTTTGCCACGCTAGCTGTGGCGTCTGTTCATCGCCCCCGTTAGATTCGGGATCGGAAGAAAACGGCGAGGTCGAATCGGGACTGGCATCCCTAAACGACCCGCATCCAAAGCACCCTCCGAGAGACCGGAAGGTATCGATGAATGTTTTGACGCCGCCAGCCGCCGAAGCGGTTGGCTTGATCTATTGCGCTCGTGGTCCGCCTCTCATGCGGATCATCCACCCACTAACGCAAAAAGGAACACTACCGACAGGCAGTGTCCCTTTTTGCGAGTGGTCCGATTCGTATTGCCGGTGCTCCTAGCCGCGAAACTGGAAAGCACCAAACAACCGTCACTGAGACACCCCCATCGAGATGGGGTCGCTCTCGGTACGCACCCGCCAAGGTAGCTACCTGCCGGCAGTGGGTCAAGGAATCCTCATCAATGTCTCCACAGGAAAACCTTGCACGTCGCAAGGACTTGAGGCGGCAAATTGCCAGCCTCGAGCAACAGATTTCCAGCAAACGTGCTGAGCTGGATATCTGCGAAATGGACGCCGGACTTGACCTTCTGTTGGCAAACGCGGGCCGCCCCGCTTCTGCGCCAACGTCCGAGACGGAGTCCTTCATTGCCAAATACGGCGATCAATTCGAGCCACACTACTTCGAGTTTCTTGAGCAGGAATATCGGGGGACGGCTGACGTGCTTGAGTTTTGGGGGATCAAGGAATCGACGTTCCGTCGGAAGATCAAGCAATGGACGGAGCCGGACGTTTTGCGTGGCGGCAGCGGCAACTACCGCTTCAAAACAATCTCCATCGTCAGGCAGATGATTCATGTCGACTCCGAAACGGAAGGCTAACGGGACGTGGACCCTGCTGGTTCACTTCTCTGGCAAGCGTCGCAACCTGACGCTTGGAAGGATCACTGCTGCAAAGGCAGAGGACTTTCGTTTCAACATTGATTGCCTGATGGAGCACGTCAGGAGCGAGGCGAAATTGCTTCCCCGCCGTCTTCAGGTATGGGTGAGCGAGTTGGATGAAACGCACAAAACGCAATTGAGCGAGCTTGGCCTATTTGACTATCGGTCAGCCGGGATGACGGTTGAGCAACTGACAAAGGAGTATGTTTCCGAATACTCGAAACGGACCGACATCACCGCATCATAGATCAAGAAAGTTCGAAGTGCATTCCGCAGTCGACTCGGGAAGCTCGGTGAAGTTCAGGTCAGCGAGATAGAGCCTTCGCAGCGATCGATGAGACAAAACGCCGATCCCGTTTTCTCGGATGACGCCAAACTCATCCTTAACTCATTCAATTCCTGGCAGCGAAACCATTTCGCGCCTGCGACCTGGACGCGAGACAACAAGCTATTGGCGTCGGTTGGTTACTGGGCAGCCAAGCAAGGTCTCTGCGACCACAACCCTTTCACGACTCTGCCGCGTGCAGCGATGGAGAACCACGATCGGAATGAATATGTGTCCGTTGATGCCGTGCTGGACGCGATGGAAGCGTGCCTTTCGCCGGACATTCGGCTGACACTCGCCCTCGGGAGATTCGCGGGCCTTCGCACCGATAGCGAAGTTAGGACGATGAAGTGGTCTCACGTCGATTTCGACGCTGGAACACTGACAATCATCGACTCAAAGAAGAAGAAACCGCGAGTCATGCCGCTGTTCGATCGCATTCGCGAGGAGCTGGAAAGGCAGCATGCTGTGACGGGGGAGACACGATTTGTTGCATCCGCGGAAATGCGATCCTCGTCATCGTCGGCGAACTTCGGGAAGATCCGGGACGCGATCAAACGCTCCGGCCAAGAGCAATGGCAGCGTACGCGGCAAAACCTTCGAACAAGCTGCGAAAACGACCTGCTTGAGCTGTTCGATGAACGACTCGTTACGCACTGGCTTGGGCACTGCACTGCGGTAAGCAGGAAGCACTACCAGAAGCTGCGTCCGGCCGACTATCTAAATGCAATCGAAAAAGAACGCGATCGACAGTAGCGAACGCATTCAAGCCACCTCCGATCGCTCGAACGGGGTGGCAACAATTCATTCACCAGATTGCCAAAGAACGTGTGCGCGCCCCCAGTAGTCGTGTGCGCGACTGTGTGCGCGTGGCGTTTTAACGGCGTTTTCTGAATGGGTCCCGCCACAACCTCCAAGAAGATCCGCCACCGTTGAGAGAAACGCTCGTGAATCAGGCGAAAACGGGTGGCGCCGCAGGCGCCAAACAGCCGTTTTGCGCGGCGCCTCGGCGCCACTTTGGAAATACTTGGGGAGCAAAAACACGGGGATTTTTGACCCTTATGACCCCTACGGGACTCGAACCCGTGTTACCGCCGTGAAAGGGCGATGTCCTAGACCGCTAGACGAAGGGGCCCACCACAAGAGTTTCCCCTTGCGATTGCGGAGTTGTAACCAAGAGGCGCGTGAAGCGTCAAGGGTTCACAGCGCGACGACTCCGCGACAATTGAGCACCGCGTTCGCGGTCAACTCACGTGCCTCTCAAGCATCGACAGCAGCGTCGCCAGACTCGAGGCTTTTTTGGATCGCTTCGTAGACTTCGCGGCGATGCACCGGTACTTCGCGGGGCGCTTCGACACCAAGTCGCACCTTGTCACCACGGATTTCAACAACCACGATCTTGATGTCGTTGTTGATAACGATGCTCTCGTTCTTCTTTCGGGATAGCACTAACATCTTTTTCAGTCCTTTCCGTAACCGGCCTGATTCATGGATGGGGTGCCTACGGGGCGACCAGCGTTCGACGGGAGGTCAGGCAGGATCGCTGTAGGCCGGTTGATTTCAGGTCCCTCATCTCCGGAGAGACCCCTCCTCACAGTGTCAACTCTAGAACAAAAAACAGATTGGTCAAGGAATTCCGACTTGACAAACCCCCAAAACTGACCCTTCGAGGGCGTTAGGTCCCTAGCAGCTTAACAAAGCTACCCAATCCGGGGTATTAGCTGAGAACGTTTACTGGATGTTTGTCAACCTGTCTAGTGAGGGTCGACCTCCACGGCTTCAGAATCGCCGCGACCGAGAATTTGCGGTTCAGGCCCCCAGCTCAGGAATCACCCACAAGCGGTTCGCCGCACCGAAAACAGTAGTTGGCCTCTCGCGGGTGCCCGCTTTCTCGACATCGTGGGCAAACAATGCCTTTGCTCCGCCGGCTCCCATCGCCGGTGAGTTCGGCCGTGACGAATCCACTCGGTACGATGATCAAGCTGTATCCGAGTAGGATCAACGTTGCCGAAATGAATTTGCCAGCGGTCGTTTGAGGCACGATGTCGCCATAGCCCACCGTCGTCATTGTCACGATTGCCCAGTACATCGACTGTGGAATCGAATCGAATTGACTTTCCTCGAGGATCTCGCCATCGGCGGCCATCGCCCGGGGTAGCTCGTTTTCAATGAAGAACATCAGTGTGCCACTGATTGTCACCGCGACGAGGACCACCATCAGAAACACGACAATCTTGTGTCGCGCTTTCCAGATCGCCTGCGAAAGCTCTTCGGCGTCATCCATCATCCGCCAGAGCTTTAACACTCTGAACGCTCGCAAGAGCCGGATGCTTCGCAGGATCACAAACGTCCGACCACTGCCCGCAAAGAAGATGGACAAGAACGTCGGAAGAATGCTGAGTAGGTCGATGATGCCCCAAAAACTGAGCGCGTAGCGCAGAGGCCGGCGCGAACAGGAAAGTCGGGCGATGTACTCGACTGTAAACAAAAGCGTGAGCAGCCACTCCAAGCTGAGCAGCAGCGTCGGGATCCGATTTCCGAAGGGAGTCGTTTCGGTTGCAACAACAACGATGCTCCCGAGAATCGCAACCAACAATGACACATCAAATATCCAGCCCGACGGCGTGTCGGACTCAAAGATGATGTCATGCATCGTGACTCGCCACGGCGGCCCATCGGGACGCTGCGTGGCGGAGCTTCGATGCTTTCGTGATTGTTGATCGTTCATCAAACGCCGATCCTTGAAATGATCAGCGAGTCAGACGACGGATTCGCTGGGGAGCGTCCCCCTGAGGCATGATCGCACTTGCCGGAAGGACGGTCGGACTCTGGTTGAGCGGAACGTCAGCGAAATTCATCTTCTTGCCATCCGCGGATTGACCACGTGCTTTGGCAAGCATCGCATCGATCCGTGATGACGAGAGCCCGCCGCTTTCAACCGAGTTGCCGCTTTGCGATCTTCGAATCGTCGTCGTGACCAACCCGCTCGGCCGTGTCGCGTGGTGCTCCACGGCAGCAACGTGATTCTGATACTGAGGCGAGAAGATCGGTGCGCGTCCGGCAACCGAATCCGTGTCCGCGTTCGACCCCGGCAACAAAACCGTCGTCGGACTGGCCTGCACAAACTTTCCGCTCGTCGTCTGGAACGTCGCCACCAGCGAAATGCGTTTCTGCTCGCCCCCGGCAGGGTCCCATGGAATCCAGATGCTGTAGCTGGCACCAAAGTCACTTTCGCTGAAATGCTCGGTGAATTGCTCCGGTGTGAATTTGAAGGGCTGAACGCGTTTCGCTTCACCGTCGGCACCGGCTTCAAATCCGTGAATCGTCAGCGTGCCCTCGACGGGAACGGCCTTGCTGCCTTCGTCGAAGAAGAACAGTCTGCCGCCGAATCCGCGCGTTGGTGTCTTACCCGCTTGAACCAGGACATCCGGTGTCCAGGTGACAGCGAGTTTTGCCGGCGACGGGTAAGGCTTGGTGTTGTTCTTCGAGCCCGACATCCACTTGGGCGTTTTGAAGAAACGATTCAGATTCGAATCGTTCTTTCCAGTCGTCACGCATCCCGTGCTGAGGGGGAGTGCGGTGACGAGCGCGAGTACGCCCACTCGAATGACTTGATTGGAAGTCTTCATGACAGGGTCCTTTTCAAATTTGATTTCGAGTTTCGCCTACTTGCGCCACGTGGCGGGAAGCACGTTGAGCGACTGTCCGCGTGAGGACGACTGATCGAGGATCGTCGGCGTGGGCGGAGCGCTGTTCATGGGCAAGACGTTCCCAGGAACGGAACTGCCTGGCAGCACGTTTGCCGGTGCCGGCAATTCCAGCGTTCCCTCGAGCGAGGTCATGGGAGCTTGCGGCATGCCCGGACTCGGGTCGGTCATCAAACCCTCGGGCACATTGCCGACAACGACTTCGCCATCGACCGTCGGCTGAGCATCGGGATAGATGGTCGGGCCGATCGCGGGGCCCCACAATCCATATCCACCGCTTAGTCCGACATCACCGTGCGCCTCAACCACATCCGCGAGGCACCAGCTCATTCGACTGGATTCGGTCTGCTTGACGTATTCCAAGTCCTGCTCGCTCGAAACGATCATCGGCGTCATGACCACCAACGTTTCGCTGCGGCTTTCCGATTCAAAATCGTATTTGAAAAGGTTGCCGACGATCGGAATGTTCGAGAGGAACGGTAGTCGACGGCTGAATTGCTGACGATCCTTTTGGATCAATCCACCCATGATGACCGTTTGTCCGTTGTAGACGGCGATGGTCGACTGAGCGGTCGTGTCGATGATGTCATCGATGATAATCGTGTTGCCCAACCCGTCCACGATCGGAGTTCCGTTGTTGGGGTCACGATCGGATCGCGTGATGTCGACTTCGACCGTGATCAGTCCGTCTCGGCCGACTCGCGGGCGAATCCGCAAAATCAAACCGACGGTGATATCTTCGATGTCCTGTACCGCTCCGGTCTGCGTCACGGTCGAGCCACGGAAACGAGCGATCTGACGACCGACGTTGATAATCGACTCGGTGTTGTCCATGGTCATCAGTTGGGGACGGCTCAAGATCTGAGCGCGACCCGCATCCTGGAGCGTCCGGAACAAAAGGCTCACCGATTCGCTCGCCGCGTTCAACACGAAGCCGCCGTACCCGATCGTCGGGTTGGCTTGTCCGAGTCCGAACGTCGAGACGGTGGTGGCCGCCACCGACTCCCGGCCGAAATCGTTGGTGTTCTGGACACCTGCGGTATTGAAGTTGAATCCGTTGGTGCCCGCACCGATCGAGCCGCCCGTTCCGACAGCCTGTCCGCGGCTGAAGACCAACGAATCCTGAAGTCCAAGCTCGGTTCCGATTTCAAACGCATCGTTCAGGCTGACTTCCGCCAGCAAGACCTTGATCAGAACCATCGGTCGACGACGATCCAAGCGATCGATCAACGAACGTACTTCCTCGTACAGACGCGGAGCGACGCTGAGCAGAATACTATTCGTGTTCTCTTCAGCGATCGCGACGATGTCACGGTCCAACAGGTCGTAGGGGCCGAGACCCTGCTGATACTGTTGGATCTGAG
>JBCBOT010000281.1:0-11086 GCA_039821165.1 Planctomycetota bacterium | reverse complement strand
AATCGCTATACCGCCCCGGCGGATCGTTTCGATCAACGGTAACGAGATCGCGATGCCTTGTGCGATGAACTCCGTCCCAGGCGCCTGCGTCAGATCGGCAAGCGTCGCGTTGCCGCCACTGATTTGAATGCTGGAGTCGATCAGTGAAACGAGTCGCTCAGCGGGTACGTTTCCGGTGCCATCGTCGATGAAGGCTGTCCCTTGAGCACTCGTCAGCAAAGGCGCGTTGATCGCGCCACCCGCAAACGCGGAGACCTTCGTGCGTTCGTCGTCGCTACCATCAACGATCGATGTGAGCGCGGGCAACTCGATTGAGCTTCCAAAGCCGCTCGCGGTGAATTCAAAGTTTCGCCTGCGAACATCGCCGGCGAATGGATCGACGATTGCAACGACCTCCGAGAGATCGACGACACCACCATCCTCCGCGATGACTTGCACATCCGCGTTAAAGTGCGTCCCTCCGGTCAACGATTTGAGTCCCGGCAATTCAATCCGGCTATCGACTCCGCTGGCTTCGATGCGAAGTGACTGATTGATGCCCGTGGACTCGAAGCGAAGTGACTCCACCGCCGGCATCGAAAACGTGCCGCCGTTGAGTGCACTCAGCGAAGTCCGCTCGAGATTGGCTTCTCCAACGACCTGAAGAGAACGATCGCTTCCGTCGGCGACGAGCGTGAACCCACCACCGAGCATCAAATCGCCGCCGACTTGCAGTTGGCCCAGGATCATAAACTGGCTGGCGGCCGTTTCGATCGTCAAGCGATCCGCGACATTCACTGAGAGAGAACCGCTGGTATTCGGCGCGAATGTGGCATTGTCGATCGAGAGTTCATCGACGATCAGCGAAGATGTTTTGAGCTCCGCGCCGACGAGATGCAGGTGTTCGCCCGAGTCCACCGATGCGATCTCGGTGGAAGCATCGATCGTCACCATCAGATCACCTGGATCGTTGATCACGACGTCGTCACCGATTCCCGGCAACGTGTCACCGACCCAATTGAGCGGATCGTGCCAACGATTTCCGTCGCCACCTCCGTCCCACTCGACAGTCGCCAGTAGGTGCCGATCTTCCAATTTCTGGAAAGGTGATCGCTTGAGACCGCTACTGAGGCGTTTGCGATTGATGCGCGCCGCTTTCGCGCGGCGTCGCTGGCGCAGTTCCTGCGCGAAGCTCGGCTGTTCACTCAGCCGACGTTGTGTCCGTGCCATGATCATGCTCAAGGTGAGGCGGCACTTGAAGTGTCGGCGCTCCACGAGCCATCTCGCCTACTTGCTCAGCGCAAGTGCATGATCTGCATGGTGGTTCCGCCGCCGTTCCCGGCCACCGAAAAAGGTCTGCCGTCGCTTAGGCTGCGGATGAAAAGAGACGACCCTTAAGATGAGTGGACGATCGCAATCGTCATTTGCGACCGAATGCGATGGTCGTGCCCGACCGCGTGCCCCTTCACAGCGTTTGCCCCCGTGCGACGTTGCCAGCCTAACGAACTCGACGGTGACTGCAAGCAAATGCGTTGCAACTCATCGAGTTACGACGCTCGAATGGAAAGCACCCAACCACACTGGCGACGGGTTTTCATTGGTGCAAGTACGACGTCGGCAAAAAAAAACGCTGGGTATCGCGCACCCAGCGTTTGAAATGGTTCGTTTGATTCGAGTCCGGATCAGCGGCGACGGCGGCGGACGCCGATGAATGCCGCGATCGCTCCGAGCACGATTGCGCCGGTTGGCTCCGGAATCGCGGTGACGGTCAACGCTCCGTCAACCCCAACGGCGTCGACTTGACCCTGTGCATCGAACACGAACACGTTCGACAACTGGACGTCGTACACACCAGGAGCCAAGTTAATTGAATCGACAAACAACTGGGCTAAGACCACATTGGTGTTGGGGATCGCTGCGGCGGTCTCAATGTCGAGACTCATGAAGGCCAAACTTGGATCGTTTGGATCCGCCACAATCGATGAAGCCGCGTTGTAATTTCCTTCGTTGAAGAAACCAGGCTGATCGAAGGCTGCCGGCGGATCCAGGAATGCGGCATTCAGAATCTGGAAGTCACCGGTAATCGCGATCGGCTCGTCACCGGCATCGCTCGAAATCACGACGTCGAGCGTTGCTCCAGGCGTCCCCTGAAGAACGGAGGCGTCTTGGATCTCGATCGTGATTGCGGCTTGGGCGCTGGTCGCAAACAACGCGACCAAGAAAAGCGAGGTCAAAAAGTATCGTTGCATGGTGTCTATTTCGTTGGATGTTAATCAGGTCTGCTTCCGCCCAGCCAAACCAACTCCATAACGCAGTGACGAAGCTAGTTTGGCTGGCGCTGAGGGTCTAGTGCCCTTTCCTACAAAACGCCGAGGTCTGAAAAGAATTCATCGACTCCGCTTTCATCCGCACCCTTGTCATCCGACGATGCAGTGCTCGGACGACCACCGGTCCCGCCGGGGGCCGTGATCGGTGCCACGGAACCGGCGAAGTCTTGATTCGAACGCACCAGCGCGGTGTCGATCGCGTTGACGCGACCATCGCGGTTGATGTCATACGGGTTGTCGACGCCCACCGAGTTCGGAGCGAGCGACTGGTTGGAACGAATGAGTGCGGTATCGATTGCATTGACTCGAATCCGCGTCGGAGTGTTTCCAGCTCCTGTGTCTCCCACCACGTTTCCGAAGTAGAAGACGTCATTGTTTTCCAGCGCCGTTTCCGGTCCGGCCAAGATCGTGGTTCGCAACCACGTGTTGGTCACATCTCCGTTCCCAATCGTGATCTTCACACGCGTCGATCCGTTAGCGCCCTCACCGGGGAACAGCTCGATCGATGGGGTGATTCCCGCGTCAGCAAAACCCGCCGCGTCAATGCCATCCCAGGTCGCGAATTCGACGAGGTTCTGCAAGTCCGGCGCCGTCGTCGTGGCTGGCAGGTCGGTAATGTCAACGATGATGCCGTTGAGGCCCGATGCGTAATTGCTGTAGTTGGCGAACGAAGACGACTCACCCGGCAGCAACGCAACCTTGGAAGTATCGATCGCTGATTCAGCGTTACCGCTATCGTCGATCTGAGAGCCAGGGGCATTCGCGTGGAAAATCGCGCGTCGTTCGATGACAGCCATCGGTAGCGGGCGGATACCAAATCCGACATCGGTGTGCGGTGTCCCATCAGCCGCGAGCGTCGTGAGTCCCGTTGCGGGCGACGTGAATTCGAAGCCGGGAATCGGAACCACACCAAACGTCGTATCACCGGTTGCCATCAGCATGGTCACCCAGCCATCCGCGCCCGTTTCGAAGGTCGGATCCTGCGTCACAAGATCGAGGCCCCAAGAAAGCAGAGTTCCGGAGTCGCCGTTGGCGTCATCGAACAGTTCCAACGTCCATGTCCCTGTCGGATTGGTGCCGGCGAAGTTGGACAACGGTTCTTCTGGCTGGAAGCTTCCCGTGAACGGTGCTGCACCCGTTGCGATGGATTCGGCTGCATCGTCATTGAATATCAATCCGGTGAGATCATCACCGTTTCCGCCGCGATCTTCCATCAAAATCACCCGCGTCCCGTCCGGAGCCACAAGCGCAATGTCGAGATCGGAAACCCACGTGTGAGTCGCATCAATTTGGACCGTGACATCAGACACCAGCAAGTCGGTTGCCGGGACATCGATGGTCGATGTGACGAGCGTCAAATCCGCGAAATCAACATCGGTGTCGTCAAAATACGAGTCCATCACCGGCGGCGTAAACAGACCGTCCTGATCTGCGTCGATGAACATCAGCGAGTTGGCGACGGCAGATTCAGTTGGGTCCAAGATGCCATCGCCGTTGGTGTCCTCGAACACATGAATGTAGGCATGGTCGTTTTGTGCGATTCCGAAATCGAGACCGAGATCGGCACCCGTCGAATCCACGTCGACGTTGTAGGACGAGGTTGCGGTGGTGGACCAACCCGCAGGCGGTGCCACGGCGACGTCGTACACCCCGTCAGGCAGATCAAAGAACCCGTAGTCGCCAAGGGCATCCGTCACGATGCTTGTTTCATCACTACCCAGGACGATCGTCCAACTGTCGAGTGTTCCACCGAAAAGGTTCGCATCGGTGATGCCGAGCGTCCAGGTTCCATTTGGGTCCAGACCGTCGAACGTCGAGAGCGGGTTCGATGGCTGGAACGTTCCTGTGTAGGGCGAAACACCGGCCGAGAGGGGCGTCGCGGCAGAATCGTCCAAAACGGTTCCGGTGAAGTTGGCACCCGCGACGTCGCCACCATCGATCAGCGTGATGGAAGTGCCATCGGGAGCTGTGAGTGTGAACTGCAGCGTGCTGACGTTATTCGCGTCGACCTCGAGTTCGACTCTGAGATCGCCCGCGAGTACGGACGCACCCGAAATATCGATTGTCGACGATCCGGGTGAGAAGTTCGTGAATGCGACATCGGTATCATTCGTCGTCCGGGTTTGCAGGTCGAGCACGCCGTTGTTGTTGTCGTCGAGGAACACAACGACATCCGGAACTTTGTTCTCACCCGGCTCTTGGATGTCCCCGCTGCCGTCGCGGTCGAGGAAGACGGATCCGCCGATGCTCGGCAAACGTCGTCGGGCACCGTAGGTCACTCCAGTAATCGGGTCGCCGGCTGCGTTAAGCGTGCGAACCCCATCGACGGGAACCGTGAATTCGAATGCGACGTCGTCTGCAAGGGCGACATCGGTGGTACCGGGTTGCAAGGAGGCCTTGGCCCAACCGTCCGCCTCGACTGGGATGATCGCATCCGCGTTTAGAACCAGTTCCCAGTTGTCCAGGACGCCGGTATCGCCGCCAGCACCGTCGCTGACGCTGAGTGTCCAATCGCCATTCGGGTCAATGCCGTCGAATACGGATAAGGGAGTTTCGGGTATGAACGACCCGGTGAATGGAGCGGCACCCCCGCTGATCGGTGTCGTTGCTTCGTCATCCAATCGCATCATCACAAAATCATCACCACCTCCCCCACGACGTTGGAAGAGTGTTGCGGTTTGCCCACCTGGGCCCTGCAACTCAAACGTCACATCGCCGGTGAAGGTGTGCGTTCCATTGATGATGACGTCAATGTCGGCAGGTGTTCCGCTGTAACCCGAGACGGTTTGCGTGGACGTTGCGGTCGTGTTGTCGACGATATTGACGTCGGTGTCCTCAAGGAAAGACTGCGTCGGATCGAACACTCCGTTGCCGTTGCCGTCGATGAAGAGAACGGGGTCGAGCAAGAGTCCTTCGACGTTGTCGATAACGCCATCACCGTTCACGTCTTCCCAGGTTTGGATGTACGCCGCGTTGATCTCGGCTACTCCAAAGTCGGTCACGACGGCGGGCCCGGTGTCATCGACCGCGATGTCGACCGAACCCGCTGGTGCGACAGGAGCGAAACCGCCGCTCGGTGCAACGGCCAATTTGTAGCTTCCGTTGGCGACGTTCCGGAATTGGTACAAGCCGGTCGCGTCTGTGACGGCGCTCGGCTCCGCTTGGCCGATCAAAATCCCCCAGAAGTTAATCGTGCCAGGATCACCGGTGGCGCTATCAGTCACTCTCAAGTTCCATTCGCCGTTGGCATCCAACCCCAGCAAGTTAGCAAGAGGTTCTTGCGGACGGAAAGTACCGGTGAATGGCGGCGCGCCTTCGGTGATGGCTTGCGGTGCCGCATCATCGAACACGGTCCCGGAATAGTTGTCGCCGTTACCGCCGAGCCCGTCGGCAAGCGTGATGGCTGTTCCGTCAGGTGCGACCAACTCAATTGTCAGGTCGGAATCCCAAGTATGGGTGATGTCGAGCGAGACTTCGATGCGGTCATAAGCACTGATACCCGAGACCGTGATCGGAGAGACCACCGTCGTGTTGTCAACGATATCAACGGCCACGTCCGTATCGAAGGTGGTTCCCTGATCGAGGATGCCGTTGTCATTCAAATCGAGGAAGACGACTTGGTTGGGCAACACGTCATTCGCGGGTCCAAGCACGCCATCCGCTTCTCTGTCTTCAAACACCGTGCCTTCGGCGACCACGATAGTACCGATGCCCCGCAGCGGAATCTCAAACGTGCCTTCGTCAACATCGGTTGAGAGGATGGTCAACATGTCGGTGATCTCGCCACCGACGCTTGGTGCGAATTCGATTTCGATCGTGACCGACTCGCCTACGCCGAGCGTTGTCGCGGTGCCTCCGCTCGTGACGGTGAAGTCGCCCGCGGGAATCGTGATCGATGTGAGATCGAGGTCCGACGTTCCTTGGTTCCGCACGCGGACGGAAGACGTCAGCGAGGTACCGACATCCGTCGTGCCGACAAAGACCTCGCCCGCACCACTCACCAATTCTTCGGTGGCGGAGGTCACCGAGATTTCAGCCTTGCCGATGTTCTCCAACAGCGACTGAGCATTGAGCATCCCGAAGCCGCTGCGGATGTTGTGGCCTCCGGCATCGTGAACCAGTCCAGCGATGAACTGAGTGTTATTTTCCATCATCGACCGCAACTCGCCTGGCGTCAGGTCGATGTTTTGCTCGGCCAACTCAGCCAATGCGAGAGCCCCAATCCCGGTCGCCAACGGCGAAGCCGCCGAGGTGCCACCGAATCCGGTCGCACCGGTGCCGGTGTAGTTGCCATCCGCATAGCCGATGGTCCCCATCAGGTCGGTCGTCTCAATCGTGACGGTACCGGCATTGAAATTCTGGTTGGTGGGCGTGACGAACGACAGCTCAGCGCCACCCTGGCTGAATGACGACACCTCGCCAAGGTTGCCCGTTCCGCCAACGGCAATGACGCCATCGATCGTTCCCGCCAAAACAGCCGGCTGCGAAATGAAGTTCGCCCCTCCGTTACCCGAAGCGAAAAAATAAGGGATCCCGCCACCATCATCGCCACCGACTGTCGTGCCGTAGATCAACGAGTCCTCGATCGCGACGCTCGGAGGACCACCGCCCCAGGAGTTGTTGACGACGTGGGCACTGTTCCAACTGCCTGTACCGTCTGCGGTACGACCGGCCATGTAGTAGAGCGCTGCAGCAATGTTGGCCTCGCTAGCGACACTCGCACCATCGAAGATGCGTGCGGAGATCACCGGCGAGTTGTAGGACGCGCCCGCGACACCGATGCCATTGTCACCGTCGCCGGCGGCGATGCCCGCAACCGACGTTCCGTGGTTGTCACCATCGGCTGTGTAGCTGGAATTGTTGTTGTCGTTGACGAAGTTCCAGCCGTTGACGTCATCGATCCAGCCATTGCCGTCGTTGTCGATGCCGTCGCCCGCGATCTCGCCCGGATTGACCCAAACGGTGATGTCTTCGTGGTCCGTCGAAACACCATCGTCCACAACGCCAACGATAATGTCGGCGGAGCCACCCTGATTCACATCCCAAGCTTCAGGAAGGTTCACGTCATGATCCGCAAGGCTCGACAGTTGTCCGGTGTTGTCAAAGCCCCACTGGTTTCCAAATAGCGGGTCATTCGGTGTGTAAAACGTTTCGATTCGATGGAACCAGTTCGGGGTCGACCATTGCCAAAGCGTTCCATCGTCCCAATCCGCTGCCGTCTGAATCGTTTCGATCGGACTGGCGTTGTCGAGCGTGACGACGAACTGGTCGTTCGTACCGGGTAGCTGACGGAACGAATCTACATTGTCGAGACTATCCAGATAATCTTCCGGCGAAGCACCCTCGCTGTACTTCTCGAAGTCCGCGCCGACACGAACGATGACTTCGTCGGTCGCCACCGACATGCCTTCGCCAGCGTCGAATTCCGACTTGGCCGTCGTGAACACCGGCAACAGTTCGTAAGAAGTGTTTGCGATCAGATCGCTGACGACGGGCGCGAACGATGGTCCAACAGGCGCCTCGGCGGGAATTCGGTAGACGGCGATGGAACTTCCATAAAGCTGCTCGCGTCGAAGACCCGTGTTGTCCCAAACTGGAAACTGGTCGCCGGCATCCACGGCGATGTAGTCAGGTCGGATAGCGACTTCGATCGAATGGTCACCACTTTGATAAACGATCGGCTTGTCGACATGCGCCGACCAACCGAGCTGCTCCGGTACCGTGAGCGGTGCCGTGAACGAAGGCAACGCGGGTGAATTGAGCGTGGCCAAATCAACGAACGAGCCGCCCGATTTGTCGAACTCGGCCGTGCTGAATGCGCTCGTGCTTTCGGCTTCGGGTGCGGCGACAAATTCGTGGGCGAAACAAACATCACCGGCCAATAAATGCCGAGCCTCAAGACTTTGAGGCATCAACTTTCGAAGAAGAGATTGACGCTTGGTGACACTGGAAGATGTAGGGTACTGCGGTGGGGTGAAACGCCGGGTCATATAAGATTCATTCAGATAGGTTGAAGCGAATCCGCCTTTGGAATTTCCAAAGGTTACGCGTCATCGCTTCAACACGCAAATTCCTCAAAACCGGAGCGACAAAACGCCACAGTCCGGTTTGAGAAATTGCTTTTCCCGGTTTTCAGGCCCAACGTCTGAGCGTGCGACGCACGGGCAGAATGAGATCCCGCCCGCACCTGTTCGCCCGTTTTCGAAACCCGCCGACGACTCTTCCACCAACGGGTCGGGAGCGTATCAGCTCACACTTCAAGAGAGCAGCACTCTCGGCGGAACGGACCTTAGGAAGCGCTCGGAGACAAGTTCGGCGGAAGCAAAGAGTGATCACGCCAAGGCGGGGAAGGACTTCGCGGCTTGGCGTCTTCGCGTAACGTGAGTCCAATCGATTGTCGAAGTTGTTTCCGAACGACTCCTTAGCGGCGGCGGCGGACGCAGCAGCACACGCCGCTTAGGCCGGCGAAGATTGCGAACCCGGCTGGTTCGGGTACGGCGGCGGTGGTGAGATCATCCGACAGCACAAAGTTGTCGATGCCCCAAGACTCATCGAATGCGGGCTGATCGAGTGTCGAAGTAAATGTCACCGTCACATTCGAAGCCGTCGTGGCGTAGTTGAGATTGATGTCGACATAGGCGTCGGTGCGATTCACGGGCCCCGGTTCGTTAAACAGAACTTCGTCGGAGCCGAACACGGCTTGGTTGAAGGCACGTTGGTAAACCAAGTTTCCGTCCAAGAAGATTCGAAACGATTCGCCGGTGTCCCAACTGTCAAAGTGGAAGAACCGCAGTCCGAGATCGATGCTTGATTGAGACCCCGAAAGCGAAAACGTTTGAGACGTGGATGCTCCCGCCCCGAAAACGTTCACGCCGCCCATGATGGTTTCGTTGCCGAGCACCGAGATGGTCGAGAGGCGATTGTCAGACCATCCGCCGGGGCTGTCAAAATTGTCGGTCGCAATCAGACTCGCCTGAGTCGGGGTGCAAGTCGTGAAGACAAGAAGCAATCCGACGCACGCACTCAACAAAATCTTTGATGACACTTTTCTGAGATCCTTTCGGTAACTTGAACCAATGATCCCCCCGATTCCGCTGACGCGGAGTCTTGCCCTGGAAACCATGTGGAACGAATACCGACTCCGCAAGTGAATTTGACGGAGAACCCAATGTTCGATTCGATCTCTCCCCAACCGTCATCAAGTCCGGATGTTCCAGAAATTCGGGCGATACGGATTCCACCCATCAAACCCAGCGAGGCCAATTGATTGGCACCTCGCGACGAACCGTTTGCCGACGCGGAATCGGATTCTTGGGTGTGAGTGGACTCAAACGAGACCCTGCACGAACCTCTCGAAAGCTGACGTTTCGACGAGGCTCCTATTCCTTCGTTGGCGAAGCGGAGTCTTCACTGCCTGTTAGCGCAGACGGTGCCAAGTCGACTTGGTCCGAAGCGGTGATTTCGGCAGCCAATTCTCCGTCGAGACCGATTCCACTGGAACTCTCTTCAGCCAATGAGAGGCGGCGACGGGCCTCGCTCCAAAGTCCGTAGGCCTCGTTCAAGAAGATCACCCCCGCGATGAGCCCAGCACCCCAAGCGATCATCCTGAGCATTGGTGTGAGACTCAACGCAGCACTCACGATCACCGCAATCAACATCAGACCAATCCCAATCGCTCCTTTGAACGCGGCATTCATCTGAGTGTTGCGGGCCTGCAGACGAATACTGCGGGCAACCGCATTGCGGGCGGACTGGTTCGCCAATTCGCGCATCGCCGACATATTGTGATCGCGTTCCGGGGCCTGAGACCGCGGCATGATCGGGGCTTCTTTGCGTTCACCCTCGGATTCGGAAGTGGTCACCACGGATTCCGAATCAGCACTTTCGACCGCAACCGAATCGGCCACCGGTTCGGGAGACTCCCCTTCCGTCTCATCATCTCCCTGAACTCGTTGAAGCAAGCGACTCATGTAAGCTTCAATCGAATCATCATCGGGAGCCGGCTCGACCGGAGCCACGACCGTCTGATCGACCGAAACCGTGTCGGTGTTCGATGGCTGCTCCTCCGGTTCCGAAGTTTCTTCAGCCTCATCGTTCACGTAGCCGGAATCCGCCAAGTTCCACGGAGACGAGTCCTCGGTTGACCCCGAAATCTCGTGTTCCATGACGAACGTGTTTTCGAATTCCTGAGTCATCTGTTCGGGTTGCCCGTTGCCCAGCTCCCCGCCAGCGACGGCTTCATCAGCTGCGCCGTATTCGACATAGGCAGATTCCTCTTCAACTCGATCCGACGCCTGATCCAAGGCCAGGTCCTGGATCAACATTTCCGCGAGGCCGGTTCCCTCCTGGGAAAGTGGTTCGGCTTGATTCTCATCGTCCGTTGGGAGCCCGTAACCGGTTGAGTCACTCAGCTCCTGGTGCTGCGAGAAGTCGGTCGCGGATGCTTCCGATGTTGGAGCGACGTACGGCTCAGACTCGTAGTCGTGCTCCGGATCCGTTGACTCGGCTTCACCATACGAGCCAGGCTCAGGGTACTGTTCCGACTCGGTCGAAGCGTTCGAATCCGCGTAAGTATCGGGCTCGGCGTACTGCTCAGGCTCGGCGTACTGCTCAGGCTCGGTGTACTGCTCAGGCTCGGTGTACTGCTCAGGCTCGGTGTACTGCTCGGGCTCGGCGTACTGCTCAGGCTCGGCGTACTGCTCAGGCTCGGCGTACTGCTCAGGCTCGGCGTACTGCTCAGGCTCGGCGTACTGCTCAGGCTCGGCGTACTGCTCAGGCTC
>JBCBOT010000280.1:0-11097 GCA_039821165.1 Planctomycetota bacterium | reverse complement strand
GGCTCGCACGGAAGCCAATCCGAGAGTCCGATCGCGAAGAACAGACTGGTCATCGCGAGTAAATCAACCGTGACAAAGTGCCATCCGCCGAGTCCCTGCACCCAAGCTTGGTGCTCCACGTTTGAGTCTGGCGGAGGCAAACATGTTTTGTACTCGTTGGTCCCGACAAAGAAGTGTGCCAGCAGGGCCAGCAGCAGAAGTCCGCCCGCGAGAAGTGCGCAAATACTCAATTCAATTTCCTACGCGGAAGCCGAGGGTTCCAATTCGACGCCCCAAAGTTTGTTGCCGTTGCGGTTGTAGTGCTCGACCGTCATGACCTGTGTCTCTTTTTCGATTCGCACCTTGCCAAAGAATTGCAGGCCCTCCGACGGTGGGCGGTTTGGCTTCAGTTCGGAAGTGACGCTCGTGAACTTGACCTGCGGGCCAAACGTGTTGTCGAGCTTATTGGGCCCGAACGTTCCGGCGTGAAGTGGACCGCTCACGAACTCCCAGAACGGTAAAAAGTCTTTGAAGCTCGCCAGGTTCGGGTCGTAATAATGCGACGCCGCGTAGTGCACATCGGCGGTGATCCAGACGAGGTTTTGAATTTGTTCCTGTTTGACAAATTGAAAAAGAGATGCGAGTTCGAGTTCGCGACCGAGGGGCGGTCCGTCATCGCCGTTCGCGGCATTTTCAAAGTGGTTGCCGTCACCCACCACCAAACCAATCGGCATGTCGCTGCAAATCACTTTCCATGTCGCTTTGGACTGTTTCAGGCCGGACTTAAGCCACGACAACTGATGTCTTCCTAAGAACTGAGTGGCGTCTCCAAGTTCGCTTTGTCTGTTTGTCGAGTTGCGACCTCGGAAGCTGCGCAGGTCCAGAAAAAACAAGTCAAGCATTGGTCCGTAGTTCACGACGCGATGAAGACGCTGTCGTCCGTCCGCGACCGTTCGGATCGGTGAATACTCAAGGAAAGCTTGCTTGGCCCGCGCGGCAAGCATTGAGACGCTTTTGGTTCGATAACGGTCATCGCCGTTTAAGAATTCTCCTGGATACCAGTTGTTGACCGTTTCGTGATCATCCCATTGTGCAATGACAGGCGTCTCGGCATTGAAGCGACGGACATGGCGATCCATCAAGTTGTAGCGATGGTTTGCGCGGAACTCTTCGAGCGATTCGGCAACTTTTGAGGTGCCTTCGGTGACAATATTGGACCAGATACTTCCATCGTCCAGTTCAATCCGAGAGGGAAAGGGCCCGTCGGCATAACAGGCGTCCCCACTGTGAACCATGAAGTCGGGCTTGTGATCCAGCATGGTTTGGTAGGTCCGCATACCGCCACGATCCGGGTCGATCCCAAAGCCCTGTCCCGCAGTGTCACCCGACCAGACGAATGTGACGTCCTTGGATGTTTGTGGTGCGGTCAACATCGATCCTTCGGCCCATTCGCTACGTCGCCGTCGTCCGGCGAACTCCTCGAACCGAACTCGGTAGTGCAAACGAGTGCCCGGTGCAAACCCTCTGAGTCGGACTTTGGCGGTGCAGTCCTTTGACGACATGGCGTCTGGGCCGACAATCCGTTTCACATCGTCGAACTGGCGACTCGTGGAGACTTCGATCAACATCCGAGCGGGCCGATCGCAGCGGCTCCAGAGAATGCCTCCGTCGGAAGTGACATCTCCCGACGCGACCCCCGAGGTGATGAGGGGGCGCGAAGAGTCCGTCGGCGCTTCTTGCGCGTAGGTTGTCAAAGGGGCAACGAAGTAGCCGGCGCCGAGGCCTGCGAGTCGCTTGATCGAATCCCGTCGGTTTGTTCTCTCACGCATCACGTCGCCCTGCGTTGGGTGGTGTCTCGTTTCGCTCACGTCTGCATTGTTTTTCGTAGCCGAGGGCCGCTGCAAGCAGCAGCTTCACACGGCCAAAGACGCAAACACGAGAGACACCATACTCCCCGCCTAAAGTGCCCGGGCAACCGTCATCCGATTCGGACACAATTCGCACAAGATCTTCATTCGCGGAAAAGATCGTTTGGAGACTCGCGACGTTTTGGCATGCCGAGACGAAGCAGACTCAGCCGCCGATCTTGCTTTGTTGCGTCAGCTGATGAAAAGCGCCCAACAAACGTAGTCCGTTGGCTTGGCTTTTCTCGGGGTGGAATTGAGTCGCGAACAAGTTGTCCCGCGTCACCATCGCACAAAACTCGAGACCGTAATCACAAGTCAAAGAAGTCACGCTTGTGTCCGCGGGAACCACATAAAACGAGTGCACGAAGTAAAAGTGGGCGCCGTCTACGACGTCGTTAAGGATGGGGGACGGCGCGGTTTGCTTGACCGTGTTCCAGCCCATGTGCGGGACTTTGAATTCGGCAGGCAACTCGAAGCGGACAACTTCTCCGGGCAAGATTCCGAGGCCTTGATGGGTACCGTGTTCGTAGCCTTGATCGAACAACAGTTGGAGGCCGAGGCAGATTCCGAGGAAGGGCCGGCCGGTCTGCACGAAGTCACGGAGCGGCTGAGCCAAATCGCGCCGGTTGATCTCAGCCATCGCATCGCCGAAGGCTCCGACCCCAGGCAAGATCAGTGCGTCGGCCGACGCCACCTCCGTTGGATCGGATGAAATACGTGCTTCACCGCCGACACGCTCCACCGCCTTTTGAACGCTTCTCAGATTGCCCATTTGGTAGTCAACGATCGTGATCATGACGGTGCCTCAAGGGTGGCGGCCGGGTGAAGGGTTGTTGTCGCGGCTAATCCTGTGACACAGCAGGCGACTGCAAGTTCGCCTGATGCGAGTGCTTCGGTGGAGAAACGAGCCTAGACGCTGGTCTTGAAATGCAAAACCCGTCGATTCGCGGGCGAGCGCTACGCCGAACGGCACATGCAGCGTGTTTCAGGGAGCAGCAACGCCTGGCGAGCGGATACCGCCACCATTTGCCGGACCTTGCCTAAATTTCGCGGCTTGATTCATCCAACCATCGCATCTGCACCTGGCCGATCTTGCGGGTGTGTTGGCAATTAGGCCACTGGCATCTACGATCCTAGCAGTCGCTACTGGAAGAGAACTCGCGGTTTTATGACGCAAACTCCTGAATCACTTGCCCCGCTCGAACGCTTGATGGCAACGCTGTCAGAGCGTGCTCGCTCACGGCCGCCGGGGTCCTACACCACCAAACTCCTCGACGGCGGTCCATCCAAAATCGGGGGGAAGATTCTCGAGGAAGCTGCCGAGTTGATCGAAGCGGCAGAGGAAGAAGGTGATGAGGGACGCGAGCACTTTATTTATGAAGCCGGTGACTTGCTGTATCACACGTTTGTCCTGCTCGCATACCGTGGCGTGGACTTGGGTGAAGTGGCATCGGAACTTGCACGCCGGGAAGGGACTTCGGGGCTGCAGGAAAAGGCGAGTCGTGGTGGGGACACCCAAAACGGCGAAACGAACTAAAGATCAAAGGCAAATGGGACTACTAGGCAAGAACCTGCGAATCGGTCTCCCCAGCAAAGGGAGGCTCAGTGAACTCTCGGCGGAGTTACTGTCCGAGGCGGGGCTGCGTTTCCGCCGCCAGAATCGAGGCTTGTTTGCCAAGGTTCAAGGGCTGCCAATCGATTTGATTTTCCTTCGCACGGACGACATCCCGACGCTCGTGGGGGAGGGCGCGATCGACATGGGCTTCACCGGAAGCGACCTCGTCGAAGAAGCCAATGCGAAAGTGTCGACAAGAATGCGTTTGGGCGTCGGCCGTTGTCGCTTGGCCATCTGCGTGCCAGAAGACAACGAGATTCACTCCGTCAAAGAACTCGACGGTCAGCGGATCGCGACGAGTTTCCCCAACATTACCAAGGCCTATCTGGGGCAACAGAACGCGCTCGCTCATCTTGTCTCGTTGTCCGGAAGCGTTGAAGTGATGATCCAACTGGGCGTCGCCGATGCCATCGTGGATCTTGTCGAAACCGGAAGCACACTGGCTGCCAATCGATTGAAGGTACTCGAAGAGATCGGAACTTACGAAACCGTCTTGATCCAAAACGACTCGTGTCGAGACACCGAGATGGCGGACCGCGTGGTGCGACGCCTTGAGGGAGTTGTGATCGCGCGCGATTACTCGCTCTTGGAATACAACATTCCACTCGCCAAGCTTCAAGAAGCCGAAGTGATTACGCCGGGCTTCAATTCGCCAACCATCGGAACACTCGAGGATGAACAATGGCGGAGTGTTCGTGTGATGGTTCGTCGCGAAGAAGTGATCGACGTCATGGAGAAACTCGAACGACTTGGTGCGTCTGCAATTTTCCAAACGGTGATCTCGAATTGCCGCCTCTAGCCGCGAAGAAAGCGAGTGATAGCGAATGAGCGATGAGTTTCCAATCGAAGTCGATGTGCAGACGGTGAAGACCTTGCTCGATGGCGACGACACATTCTTACTCTTGGATGTGCGGCAGCCCGAGGAGTACGAGACGGCAAAGATTGCCGGAAGCGTTCTGATTCCGATGGGCGAGCTCGGGGAACGGATCGAAGAATTGGAGCCTCATCGAGACGATCGGATCATCGTCCACTGCCATCACGGCGGGCGAAGCATGCAGGTCACGCAGGCTTTACGTTCGATGGGCTTCCCCAAAGTGCAGAATATGGGCGGAGGGATCGAGCAATGGAGTCTCGAAATTGATTCGGAAGTGCCTCGCTACTGATCCGACTGGTTAAAATGACGCCGTTCGGGTGGACGCGACGGGATGCTCCGCCAAAAGGCTATTCTCGGGACGACGGCTGTGGCGTTTTGGAAACGCTCGCGCGTGGCTGGGGTTCCCCGGTAAACGGCTCACGATTGCTCCACACGGCGCCCTTGGGAACGACGAAGTCGGCCCCAGGGTTGAGCCGCACGCTGGTGCCGTGTTCGTCTCACCGGTGAACTGCCGACTTCGGTCGACCGTACTGCCATACGTCCTCGAGTCCATTCGCGATTTTGGAGATTCGCATGTTTATGCGGGAAAGCGATTCCCCCACCCAGTCACCGCGAACCGAGGAGGACGGCCCCGCATCGGCGACGAAGTCGGCCGACTCCGATGGAACGGTTTCGAACCAGATCGCGACACTACTCAATCAGATCGAAGCCGTTCGCACGCGACTGCAAGAGGTGATTCGCGGCAAAGCCGACGTCATTGATTCCGTGCTCACCTCCGTACTCGCCGAGGGATCGGTGCTTCTCGAGGATGTCCCCGGAGTCGGAAAGACCACCTTGGCGAAATCGATCGCCGGATTGATCGACCTCAATTTTCAGCGGATCCAGTGCACGCCTGACCTGCTGCCCTCGGACATCTTGGGCAGTTCGATCTTTCAGCCCGCAACCGGTGAGTTTCACTTTCGTCGCGGCCCCGTGTTCTGCAACCTGTTGATTGCCGATGAAATCAACCGCGCTTCGCCGCGAACGCAAAGCGCTTTGCTCGAGGCGATGGCCGAATCACAGGTGACGATCGAGTCGACGCAGTATCCGCTACAGCAACCCTTCGTCGTGATCGCGACGCAAAACCCGAACGGATTCGAAGGGACGTACCCGCTGCCGGAATCGCAGTTGGACCGTTTTCTGTTTCGACTTTCGATGGACTACCCGGACGCCGACAGCGAAGTCGAGTTGCTGCTGGATCAAGCCGCCCGTGATCCGTCGAGCGAACTTGAGCCGGTCATGCATCGAGACGAACTCGCGCAACTTCAGCGTTTCGTTCGCGAGGTCAACGTGGACCCGAAGATCGCACGCTATCTCGTGCGGATTGTCGGCGCAACACGCGAGGATAGCCGCATGCGTGTCGGGTGCAGTCCGCGGGGTTCCAAAATGTTGCTGCGGGCCGCACAAGCTCGCGCCGTGTTGTCCAAACGCGAGTAAGTCATCCCCGATGACATTCAACAGGTCGCCGTCCCGGTGTTGGCGCACCGCGTCTCGCTACGAGCCGTTTCGGGGACTTGGGCGGACGCCGCATCGATCATCGAAGAGTTGTTGCGACAAGTCGAGGTCCCGGTTTGAGAGACGCCAAGACCATCGAGCGGGCACGCAGGATCAAGCGAAAGAAACGGTCGGGGTTCTTACGTTCGGCGATCCGTGGAATGCTTCGAGTGGTGTTCGCCCCCGCGTTGGCCTACCTCTCCGTGCGCCGCAGCGTCACCGCGTCTTCGATCACGGCGTTGCTCGCGCTGATGATGACCCTCAACGTCGTCTGGGGCTTTCCGTGGAGCGGGCTGATGGGAGCCTTCTGCGCGATCTTGCTGGGCGGCTGGAGTATCAATCGTTTGATGCGCCCCGATCTCGGTTTGAGTCTTTCTCTCCCCCGATCCGCCATCGCGGGCGAACCGTTTCCGGTAACGGCGCGACTCACGAACAAGCGTGGTTTGCCAGCCATGGATTTGCGAATCGGCTGGCATCGCGAAGGAATTCGCGAGGTCATGGCATCGACGGAAGAGCCCGTTTGGGACGCTTCGCCACCGGTTTCGGCCGGCCAACTTCGCTCCGGCGGCCAGGTCCGCTGGCAGGGTGCGATGCGATTCGATCGTCGCGGCGTCCACGCGTTGCCTCCGTTTCAGGTCAGCTCGGCATTCCCGTTCTACTTCTTCAATGATCGACGCGGAATCGATTCGGATGCTGAAATCGCAATCACACCCGCTCCCATCGTCGGCGACGATGATCCCACCGCGCGGATGATGCTCTCTGTGATCGGCGACTGGACCAAGCAGTTGGTTGCCGGAGCGCCGGTCGAGTACATCGGAAACCGCGAGTACCAGGAAGGCATGCAGGTGCGACGATGGGACTTTGCTTCTTGGGCGCGGCTCGGCCGTCCGATCGTGCGGGAATATCAATCCCCATCGGTTCAAGCCATCACGCTCATCATTGATACCTCGGCGATCGATTTCGATGGCCGCAAACCTCAATCCGAAGAGAGCGAGTGGCAATTCGAACGGCTGATGTCCGTCGCGGCCACTGCGGTCATGGACATCACCGCCCGGCGGGTCCATTTGCAGCTTCGTGTGACGGGGGATCAAGAGAACTACGACTTGGGCTCGGCGACAGGTGGCGTCGATACCTGTGAGTCGATGCTGGTTCAGCTTGCCGGTGCCGAACCGACCGATGCCGCCACGGGCGAGGAGCGATTGATTGACATTCTTGAAAACACTCGTCCCCAACCGATTCTCGTACTCTCGTTGATCGATCTAGACGCCCCCGAGCGCAAGCGGCTGGCGAACATGTTGCCGAGTTACGTCAACTACTCACCTCTCAGTCAATCCGAGAGTGCTGATCTTCGGAGGTCCGCGTAGTATGGCTCAAGCGACGATGTCTTCACGACAGTTGGCGACGACACCATACGATTGGTGTCTGTTACCAGCGTTGATCTTTGCCGAGGCGATCTTCGTCGGGTCGACCTTCACGACGACGTGGTGGGTGCTCGGGATCCTTGCCATTGCGGGTTCCATCGTCGCAATCGTGCACTTCCGAAATGCGCAGGCGAAAGAAGCCAAGACGCGGATGGAGAACAAGGTTCTGGCGAAGATCAAAAGTCTACGCAATGACCCGCGTCATGGACTCAGACGCCCCGCTGTTCAAGAATCCGAGCCGATTCTCAAACCGCCGACGGGACGTGCTGTGATTTCGGTGGTCGTCGCTGTTCTGTGCTTCTTCGCCGGCGTGTCGTTACGCGTCGGCCACCACATGCAGGGCAATCTCAACCCGGTCGCGATGCTGGTGGATTCAGCGGCTCATGGAACACTGTTTGCAACGGTCGCGTTCTGGATTTGCTTTCCGCGACGTGGACATCCCGCCATGCTGCCCTGCGGTCTCGTGCTCGTTCTCGCGACGGTCACGGCCGGTGGTGTCAGCCACAGCATGAGCGGCCAATTGTTGGCGGCCTTCGGAACCGTGTTCGGATTCTCCCTGGGATCACGGCACATCCTGCGACACTGGCAATTGATTGCGGCCGCCCGCAAGTTTCGGCAACAACAAAAGAAACGAACACGCCGCATGCGGGTCGCGCCGCTGCCGGCAGCAACAGCCTCCGCCCGTGGTGAGGATGGTAAGACGGGCGTTACCTACACGATCCTTGCGGTTTCATTGCTGTTGATGCTCACCACGGTCGCGGGACAGATCGCGTCCAACGCCGTTCCGGGGATGCAACTTTCGTTTCTCGATCGTCTCTCACAGACACTCGAGTCGGTTACATCCAGCGCAATCATCGGCGGTACCCGCTACGTCCGAGGAAGTAAGCTCGGCCAAGTGCGACGACACATGATCGGCGACCCCGCCGAACCAGCGGTGCGGGTGTACGCGATTCGAACGCCCGGATATCTCCGCGGCAACGTTTTTGATTCGTACAACCGCGGCAGCTGGGGCGTCACTTCAAAGAGTTCGTATCGAGGAACAGGAAACGCATCCGAACTCATCGGACGAGTCGTCACGTCCGACGTCCCCGCCACCATTCAAATCGCCAGAAAAGCGCGAGACAGTCGCCGTCGATTTCCGATGAGGGAAACTCCGGCCGAAGTCGTCGGGACGATGGAAGTCCATAACGTTCCGATGAAAGGCAACACGGTCTTCACGGCGCTCGCGACCGAGTGGATCGAAGCCGATCCCTACAGCGATCTCGAAATCAATCACCATGATGTCATCGCCGCCGGGACGGTCGACTCGAACCAGCCCTACGTGCTCGGCGTCGGCCAAGAAAACCCGCGTGAGGTCCTTGGCGATGCGAGGGAGGACGTCCTACTGAGATTACCGCCAAAATTGCGCGTGGAGATCGCGGACCTTGCACTCTCCATCTGCGGAGGCAAATTGACACCGCGAGCCAAGGCGGAAGCGGTGGAGCAGTTCTTTCAGGCGAACTTCAAGTACTCGCTGCAAAAGACCGTCTCGCCGAAGAACGTCGATCCGCTCGTCCATTTTCTACAAACAAGGCACCCCTCGCACTGCGAGTTCTTCGCCAGCGCCGCAGCCGTACTACTTCGTTCGGTCGATGTTCCGACGCGATACGTGACCGGCTACGTCGTCACCGAATACAGTGAGGACCAGAAATATTGGGTCGCACGCAACCGCGATGCACATGCTTGGGTCGAAGCCTATGACGAGTTGAGCGAGCAGTGGTTTCCGGTCGAAGCGACCGTTGGTCGACGCTACGTCACATTGTCTTCCGAGGAAGAAGAGATCGACGATGACGAATTCTCTACCGACGATCTGGCGGACGCGGATGAGGGTTTATCGCTGATCGATCGCTTTCTAGCATTTCTCGGTTCCTTTCGGACTGCCGATTCACTCACCTTCCTTTTCCGAGTGGCTCAGCTTCCATTGTTCTGCATGGTCGTGATCCTGATGTGGATTCGGCATCGCCAGCGGCTTCGAAAAGGGGCGGACCCACTGGAATTTGAGAGCCGCCAAATGTTGCAACGAGTTGATCGTAAGCTCAAGAAACACGATCTGATCCGAGCCCCCCACGAAACGTTGCACCAATTCGCAAGTCGAGTCGACTCGGCGGCCGGCAGTGAGACCGTCGTCGACTCGCGCGACTTCCTGGAACGAGCTGCGACGTGGTATCGATCATTTGCGTCGGCACGCTATCGAGGATTGATGCCCGAAGCGATGGCGGACGCCGTCTGAGTGCCGCTTCCATCCGCAGGTGGGATTGTGCGGAAGATCGTCGCGAGACGGCGAAGTGATCCCATCGTAAAACTGCCTTTCATTGGCTGATTTCCAGGGTTGTTCGCTACGAGTTTCGCGCCGACGGCACTTTTATTCACGAGCGAATCGATACGACCGCGCCAGGCGGAAACTCAACCTAGTCGGAAAGGCTTCGCGCACCCGGTTTTCTTACCAGCGCAGCAAACTTTGCGCAGAACGCATGCTAGCTTTTGGTGGCCCCGCGTTCGAAGTCTCTCTGGCGAACCTCGACACACCACTTCCGACAAAGCGTCGGGTGAACGCACGCACGGGGCCTGATGGTTCGCAAGTTTCCTCAGGATTCAACGCATGCCTTCCGCAAACAAAGAAAGTTCTGTTTCCGCCGGCGATTCAGAGACCCAGGACGAGGCAGTCCTCACGCTTGACCGAAGAGCACCCGATGGGGAGCGACGTTCGGGCGATCCCGACGCATCGGACGTCGGCATGATGTCGACTCCGCGACGCAAGAAGCAGCGTCGTCGCCACATCGACCCCACCACATGCGAACGCGATTACTCGGACCCCGAAATCGAGTTCATGCGGGCGATGGACGACTACAAGCGCAAAAGCGGACGCATGTTCCCGACGTGCAGCGAAGTTCTCGAGGTCGTCCGCGACCTCGGCTACGTTCGACTGACGGACGACCAGCGTGACATCCTCGGCTTGGACGACGAGGAAGAACTGGAAGAAGCAACGGAAGAGACCCAGGTCGATGACTTCGGTGACGACCAGAACGAGGACTTCTAAGAAGTCTCGGTCAAAAGAATTCAAAGGAGCCTCGCCCCCACCTGGGCGAGGCTTTTTTTGATGACTTCCGCTTGGTCGTTCACTTGCTGGCCAAAGAGACGAGTTGGACGACGACACGCACCCAGGGACTCAAAGCATGGATACCGCGAGTAAAGAATCACGAAGTCAACTGGCTTCGACGACCTTAATCGTTTTCAAGCTCACCTCGTCACTGCTGGGTACGCTCTGTTCGTTCGCCGCAGTGAGTCCGGTGATCGCGTTGATTTGCGGCCTCGATCGATTCTCTATTCTTGAGGGGATGGCCTGTTTCGCGGTGTACGCCGCCAGCAGTGTCCCATTCTGGATTTCATTCGTGGCCGCGAAGCGCGGTGACATTCATCGAGCCTGCAACGCCTGCGTCATCGGACTCTTTCTGAACTGCATCCTCGTCTTCTTCACCAACCAAATCCTCGGGCTCTAACTGGACGCCGCTTCATAGACTGAAAGCGAACATAAGATGGTAACCCGAAGCGTCAGCGAGGGATTTTTCGCAAGTCGTTCCCTCTCCCACGCTTTTTGAAGTTGCGCTTTTGGCAAGTGTCACTCGCGTTTATTCGCATTCATGGATCAAACGGAAACCCGACGCGTCAGTTTTGAAGTTGCGCATTTTGACAATGCTATCGAAAACTGATCTTGCGATAAGCGAGGCCCAC
>JBCBOT010000279.1:0-11108 GCA_039821165.1 Planctomycetota bacterium | reverse complement strand
GGAATCCGGGCGACAAGAATCGTCTTGAACTGGCATGAATCAAGGTGTCTCCATCGGCGTTCTTCGGTGTGGTCGTGACAACTCAGTTCGGTGCTGCAGTCGGGACAGCAGAACTTGACCCCTCGTGGGTGGTCAACCTTCACTCGAATCTCAGATACTTCGTGGTCAAGCTCAACATCGCTCACAGACCAAGGCGAGTTGAGTCCCAGAATTTGCTGATACAGTTCTTTGTCTTGCAAGGCGATTCTCCTTTGCGGAGAATTCTACCGAACCCACGAACTTCCCGGATGGACGACTTGTTTGCGGGGTCTCTCCGCACCAAGATTTCGGAACGGGATGTCGTCGAATGACATCGAGAGTTTGCCCTGCGAATGGAACTCGATGCTATCGATGCGAGTCGTTCCGGTGCCTTCGAAATGGATCTCGAGTGAGGCGGTTGCGAGGTCCCTCTCGGGGATCGGCATCGATGGCATTTGGACACGATAGAAACGATCTTCTTGTTTGCTTTGGTGAAGATGTGAGTCTGCCGCGAACGGGAGCAAACGAATCGACTTGATTCGCAGGAGTCCCTCGCCTTTGAGTGTGAGGTGGCGAAACATGCCCGCGACCCGCTCCGCCCCACGGGGCAATTCGATCACGCAATGAGAATCGAACTCGCGTTTGGGTCGCATGACGACCAGTTCCTGCAGGATCCGTTGATCCGTTGTTCCAGACTCTTTGCCCGTGATTTTGACGTCTCGGTCGGTGATGAACTCGCTGACTAAGAAGCGATGCGCATCGGCTCGCACGCGGCCTTCGGGGCTGAGTTCTTGAGAGAACGCATCGAGCGTGATTCCAGCCAAAGCCAGGAGGAGGAGACAGCGAATGTGCATTGAGAGCCGAAGGAAAGAGATACGTTTCAGGTGGAAGTCGTCTCGCGTTGGATGATCACCCGCCGCTTTTGGGGTCTTGCCACTAATGCGAACTTTGAGATCAAGACGACCTCAATCGCATCGAACATCAAGCGTAGTCACTGCCGTGCCCTGCATCCCGTCGGAGGCGGACTTTCGTGATCGATGTCGCAAGACTGGAGGGTGAAGAAAAAAGCGAGCCTTCACAGCCCAGCATCCTTTGGTTTTAGGAAACCACTCAGTTTGAGTAGCGAGGGCTTTGCGGCTCACCAAAACGCAGATTTCGACGTTTGAGGCACATTGCCTAGCCAGCGGACGAGCGTTGTTAGAGCTGCGTGATGTCGATGCCGGCGAAGGTGCCGACGCGTTTGAAATCGGTGAGGACCTCGGCGGCGGTTTCGAAGCGATCCGCGGGGTCTTTTTCGATCAAACGCATCACGAGATCGCTGAAACGTTCGTCCATTCCGATCTGCGATCCGACCGGGCGGGCGGGCGTCTCCTCGTTGGTCGCTTTGAGCCAATCGGCGACCGAACTGGATGGAAACGGCGAATTGCCCGTCAGCAGTGCGTAGAGTGTTGCGCCGAGTCCAAAGAAGTCGCTTCGCGCGTCGAGCTTGGTCGCATCCAGAACGCGTTCGGGTGCGAGGTAGCCCAATTCGCCGAGGATGTCGCCGGGTTTGGTGAGCTGTGCCGCTTCGGTTGTTTCGAGTGCCTTGGCGAAGACGAGATCGCTGAGCATGTAAACGCAGCCGTCGTCGCGGCGGAGAATGTTGGCGGGGGTGATGTTGCGGTGGACGACGCCGTGTTCCGCTGCGGCGACGAGCGCCCGTGCGATATGCAATCCGCACCGATAGACTTCGCGCCAGTCCAGCGTGCCTCCGATACCGATACTCTCGATCAACTTGGCTGCGCTGGTGCCTTCGACCCAGTCCATCGCTGCCCAGCAATAGGGACCTTTCTTTCCGGCGTTTCGCAAACCGACGATGTTCGCGTGCTTGACCGGAAGGACGGTTTTCATCGCACGGATGAAACGCTCGCGCTGTTCATCCGACTGGGTCATTTGAGGCCGTAAGACTTTGACGGCGACGGTCAGGTTGCGTTTCGTGTCGATGCCCTGAAAGATTGCGCTGTTGCGCCCCAGAGTGACCAATTCGCCGAGCCGATAGTGATGGAACGATTGGCCTTCGAGTTCGGTAATCGAACCGGGAGGGGCGTCGTCCAAGCGGGTCGGTGTCGTCAGCCGGACGGTGTCTTGGTCGAATGCCGTGGATCCGTCCTCGACGCGGAGTACCGACTCGCCGATCTCGATGATTGAACCGGGCGTCAGGCGACGCGGGCTCTCGATGGTTTCGCCGTTGACGCGGGTGCCGCCGCTACCGCCGCGATCGATCAAAAGCGGGGCTTGGTCGTCCATCCTCACTTCACAGTGAATTCGGCTCATCTTCGGGTCGCGAATCTGAGTGTCACTATCGGTGCCTCGCCCGATGACCAACGGAGATTCGGCGGGCAATTGAAATTCGCGCCCGATGTCAGGGCCCTCGGTGATGACCAATTTCCAGGCCTGGCTCATAGTTCACTCATCTGGGTCATTTCGAGCGTCGGAGCGTTCCGACGAGGCGTTCTCGTTTTCCAACGCTGCTATTTTGGGCGATTCGACGTCCAAACCATAGACGGCCTGCTCAAATTCAGTGAGCGGACGTTCCACGTTTTTCGCGACTCGCTCCAAGAGTTTGGTGAAAGGCGGCTGCTGCGCGCCGTCGATTTCAGCGATTTCCCGCATCAATTGCACCAACTCGGGCGGCGGTGTCAAAGCGTGTTTTTGGGCGATCCTGGCGGCGCCGATGGTCAGATGCGTGGCGACTTGGGGATCCGTCGGGTGCAATCGAACGGCCGCGTCCGTCAAACGAGCCAGTTCGTAGTGCTCGACAGTGATGTTTTGGGTTCGACGGTACGTGAACCGCCTTGCGGATTCACGTTCGTTTTCCAGTAGCCCCGTCAATTCCGTGACGCGTGCTCGCTCCCGAATGAGTGCGATTCCGGCCAGGATGGTCAGCATCACCAACAACGTCGCAAACGAGCCTGAAACCGATGCCAGGAGCACGTGGCGTCGAATCCCGTGTTCGACCTGCCTCAGAAGTCCCGGCGGCTTTGCCAAGATCGGCTCGCCTTTCAGAAAACGCGTCAGATCCTCGGAGAGCGCGAGTGCCGTGGAGTATCGATTCTTAGGGGACTTCGAAAGGCACTTCATCGTGATCGTTTCGAGGTCTTCGGGAATCCCGGCCATCAAACGACTCGGCTGCACCGGATCCTTCGTCATCACTTGCGTGACCACGTCGATGGGTGAAGGACCTTGAAACGGCGGATGGCCGGTGAGGGACGCATAGAGGACCGCGCCGATCGAATAAACGTCCGAAGCTGGGCCCGTCGTGGTGTCAGGCGAACCGGCTTGTTCCGGCGGCATGTAGTGTGGTGTTCCGATCAACTCGCCTTGTGTCGTCAACGCGCATTGCGACGTCAAAGACTTGCTGACTCCAAAGTCCGTGATCCGTGGCGCTCCCTCCGAGTCGATCAAGATGTTCGCGGGCTTGAGGTCGCGATGAATGATCTGGTTGGCGTGAGCATGGGCCATCGCCGACGCGACGTCGCGGGCAATCTCCGCGGCTCGTTCGGCCGGCAGCGGGCCTTCATTTAGAATCGCTGCGAGACTCTTGCCGTCGACGTAGGCCATCGAAAAGTAGGGACGGCCCGCACAGGAATCGACCTCATAAACGGGCACGATTCCGGGATGATCGAGCGAGGCCGCCGCTTTGGCTTCGTTGGCGAAGCGCTGAAGCTCCTCGTCGCTCGCGTGATCACTCTCGAGCACCATTTTCAGTGCAACAAGGCGATTCAGATTCGGTTGCTTGGCGAGATAGACGACGCCCATTCCGCCACGGGCAAGTTCGCCGATGAGTTCGTAGCCACCGACCGTTTGACCTGGAATCGGCAACGGCTGCCTGGTGCCCGCACAATCCAAGTCGGCCACACCCGAGTCGCCGGGATGAACGGTGGCCGCATCAAGACTTTCGGTGTCAGCCTCCGGCAACGCCGAACCCGGATGCGTTGGCGCGTCCAGCGAATTTTCTGAGACCGGGTCGTCCATGGGCACGTTTTGGCTGACAAATCGACGATCGTGAGATCGCATCGTAAATCAACCGAGGCCGGTCTGCCAAACCCGCCTCGAAACCGGTCTGATCGCTAAAGTCGACGCGCTCGGTCGCTGGTTGCGAGCGTTGCCGCTACTTTGCCGTCGGCGAACCTTCCGATGCTTTCCATCGAACGAGAACCGCCAAGTGGGGGAGTGCCTCTCCGGATTTCACAATCGAGGTTGGGTTGGCGACGGCCACCAATCCTGCGAGGGTCCAATTCCCGTTGACGGCCTGCACCGACGTTTCAAGTGTCGCAGACTCGATCTCCATTCGGTCGATTGATTCCCCCGTGCCAAAGGTGGAGGCGTCGACCTCCTCCGGTGCCGCCGCTAACTCGATGCCGAGGTGAATCATCGCCGTCTTTTGGTCTCGCGCGACGTCGGGGCGAACATGCCCGAAGAGTCCGAGGAGAACCGACTCGGTGACGGGTTGGTAAGCGGATGAGTTGCCGTCCGAGGCGCCTCCGACGACCGGCGTGATGGAAACCACGTAGGACCGCTTCAGTCCCGCCGAGACCTTGGAGCTTTGGTGGTTGTTACATCGCAAGGTGAGTCGTGCCGCGGATTCATCGCCGGCCATCGCGTCGAGCTTCTGAGGGGTGAATTCACCAACGCTTGAGATCGATTCGGTGATTTCGACCACTCGAACGTCGACGTGCAGCGGCATCGTTCGCCGCTCTTCTCGGAGTAACTTCAAGAGCGATTCGACTTGCGCGTGGACGTTGCTGGTGTTGGTGACGACCAGTGAGTTGCCGATGTTGGAGATTCTGCCGTCGCCGCCATTGACCAGCCAGCTGTCATCATTGCCAACGTGTTCGTACATCAGATTGGTCAATGAATCAAACGTGATCGGAGCGCGTTGAACGCCGGCTCCGCCGTAGCCCATGCTCATGCCGCCGCCCATCCCGCCGCCGCCCATTCCTCCCATTCCGCCACCGCCAAATCCGCCGCCGCCGAAACCGCCCAACTGAGGTCGGATATCGTCAGGCATGCGGAACATGCCGCCGCCGCCGGCTGGGGCGCCGCCCATTGCTCCCATTCCGCCGCCACCCACACCTCCGCCCATGCCACCACCCATGCCGCCGAAGCCTCCGCTCGGGATTTGCATCGCAGGTTCGGATTTTCCGCCGAGCATGAAGGGTGGGTCCAGCAGGTCCGCCACGTCGTAAAACTTCGTGATCAAAACGGAGTCATCCTCCGCGACTTGTGCGTTAGCTGACTCGGTCGGTACCCCTGTCGTGGCGAACGACAGAAGAGCCACGGCCACGATCTTGCTTGGTCTGAGGTTCATTGAATTCTCCGTCGGAATCGAGGAGCCATTGTTTCAAATGGTCCTCAAAGGCTGAGTAGTGAAAGCGCGCCGAAACGAGCGCCGGTGAAAGATCCTGACGAGCACCCGCGCTCATCAAAAAGGCATTGGATTGGGGAGTGTTACGTGACAGCAGCACGAGGTAGGCGGGGTGTCGGTAGCGCCCACCGAGGATCATCGAAGCGGCGACACGTTCCACCGTGTCATCGCGAAGCGACGCGAGGATGAACGCCGACGCCATCTTGACGTTGCGATCTTGCGAACGCATTCGCAACGTCAGAACACGAACCTGAGCGGGGCTCAAGCGTTTGACGTCCCGACGAATCGTCGTCCGCCACTGAGGCTGCAGCGCCAGTTGGGCGATCACATCCAAGGATTGAGGATGACCCGACGAAACGAGCTTGCGGCAAAGCATGCCGCGCTCTCGGTCATCACGCGCCCAATCCGTCAGCGAGACGGCTTGGCGAAAGTCGCTTGTGTCAACCAATTTTCCCCACGCCGTTGGTCGCGTGGACGGCTTGTTCAGCCAAACCCCTAAAACATCACGCTCTGAACGGTCGGCCGCCTCGCATACCAACTCGATCGCACTGTCGCGAAGCAGGATGTCATCGAGCTGTGGCACCAAGTCGATGATCTCGCGTTGTATCGAAGCGTCCGCTTCGCGAATCTCTTGGACCGTGCTCGCCCAAGCCTTCTCTCCGGAGATGGCTTTCGCGACGAGCATTGCCAGTGTTTCGAGCGGTTCCGGCTCCTTGGGTTCGGGGGCTTCGGGTGTGTCTCGTGACGACTCGCCCGCGCCGTCCGAGCGATTCGTGGGGGCTTCGAGCTCCGGTGGGCGATTCGTTTGGGTCTTGACGGGCTGTTCCTCTCGGTCAGCGATGCGAGCGTCACCGCCGTCATTGGTCGCAATCCAAGCCAAGCCCGTCGCAATCAAAATCGCTGCGGCAGTCGCAAACACGACCATCCGTCGACGCGTTGTCGCGCGACGCGCGACGAGTCTCTTCCAGTCGTTTTGTTGTTCGGTGACGTCTTCGGGAGAACCAGGGTCGGACTCGCGAAGCAACGCGTCGAAATCTTCTGGGGTCATCGCAGTCCTCCGTCGGCCGAAAGGTAGCTGTCGAGCAGTTCTCGAAGGCGTGATCGCGCGGCATGCAAATTGGAGTGCACCGCGCCGTGTTTGATTTGCAACAGTTCCGCGATTTCCGATGCGGCTAAGCCTTGCCACGTTGCCAGCGCAAAAACCTCGCGTTGACGTTCGGGTAAACAACGCACCGCCTCCCGAACCACGTCTTCCAGTTCCCGATCGAGAGCCTGCTGTGACGGGCCGCCACTGACATCGCGCACCCGCTGATCTTGTTGTTCTGCGAAGGGTTGGACGAGCGTTTTCTGACGCTGCTCGCGTGCGATCACGTCGCGGACGCAGCGGATGACGATTCGTGTGATCCAGGTCTCGATCTCGGATTGTCCCCGAAATCGTCGCCAGGATTTCGATGCTCGGAGCAACGCGTTCTGGACGGACTCCTGAGCCAATTCGTCGCTCCCGCTGAGACGGCGAGCGATCGCGACCAATCGCGGCATCGCGTCGGAAACGGCGCGCGTGAATTCCGCTTCGGTCAGCGAATGGGCCATCGGCACTTTCCGGTCATGCGAACCGTGAAGGAGCCGATAGTGTTCGAACGGTTTGGGGAACGCGGCATCCATCGTTCAGCTCGGCGTGGGGGCAACAGGTGGTTAGACCGTCTTCGCCGAGAGAACTCAAAAAGAATCTGAAAAGTTTTTCTTGCCGCGACCTGGATGGTTGGAACGCAAGCGGCCAGACGCGACACCTCGGTTGCGTCTGGCTTTTTGTTCACTTGCGATTGAGAGTGCTCAGAAGACTGGCACTGGCGGCAGATGCCTGGTGCGGAATCCCCCGCTAGCGGCTACTGCTTTGCTCGTACCTTCGCGAGCGCGACCTCTTCCGCCATTCGCGTCATCGCCGGGTTTTTGGCATCGTGCTTACGAAAACGCTCGACCCAATTCGATGCCTCATCCAACTCATTACGCATGATGAGCACCTGAACCAAACCGAACCAAGCTGCCGTCGCCTTGAGTTCGACCGCGCGTTTTTCACCGTACTCTTCAATGATCGCATCAACGGCCTTGAGGAATCGTTCCTTCGCTTCGTTCGTCTTGCCCTGTGCCATGAGCACCTGTGCGATTCCGTTCATCGCACCACCGTGTTGCGGATCGATCGCGAGCGCCTTCTCGAAGGCACCAATCGCCTTGTCGTACTGTTGCGTGTGCGTGTAACTCCACCCGAGGCCGTTGAGTGCTCTCGCGTTCTGGGGGTCCTGTTTAACCGATGCTTGAAACATTGGGATCGCCTCGTCATATCGACGCTGACGCCAAACTGCCCAGCCCCGTTCGGAAAGCGCTGTTGAGGTCTCGCCACTGAACTTGGGCTTCGCCGCGACAACCGGCGAGTCCCCGGTCAGCGGTTTGCCCTCCAGTCCTGCGATCAGCGACTCGACTTGGCGATCAATCAACGTCGAGGCGGCCTTTTTTCGTTCGGCTAACGCAGCTTTCGCTTTCTTCAAATCGTCTTCCGCCCGTTCGATGCGTTCGGCGTGAATCTGAATTTGTAGCTCGAAGACTTGCGCGACAAGTTGCTTGAGCGTGTCGCGAACTTCGTCGTTGTCATTTCCATTCTTGACGATCTTCATCTTCGCGATCATCGATTTCATGCTCTCGATCCGCTTGGACAGGAGCACCACATTGGGATGGTTCGGGCCGAGGCTTTCCGACAATTCCTCATGGCGAAGTTGCATCGGAAGCAGTTGGCTTTGGAGCACCTTTTGCTGTCCGTCGTCTTGCGCGGGAAGCGGCGTGCCAGGCAGTAGCATTGCGAACATCAACAACGGTATCGAAGCCAGTTTTTGCGATCTTCTCACGGTAAAATCTCCTCGGTCGAAAGGATATTCGGATTGGTCAAATCTCGTCGTAGTTGGCGAATCTCTGCTTCCACCTCGGTTAAAGCAGAATCATCGATGGTCCAAAGTGACATTCCATCAAGCGGCACGGGAACGTCAGAGGGCGAAGCGATCTCGTGGCGTCGGTTCCCGGTGGGCGTCAATCGCTCGCTCAATGCCAGAGCCGCAATCATCGCCACGCAGAGCAACACGACGGCTGAAACGGAGTAGACGAGTTTGTTTGAGATCTTGGACCGTTGCGGTTTCAGTTTCGGCAGAACAACGGTCGCGGGCTGGCGCAGGTGAGCGAGACAGTCTTCCAGGTGGTCCGCTACGTCGTGTGCGGATTCGAATCGTCGGTCCGGTGACTTTTCCAGCAGTCGGTCGATCAGATCACTCAACCAATGAGGCGCCGAAGCGTTGATTTCCATCACGGATCGCTGTCGGGCGTCGGTGATCTTTCGCATCACGCCATACGGTGATTCGGCTCGAAAAGGCGGACGGCCCGTCAGCATGGCGAACATGACCGCACCAAGGCTGAACAGGTCCGATCGATAGTCCAAGTGCAGCCCCATCGCCTGTTCGGGCGACATGTATTGCGGAGTCCCGGCGAGCATGCCGCTATGCGTCAAACTGACGTCGTCGCTGGCTCGCGCGAGCCCGAAATCAGTCACGATGACGCGGGAGACGCCGGACGGCATCAAGATGTTGGCCGGTTTGATGTCGCGATGAATCAATCCTTGGTCATGCGCGGCTGCCAAGCCACGCGCAATTTGCATCGCGATCTCAATGGTTTGTTCGACCTCGAGAGGTGCCTGCCGATCGATTCGCTGTTGCAGTGACTCGCCCTTGATGTAGGGCATGACCAGGTACGGAGTTCCGTTCCAAGTGTCGACGCCGTAGATCGCGATCACGTTGTCGTGCAAGACGGCGGCCGCCGCTTGCGCCTCTCGCTCAAATCGCTTTCGGGCCGCCGAGTGAGTGGCGTAAAGCGGGTGGAGCACCTTGATCGCGACATATCGATCGAGCGCAACGTCCAATGCCTTGAGCACCATTCCCATGCCGCCGACACCGACAATTGCACGGACCTCATAGCCCGCGAATCGTCCGATCATCTCCGGGTCATCGGTCGGCGACACGATCCGCTGCAAACTGGCGATCGCGTCCTCGTTTCCGCTGCGGGTTTTGATCTCCGTCGGTGCATCGCTCAAGAAGCGTTTCGTATCGTTCCAAAAACGTTCGTCTGCCACGCGCCGCTCCAGGGCCGTTTCGCAGACCGAGCAGGACTCGAGGTGTGCTTCGAATTCATGGAGCGATTCTTCAGGCAGGGTGCCATCGAGAAACGAATCAATCTGTTCCTGTAAACAATGAGTCTGTTTCATGCGTCGCTTTCTCCAAAGTCGAGCTCTTGGACCAACGCACGCAAACGTTGCATGACGCGACTTCGCGATGTGTAGATGCTGCCGACGCGACAACCGATCGCCTTCGCCGCGTCGCGTGGCGTTTGGTTTTCCACGGTGGTTCGCCAGAACGCTTGCCACGTCGATTCGCTGACTTCGTTTCGCACTCGCTCTGCCGCAACTTGAAAGACCTCGCGGCGGTAGTCCCATTCGAGCGTCATTGTCAGTTCCGTTCGCTCGGGCTGCGACAGAAGGATCGCTTGAACTTGCTCGCTGCCGGTCGCGCGATCTGGTTTGCCCCGGGTCACCGCATTGATGATGGCCCGACGCGCGATCGTCTGAAGCCACGTTCGAAATCGTGCATCTTTGCGATCCGCGTCGAATCGTTCGATCGCCCGCGAAACCGTCCACAGCACCTGCTGTGTGAGGTCTTCGGCATCGTGTGACGTCATGCCGTGACGTGTTGCCAGAGCAAAGACAACGGGCCGGTACAGCGACGAAAACTCGTTCCAGGCTTCGGCGTGATTGGCATCACGGATCCTGACGAGAAGACTCGGACGTGTATCGGGAACTTGCATCATCGACGTGACGGGTCACCGTGGGTTTTCGGACACTGGATTACACACGCAAGTCGATGCGATCTGTCACTCGACTCGGGGTTTTTCTCCAAATAATTCGGGAGGCCTGCATTGCTTCGATTCGACGACAGGGACGGCGTAAACCGCTGTCGCTGCGGGATTTCCGACATCGACGCTGCCAGAAGCGAGAACCCACGTTTGGCGGCTTTTTCGCTCCACAATCTGTCTTGGTCTCGTACAGGCCGTTTGCTATTTTCCGCCTCACGGGTCAAATGACCCAAGGAGCCACGGCATTACGCCGATGAATCTAGGCACTCTCGAACATGCTTGCTGGCAGCCCATTCCGTGGGCCGCCTCGGAAAGGAGTCCGACCATGGAACAAGCAAAACAAACACCTGTTTGCGTGCACATTCGCTGGATGATTCGACGCGATATGCCGTCGGTCTTGGGCATCGAGCAAAGCTGTTTCGAATTCGCTTGGAATGAAGATGATTTCATTCGATGCTTGCGACAACGAAACTGCATCGGAATGGTCGCCGAAATCGACGACGAGATCGTCGGGTTCATGATCTACGAACTGCACAAGAATCGGTTGCACATTTTGAACTTCGCCGTTCACGCCGACTACCGTCGCCAAGGTGTTGGCAACGCGATGTGCAGCAAACTGTTCGGCAAGCTGTCTCATGAGCGACGCAACCGAATCATGCTCGAAGTTCGCGAGACGAACTTGGATGCTCAGCTGTTCTTCAAGTCGCTCGGTTTCCGTGCCATCAGCGTCCTGCGTGACTTCTAT
>JBCBOT010000278.1:0-11120 GCA_039821165.1 Planctomycetota bacterium | reverse complement strand
GACTTCGCCTTTTTCGTTGCGGTTGAGTGAGTCTTGCCACGCCAGGGACTCGACTTGAGGGATTCGACCGAATCGGTCCCAATCGAAGGCACGCTCGCCATCGACGCAATCCATTAGCCGGTTCGACTCAGGGTCGTCCGGAGGCATCGGTGGGCAATCGATGCGAGAGGGATCCGCGAGGCGGCTTTGAGGGTCGGCGTAGACGCCGTTGGGACCGAGTTCTCCCCCTTTTCCCGCTATCACGCACGCGACCTCCTGGTCCGCGTCGCGGCGATGCCATGTTCGTGAGCAGCCAACAAGACCGATGGCGATCAGGACGTAGGACGTCATCTGGAGACGACCAAACGATCGACGGAGCGGGAAAAACGAACGCATCGATCGTGATCCAGTGTGTAGCGACACCGGTTTCAATCGGAACCCGTGCCAACGACGATAACGGTTCTTCGTTTACGTCGGGTTAGGCAAACAGCAGCGAGATAAACGGCGATGGGTTTCGTGGAAGACGGTCCGATGGAGGAAAGACGTCATTAAAAAGAGAGGCATCTAGCTCGTCTCAATTCGACGACGCCAGACTCTTGCTCCTAGACTTCCGTTCGGGCGGGCTGGCGAATCCCCAGGTGAGTCCGATGGGCGGGCAATCGGGGCCAGTCGACTCCCTGAAATCGGTGTTTATTGGCACGACGTTCACGCACGTAGATCAACGTGCTTTGTTCCTGGGCGTTCTTCCACAGGATTTGGCGGGGCTGGCGATGTCGCTTTATGACGAGGTGAGCGACCTACACGAAGTCGAGCGGACGACTCACACGCTTGTTCGTCGCGGCGAATGGAAGCGCCATGGCGTGCATCGATCCGTTCTGGTGATGCAGTTGCGCCCGGAGGCCGCTGAGCCGCATCGTGTTGCGAGATGGCAACACGAGTACAGAGTGCTTTCGGCGTTGGGCGGACGCGGCGCCCCTGCCGCTCTGGATCTCGGATTTGAGCAAGGCGTTCCCTACTTAGTGCTCGCCGACAATGGTGGCGTGACACTTCGGCAATTGATGCGATCGGCCGACGTCAACGCGGAGCGACTACTCGACATCGCGGCGAAGATCGCCGATGTGCTGCACGTCGTGCATGACCGAAACGTGGTTCATCAGGACATCACGCCGGACAACGTGGTCGTTTTCGGGCCTCACGACGAAGTCCAGTTGGTCAACTTCGGGAATGCGATCCTAATCAGCGAAGACGAAACATCGTCGGAAGTGGAAACGCGCCGTGGTTCACCACTCTATATGTCGCCGGAACAGACGGGCCGGGTCAACCGAGTACTCGACAGCCGATCCGATCTGTATTCTCTCGGGGTCACGCTCTACGAGGCGTTCGTTGGAGTGCCTCCGTTTCAAACAGCCGACTTACTCGAAATCATTCATGCGCACCTGGCGCGCCAGCCGGTCGTTTCCGAAGAGGTTGCCGCGAAGCTTCCGAACGATCTGCCCAGGATTCTATTGAAACTGCTCGCCAAGAGTGTTGAGGACCGATATCAGACCGCGTTTGGTCTGAAGTGTGATTTGGAACGTTGCCTTCAGCGGCACGAATCCTGCGAAACGGCGTCGCCTTTTGAGTTGGGGTTGGATGATGACCGCAGTCGCCTCCGACTGCCGAAGAAGTTGTACGGGCGTGACGAAGCGATTCAGACCCTACGCGATGCGTTCACGCGCGTCAGGAGAGGCGCTGTCGAGGCGGTCTTCATTGGCGGCCATTCCGGAATCGGCAAGACCACATTGGTCAATCAAGTCCAACGTCCGATCGCGGACGCCGGGGGCTATTTCGTCTCAGGAAAACTCGATCAATACAATCGGGATGTGCCATACCAGGCGTTGCACGAAGCCATTCGCGGTTTGATTCGGCAAATTCTCGTCGCGGATCGTGCGACGGTTGATGAATTCCGTAAGGCTGTCACGGAAGCGGTGGACGGTAACGGTTCGCTCCTGATGGAAGTCTTGCCCGAGCTGGAAACGGTGCTAGGAGATCAGCCGCCAGTCGCGAGCCTGGATTCGGCCCAGGCGCGCGAGCGTTTTCAGTCGACGTTCCTGTCGATGCTCCAGGCCTGCGGGACGAAGGATCGACCGTTGGTGATCTTTTTGGATGATGTGCAGTGGGCCGATCCGCCCACGCTCGAGTTGATCCGTGCGTTGACGAGTGCCAACGCCTCGCGACACCTACTACTCTTACTGGCGTTCCGAGACAACGAAGTATTTGACGGGCATCCGGTTCGAACGCTCGCGAGGGATCTTGCTGAGTCCGATACGAGCACCCACGAGATCAGGCTCGAGAATTTGGCCCTGCATGATGTGACTCAATTCGTTGCCGACGCACTCAGTATGAGCCCAAGGTCGGTCAAGGGGCTCGCGGTTCTGTGCGAGGCGAAGACATCTGGGAATCCGTTCTTTCTCGGTCAATTGTTGCTCTCGCTCCATCGATCCCAATTGGTCCGCTACGATTCCGCGGCGGGGTGTTTCCGATGGGAGCTATCCGAAATCGTTCGCGCTCCGCTTTCCGACAACGTCGTTGACCTCCTGTTGGGAAAACTACGTGACCTACCCCGAGATACCCAGCGAGCTCTGCGGCTGGCCGCCTGTCTGGGAAACAAGTTTGATCTCAAGCGGCTATCGTTGCTGACGGGAACTTCGCTACGCCAAACCGCAAAGACACTTTGGCCGGCGATGACAGAGCGTTTTGTTCTCGCTGAGGAGGACAGCTACAAATATGGCGAGATGGATCGGGGCAATGTGTCTCCCAATTATCGTTTCGCGCACGACCGACTACAGCAGGCAGCATACTGCCTGATTGAAGAATCGGAATTGGCTGGCATCCACTATTCGGTCGGCACCTCATTGTGGCGCGGGACCAGCGGTGAGGAGTTGGACGAACTTGTGTTTGACATCGTCAATCACCTCGACGTGGCGCGTGATTTCGTGGTGGATGCGGAGGAACGACGTGAGTTGATCGACCTCACCCTCTCAGCTGTTGAAAAGGCGAAGCGTGCCAACGCTTTTTCGGCGGCACTCAGGTACATCACGTTTGCAATCGATCTGATTGGCGATGAGGGATGGGAGTCCATGCCGGCGCTGATGCTGCAAATGGTGCTGGATCGGGCGATCTGCGAGCATCTCTGCGGGAACTATCACACGGCGGACCAGCAGTTTCAGTTCGCTTTGCAAATGGCGACTTCGCCGTTGCAGCGTGCACGCGTTCGAAGCGAGATGGAACTATTGTTTTGGTCGGTTGGAAAACACGACCAGGTCATTGAATCCGTGATGACGGCTCTTCGGGAACTCGGTTTCGACGTGCCCGATGCCAGCAATCCGGATGAGATTCGCGATGCAGCAATCGAGCTTCGCCAACGCGGCCAAGTGCTCCTGGGTGATCGATCCATCGAGGATCTCGTTCGACTCGAAGAGGCCGTAGATCCGGTCGCGATTCAAGCGCACGAACACTTGAGCCATCTGGCACCCGCCGCGTTTTTCCGAAACATGGAGTTGTATTTATGGCTTGGAGCAAAGAACTTTGAGCTCGCGGTACGTAGTGGTAACACACCCACGACCGCTTTCAACTTTAGCGTCAGCGGCCTCGCGAATCTGGTTCAAGGTCGGCTGGATATCGCTTACGAACTGGCGCAACTCGGCGTCCGGCTGAGCGATGACTATGACGACTATGCGCACCGGGCCGCTTGCCAGTTTCACTTTTGCCTAATCAATAGTTGGAAGCATCATTACCGCGTGGATGTGGAACACGCGAAACGCGCTTTCGGTTACGCGATCGAGTCGTGGAACTACCCCTACATCTCCTGGTCGGCATATGCACATGTACGTGCCGTGACGCTGATGGGGAGTCCGCTCTTTAAGGTCCGGGATCTCGTTCAGCAATACATCTCCATCGTCACGAGTACCAATCGTGAGAATTCAGCGTTTTTGATCTCGGCGGAACGGATGGCGAGTTGTCTGAGCGGAAAGACCATTTATGGTGGTTCATACGACTCCGAGGATTTCGATGAAGATGCATTTGTGCGTGAGACGTGTGGCTATGAGAACCCCGCGCCCGCTTTCAACTATTACATTTTCAAGCTGCAATCCCTCGTCGTTCTTGGACGCGACGAGGAGGCATTTGCATTGCTCAAAAGAGCGGAGCGTTTCGAATCGCCTCAGTGGGTGGAAGCGACGGAGTACGTTTTCCTGCGAGGCCTCACTCTAGCCACGCGATGTGATTGGGTCTCCCAACGCGATCACCTCACCCGGCGAGAACGCCGTGGCTTGATCGCCGAGCTCAAAACTCTGTGCGAACGTCTTCGAGAGCTTGCGACCCAGAATCCCGAGAATTTCGAGTGTCGCTATCGCCTTGTTGCCGCAGAACTTGCGCGGCTGGAATCACGTCGGTGGGAAGCGATCGAGCATTACGAGGCAGCGACCGATGCTGCTTCGAAGAATCGCTTCCTTCAGGTTGAAGCGCTCAGCCAAGAACGTCACGCGAGGTTCTGGCTTGCACAAGAAAAGAGACATTACGCACGAGATCACTTCGAGGACTCGATCGATTGTTTTCGGAGGTGGGGCGCGAGTCGCAAGGTCGACCAGATGCTCGAGGAATCTCGACAGATTTGGCAAGCAGAGGAAAACTTGCGCGGGATGTCACGCAATCCCCAAAGTGCCTCACTCAGCTTGAGCACCCCGGAATTGGACGTCTCAACAATCATCAAGGCATCGCAGGCAATCAGTACTGAGATCGTTCTCGATCGACTGCTTTCGCGGATGATGACGGTGGTTGCCGAGAACGCCGGCGCGACGCGCGGCGTGTTGTTGCTTCCTGAAGACGACGAATGGTTGATCGGTGTCGAATGGACCGTTGACGGTGTGTTGCAACGTGATCAACCAATCAAACTAACGGAGTGCCACCGACTGCCGCATTCGGTGGTCCGTTACGTTGAACGAACGCGTCAGTCTTTGACGGTGGGCGCGGTAGGAAAGGATCCTCGTTTTGACCAAGACCCGTATGTCAAACGAGGCGATGTGCGGTCAATCCTCTGCATTCCCATTCAGCATCAGGGACGCATCGACGCCATCCTCTACCTCGAGAATGAACTTGTCGATCAAGCGTTCGCTGAGAATCATGTCGAGGTTCTGGGACTTCTGTCTTCACAGATCGCGATTTCGATCGAAAACGCCAAGGTGTATTCGGAGCTTGAGGATCGTGTGACGGCTCGCACTCTCGAATTGGCTGAATCCAACCGATGCCTACGAACCGTTTTCGACAATGCGGCCCAGGGATTGCTCTTGGTAGACCTCGACGGAACGCTGTCGGGTGACCCACCCGCCGTGCTGAAGCTTTGGTTTCCGGGGGGTGTGCCGACGAGCCTCGAAGGCTTCTTTGCGAGTGACCCGGGGGCGCAAGCCATGTTCGAATTGGCATGGGAGCAACTCATCCAAGGGGCTCTTCCGGTCGATGTCTGTATCGATCAGTTTCCCACCGAGATACGCCTTCGAAGCGACCGAATCCTTGAGATCGCCTACCGACCGATCCTCAGCGACGATGACGAACCTCGATCGTTGCTCGTGGTTATCAGCGATGTTACCGTCGCGCGACAGAACGCGAAGGCGGAGATTCGACAGCGTCAGCTCATGACGCTTTTCGAATCCGTCAGTCGAGACCCGACCGGGATTCAGGAGTTCCTTTGCGAAAGCGAACACTTGGTGGGCCAGCTGATTCGGGGAGTCTCGGACACCGACGAAGAACGACGGATCCTTCACACACTCAAAGGCAACACCGCGGTTTATGGCTTGGAGGAAATCAGTTCGCTCTGCCATGAACTCGAAGGAGTGTTCGGCGATTCGTATGGCGAATTGAAGCAACCGCAGCGAATGGAATTGGCTGAATCGTGGTTGAAAGTACGCTTGGATATTGAGCGGTTCATGCGACAAGGTGCTAACGCTATCCGCGTTCCCAAAGAAGACTACGACCGTCTTCTCTCAGATATGGAGGCGGCGGAAGATTCGTTTGCAGCCCAACTCTCACTTTGGACCCTCGAGTCGGATCGGACGCGACTGGATCGCATCGCTGGGCAGATTCAGGAGCTGGCCAAACGTCTCGAAAAGAGTCCGGTTCAGGTGGAACTTGATTGTGGCGGCGTGTATTTCCCGGAAGAACCGTGGCCACGTTTCTTCTCGGCACTGACCCACATCGTTCGCAACGCCGTGGACCACGGCTTGGAGACTCAGCAGCAGCGTCGCGATATCGGTAAGGGAGAGCCACGAATCACATTGCGTTCACGGGTGACGCCTCATGGTGAGTACGTTTTCGAAATCGAGGATGACGGGCGAGGCATCGATTGGGACGCTATCCGGGACAAAGCTGTCAGCCGGAATTTGCCACACGCCACACATCAACATCTTGTCGATGCGTTGTTCAACTCGGGATTAACGACACGGGATCAAGCCACGCCTTATTCGGGGCGAGGGGTCGGACTCACTGCGGTTCGCCATGCATGTGATGCGATGGGGGGACGCATCGAGGTGGAAAGCGTGCCGGGGGAAGGAACTTGCTGGCGATTCCGTTTCAGTGCGTCGCTCGTTCGTCATCTTCCGCTGCAGCGAGAAGACCAGAGGGTTGACGCCGAGGTGGGCGTGAATCAAGGGTTTGAGGGGAACAGTGTCTTGGAAAGTGAACGGAGCGATGGCTGTTCCGGGTTGGTGGGAGGCTGAACCACGAAAGACACCAAAGACACGAAAGGGTGCCGGAAGTGGTCTGGGAAAGGGGGAGCGACAATCGGCGCGAAGGAGGCGAGGTGTTGGTGGGAGTTTGAACCACGAAACAAAACCACGGACACGAACGGGGCCACGACGATGTCGTGTGGACTGAGGGGGGGCGTTTTTTCGGAGCCGATGCATCTTGTTCGCGGCACACCACGACTCGTTCTCGTACACTGTCGCCGGGGAACAACCGGTTGATGGGAGCTCGGATGAATGATGTTGGATACGCCGTGGCGAAAGAACGTCTCAGGTTGGGTGTGGCTTGGGATGTTGTTCACGCCCGCGATGATTGGCGTCGCGAATCCTTGCTGGTCGCAAGAACGCGAGTTTGTCTCGAGTAGTCGGCTCGGGCTCGGCACCGCGATGAATTTGTCCGCGTCGGTCCGAACCGGCGATCTGGATGGCGACGGTGACTCGGATGTCGTCGTTGCCAACGGTCGGCATTGGCCACAACAGAACTACGTCTTCTTCAATCAAGGCGGATCGCGGTTTACGCTTCAGCGACCGCTCGGATCGGATCTCGCCACGACATATGCGACTGAGATCGCGGATTTGGATGGCGACGGCGACTTGGACATCGCGGTCGGAAATGACATGGCACCGAATCAAGTCTTCCTGAACGACGGGCGCGGCAACTTCGATTCTGGCACCGTCTTTGGAACGATCAGTAGCGTGCGGAGTCTGACACTTGCGGATATCGATGTCGATGGTGATGTCGACATTCTCGTGACGTGTCGCAAGCGGCAGAACTACATTTGCTTTAACGATGGTAAGGGCCGGTTTGTCGAGACGCAGCCGTTTGGCACTCGGACGGATTCGACGATTGACGTGGCTGTAGCGGACATCAATGGTGACAAGCATCCTGATTTGGTGCTTGCTAACCGCGATCGTCAAGCAAACCTGACCCTGGTCAATGATGGGACGTCGAGGTTTGTTGATCCCGCCGAGTTTGGTTCGGGCCGTGACGAGACGCGTGCGGTCGCGGTCGCTGACATGAACGGCGATGGATTTCCCGACTTGATCTTTGCAAACATTGGTGCTCCCAACGGGATTTGTTTCCTGGGGCCAAAGGGCATTTCCAGCGGTTCGGTCGAGTTCGGTCTGCCTACCGGGGCGACGTTCGCGCTTGCCGTGGCTGACATTGACAACGATGGCGACTTGGATGTCGTCTCGGGCAACGTAGGAGGCCCGAACGCGGTTCACTTCAACGATGGAACAGGCAAAACGTTTAAGAACCGGCTGTTCGGTGACGACAACGCGACTTACGGACTGGCGATTGATGATTTTGATGGGGATGGATTTCCGGATATCGCGGTGGCAAACTCTGAGGCTGGTAACCGCGTGTTCTTGAATCGACCCAAGCGACCTTGAGGTGTAGCGTGACGCGATTGTGTTTGCTGATGGTGATGATCCTCGGATGGTCCAGCCACTTTTGGGGCGAAGACTGGCCAACGTTCCGTGGGGTGAATCATGGCGGTGTCGCCGATGAATTTTCGACGCCCGTGGAATGGAACGCGGATGATTCTGTGGGCGAGCGTTCGAATGTCCGCTGGGCCGTCGATGTTCCAGGGCTCGGGCATTCCAGCCCGGTCGTCGTGGGACAGCGCGTCTACCTGGCGACCGCGATCGCGGAGTCTGGCGAGGCACCGCTGATGGTCGGCCGCAGCGGCAAGCCTTCGGCGGCGGAAGACAATGGAGTTCAGAGCTGGGTGTTGCTTTGCTACGACAAGAGCAACGGAGAGGAGCTTTGGCGTCGGACGGCTCGCAAAGGTGTTCCGCGGGCAACGCGACATGCCAAGGCAACGCATGCGAACACGAGCGTCACCGTTGTGGGTGGTCGCGTCGTTGCATTTTTTGGTTCGGAAGGCTTGTATTGCTACGACTTGAATGGTGAGCCGCTCTGGAGTCGGGACCTGGGGGTCGTTGACATCAGCAAGTACGGGATCGGTTGGGGTTACGCGAGTTCACCGGCGGTCTATCGTGATCGAATCGTCTTGCTCTGTGATGATCCCAAGAATCCATTTCTTGTCGCATTGAGTCTTGCGGATGGGGAAGAGATTTGGCGGGTCAAACGCGAAGGGATGACGGAACGAAATTGGTCGACACCATTCATTCATGAGGCTGACGACCGCACACAGATTGTGGTGAATGGCTGGCCTTGGATTGTTTCTTATGATCTCGATTCAGGAGATGAGTTTTGGAGGATTCGAGGGGGCGGAGATAACCCCGTGCCAACACCATTCGAGGCTCGAGGATGGTTTTACATCACCGGTGCGCATGGGCCCGAAGCGCCGATCTTTGTCGTGCGGCCTGATGCCGAAGGTGATGTGACTCCGGATGAGAGTGGGACGAATGAATCCGTCGTTTGGAGTACGAGACGTGGTGGTTGCTACATGTCGACGCCGGTGGTTTACGGAGACTTTCTGTATCTCGGGAACTCCAACGGAGTGCTGCGTTGTCGTCACGCGACGACGGGTGATCTGTTGTACGAGGAGCGACTCGGGTCACGCTCAGGCATCATCGCCTCTTTGGTGGCGGCGGACGGGAAGGTCTATGCGGCATCGGAAAATGGAACGGTCTACGTCGTTGCTGGCGGCGCCGAATACAAGTTGCTCGCCGAAAACAAAATGGGTGAGCCCGTGTTCGCAAGCCCAGCGGTCTCGGAGGGGGTGATCTACATCCGGACAACGAAGCGATTGGTGGCGGTCGCGGAAAACGGACCCGGCAAGTGAGCGTCCTCTCCCTGTCGCAAGAGAGGTTGCGGTGGACGGTCAATCCAATCCATATCGGCCGACGGCAGCCGACAACGCGAGTCCGCTTCGCTTTCGTTTCCGACGACTCGCGTGGTTCGCGGCGGCGGCGATTTGCGGCGTATTGACCTCGATCAGTATTTTCTACGCAACGGTCGAGTTGGTCTTTCGCGATGCCGTTGACCAACCGTTCGTGTTTGGATTTGCGATCGCCGTCATTTTTGCTGTGGCTTCGATGGTCGCAATCGTGGGGCATCGATCCGTCTTGTGGTCGCTGGAACCGCGGCGAGGCCAGCTTGTTTGTGCGGTATGCGGTTTTCTCTTTGGAATGGCAATGTTGGTGTCACACAAAGAGATCGATGAGTTCATTCCGCAGTTGAAGGCGTCCGAGTGGAGTCGATTCTTGGCGTCCATCATTGTTGGGATGCTCGCGTCAAAAGTGTGCGAGCTTGTTTGGGTTCGTTGTTCTCGGGCACCTTGACGTTCTCCCGGAGGGCTGGATGGCACTCGAGTGAGGCGGATCGAGTCTTATGGGCGGATAAGAGTGGTGATTAACCACGAGGCCGCGAGCATGATGGCGAGCGGAGCCCAACACTGCGTCGCGAGTTCATTTGCGATCGTTGATGCCGGCGTATACGAAATCTAGGCGTAGTCGGGCTCCGTCAGAGTACCGGCGGCCAGCTGATCGAAGCGACTGAAGAGCCAGAGCGCTTCATCGTTGGCGTAGTGAGCGATCGCGATCCATGAGATCAAAGCGAATCCATGCCAAAGTGGAATCTGATACTGGTGATTCCTGTACCACCGGTGCATCGAAGGAGCAGCGGCAGCGGTCAGCAGTGCCATGATGAGGAAGCCCCAGGGATAGGGTTCATCAAGTAAGAGGGCCAGCATGCCGTTGGGAGCGTCTTGTTTCCAAGGCCTCGAGTCTTGAGGTGATGGCGTGGTTTTATTCGGCTTACGGCAAGTGTTCCCCGTTCACTCGATGACCGAATTCGAGGGGGGCGAGTGTTTGGATCAGGAAAGGAGGACCGCCTCGATTATCGTTTTTCGCGTGGATCGGAGGAAGAGCTAGGCGAGAGTGACTGGCTCGATTGGGCGTCCCGCGTCAGAGCCTTTCCACGTAAATCATGATCGGATTCGGTTTGGATCGAAGGGAGACGTGTTCTTTGTTGACTGTTCGCGGGACGTTGGACCTCCCGTTTTCGGATGCGGCTGTTTACACTCTGCGGTCCATTTTGACTCCTTTGGTTTGGTTTGATGCCTGTCCCCCAAGTTGCGATCGTTGGTCGGCCGAATGTCGGCAAGAGCAGTCTGTTCAATTGGATTGCGCGCCGTCGTCTCGCAATCGTCGATGACCAGGAGGGGGTGACGCGGGATCGGATGACAACGCTGATTCAGTCCGAGGATCAGTTTTTTGAGCTGACCGACACGGGCGGCATGGGCATCGAGGATGTCGATGATTTGACGTCGGATGTGGAACGACAGATTGAGCTCGCGATCCACTCGGCGGATGTGATTCTGCTGGTTGTGGATGTGCAAACGGGGCTGATGCCGCTGGACCAAATGGTGGTGGACAAGCTGCGGAGCTTGGAGC
>JBCBOT010000277.1:0-11137 GCA_039821165.1 Planctomycetota bacterium | reverse complement strand
TAACTCCAATAACTACCAGGACATAGGCTTTCGCGCTACAGCCCTAAAGCCATACCCAGGCGAAATATCCGGGCTAGCTCGGCCCGCCAACTGGCGAACCGTCTCAGGCAGCCGACGCGGCAGGCGTGTGCTGGGTCTGGATCAGGCCGTCCTGCATTCGTAGGCAAACATCGGCGTCGGCGGCGATCTGATCATCATGGGTGATCATGAGAATCGTCAGTTCATCGCTTCGGTTGAGGTCGGTGAGCAAGCCGAGGATCTCTTCGCCCGTTTCGGTATCGAGGTTGCCCGTCGGTTCATCCGCGAGCAACAAGCTCGGTCCCGTCATCAGGGAACGCGCGATCGCGACACGCTGCATTTCGCCACCGCTCATTTCACTGGGGCGGTGCTTGCCTCGATGCAGCAGACCGACTCGGTCGAGCATCGCTTCGGCTCGTCGACGATTCTCACGACGATTGGCGAAGAACTTCCAAGCGCTTTGTTGGATCATCGCAGGGGCCAAGACGTTTTCGATCGCCGAGAGTTCCGGCAACAGATGGTAGAACTGAAAGATGATCCCCACGTCGTTGTTTCGGTAATGGTCGCGGGTCGCCCGTGGCGCATCATCGATTCGGTTGCCTTGGAAGATCACGACACCTTCGTCGGGGCGATCGAGTGTCGCCAGCAAATGCATCAACGTGCTCTTGCCGCTTCCGCTACGGCCGACGAGCGCGGTGACCAGTCCCTGACGGACTTCGAGATCGACGCCACGCAGGACGGGAACGTCGACTTGGTCTTTGTGGTAGCTCTTCTTGAGCTGATGTGCGGCGAGCACGACCGGAGGATTCATGTCAATCTCGGGAGGAGGATTCGTTGACGGAGGACAGTTCGGCAGATCGCGGAGCGGCACGTCACTGGCCGCCGCGACATTGGAAACTACTCGAACCTCAACGCTTGAACGGGATGCATGCGTGCGGCACGCAGCGCCGGCAGCACACTCGCGAAGACCGCAATCGCCATCGCCCCGAGCATCACCCAGATCAAGGTGAAGGGTTGGATGATGGTCGGGATTTCCGTGAAGTAATAGACCGTCGGGTCGAAGACTTCCTGGCCTGAAATCGTTTCGACGACCCCGGCGATGTCATTGATGTAATGGACAAACAAAAGGCCACCAACCAACCCGGCGCCACTACCGACAAAACCCAGTAGCAGACCATATGAAAGAAAGATGCTCATCACACCACGACCCGACGCGCCGAGCGCTTTGAGCGTTCCGATGTCGCGTGTCTTTTCCACAACGATCATGAAGAATGTTGCCAGAATGCCGAAGCCCGCGACGGCGATGATCAAGAACAGCAAGATGTTGAGAATCGTCGTTTCGAGTCGGACGGCGCTGAGCAGTGGGCCTTGCAAATCCCGCCAGGTTTGAATGTTGTAGGCATAAAGGTCGGGTGGAAAGCGGGCGCGAAGCGTGTCGCGAACCTGATTCAGATCAGCCCCTTCGACCAATTTCAACTGGATCGTCGTGACGCTTTTCACGCCGGTTTCCGGATTGATCATGCCGCGAAATTCTTGCAACTGATCGAGGCGACAGAAGGCGAATGTGCTGTCGTACTCGCTCATTCCCGACTCATACAAATCCACGACCGTGAATTTTTGGTTGACGACTTTGGTGTCGTCCGACGCGTTGGGAAAGATCATCCGCACGTCGTCACCGGGTTGAGCATAGTAGTGATCGACGACTTCGCCATTCGCGTCACGAAGTCTCGAGGAGCACGTCGATACGCCGAGGATGATGCCGGGAAATTGCTCCGTCATCGGATCCATGGTGGCGGCGAGGGTTGTTTCGGTGCCGCCGGTCAATTCGGGTGACAGCATCGGCTGGAAGCTCGGCCCGTCGTCAAACGTGAGGGTCTCTTCGCCGGTTTCCTCGGATTCGCCGCTAGCCTTGCGTCGCAACGCTTCCATCTGGGCGCGTTCCTCTTCCACCGCGCGTTCGTAGGCCACTCGTGCCCGTCGATGTTTCCATCCCGCGTGGGTCAATTCACGGCGGTCCGGTGCATAACCACCCTCTCGAAGGTCAAAACTCGCGAGCGTTTGATTTTCGGGGTGTAGCAGGTACTTCCCGAAGTCACTCACGCGATCATACGCTTGGGGGTCGAGTCCGATCAGATTCACATGGCGACCGATTTGTTGGCCATTGAACTCGATCCCCAGCATGCTCGGGACGCTAACGTTTACCGACGCCGCTTCGATCTGGTCGCCGCAAAGACGATCGATCTCCTGGAGGTGCGCTTCGGGATCAGGCAGTCCGCCGGTGGCGTGACATTCAATCATGATGTCCGAAGCAAGACCGTGTAGCCGCTCATGCATTTCGGCGGAGAATCCGCACATCACGGCGTTGACCACGATCAGCGTGGCCACACCGAGTGTGACGCTGATGATCGAAGCGAGTGCGATGTATCGCGTTTTGAGGTATCGAAAACAGAGTAACCAGCGATACATGCGGCCCGTCCTTTGGCTCAAGTGTCCAAGGCCGCATCGACCGGCCTTCTCCCAATCCGTTGGTCGGCCGGGAGTTTAGGCGAGCGTTTCGAGTCGCGTAAACACCTATCCAAGCAGGAGGGTCACGCGAATTGCTTTCAAACCGCGAACTGGGGTGCGGGAGCAGTCGTTTCCATGACGAGGTGCGCGTTGCGAGCCCGCTGCCACTGGTTGTCGCTGGCGCTGGTGGCCCAGGACATCAACATGTCCCGTTCGACCATCTTGGAAACCATTTCCCAGGTCGTCGCGACATTGAGATGTTTCAGCACAGCGGCACGTCGTCGTTCCACCGTTCGGTTGGAAACGTTGAGTTCGCGAGCGATTTCGCGATTCATTTTGCCTTCCATGATCTTCTCAGCGACTTCCCGCTCTTGAGAGGAAAGTTGCTTGACCGCGAAATCGAGTTCTTTCAGCCGTGTCATGCGATTGCGATGTGCTTCCACGCTCTCGGTGACATCGTGAGCAATGTTGTGCCGTGCGGTCACGGGGCCGCCTTCGTAATCCGATGCGCCGATGGTTTGGACGTAAAGGATGCGGCGTCGTCCCGAAGCGTCTCGAACACATCGCAGCGCGTGGATCGATTCACCATCGGACAGCTTTTGCTGCTCACACTCGAGAACGTCATCGTTCAACGGGTCTTCGAGTAGGAATTCATGGTAGGAGAGTCCGAGCACCTGTTGTGGATCGAATCCCAAAACCGACGCGACGGAGGGACTCGCGTAGGTGACCTGGGATTCCTCGCGGTTTGCGAAGAAAAAATAGGGTGCGACAAAGTCAGTCGGACGCGGGAGGTCTGAGGTAATGGGTTTGATCACGATTGATCTCCAAATGGTCGGGGCACCAATCTTCTTGGGGGGTTCGATGTCTGTTCTCTCCCTAGGACGCGTAGCACCTGTCGCGATACCGCATCACCTGCCGCGTCAACAATCACGTGGAATTGGGTCAAACGATGCGTTTCGCAAGGTTCTTCGCAGGCGTCATCTTGACTCGCATAGAGAGCAGAATCGCGATGTGGTGCTCTCTTCCGCCACGAACCGACGATTAATGGTAGTCAGCCGTCGACCCGTCACTTACTGGGACGCATCACGGACGCAAAACACACGTTTTGGAAACCATTTTCCAGATCGGGAAACAACGATTGCAGTGAGTTTGCCGTCTCGTGAGTTGACTGCGGCCGCCTCCGTGCCAGGATTGCAGTCGGTGGGCCCAGGAAGCGGGAGCCCATGAACCAGCGTTTGCTCCATTTCCGGCTCGATGGAAACTCGGGGGAGATGGTGAACGCCCATCGCTGCGGCAGCCAAATGGGGTTCGAGATCGATTCGCCGCAAATCGTCTATCGAGAGAGCATCCTCGATTTTGAAATCGCCGACTCGGGTTCGTGTCAATTGGGTCATCACCGCTGTCGTCCCCGCTGCTGCCGCGAGGTCGATTCCCAATGACCGAATGTAGGTGCCCGTACCGCACGTGATGTCGATCTCGACCAACGGGTAGTCGTAGTTGCGAATTTCCATGGCATGCACATGGACCTGCCGCGCGGGCACGTCGACCTGTTTTCCCTGACGCGCCATGTCATACGCGCGTCGACCTCCGATTTTGACCGCCGAGTAGGCCGGCGGCGTTTGCGAAATCTCTCCGATGAATTGAGCCGTCAACTGCTCGAGTTCGTCGCGCGCGGGTTGGGGGTGGTTTGGGTGGATCGTCGGCTCGGCTTCGAGGTCACCGGTCGGAGACTCGGCGCCGAGTCGGAACTCCGCGCGATAACTCTTCGAGAGTTGGTGCACGTAGGGAACGAGTCGTGATGCGGCGCCGAGTGCCAATACCAAGACGCCGTCGGCCAAGGGATCCAGGGTTCCGCAGTGTCCGATCTTAAGTCGTTTTCCTCGTAGCCTGCCCTGGACGGCGTTCACCAGGTCGCGTGAAGAAAATCCGATCGGCTTGTTGCAGTTTAGAAATCCGAACATCGTGTGCCGTCCCGCCCAATGCTGTATCCTCCACCGGCCCCATTTTCCCACGGACAATGGCCGGCAAAAAGATGTTCACGCCGTGCGATTTTTTGCGATCCAAAACATGAGTGAGAACGATCCAGTTGAAGAACCGATTTTGCTTCGAGGAGCTCGGTTCAACGTGCACCAGTTGATACTCCACGGCGATGACGGAAAAGAGTACCACCGAGAAGTCATTCGTCACCCGGGTGCGGTGGTGTTGTTGCCGGTTCTTGAGGACGGGAGTGTGGTGTTGATTGAAAACACCCGTGCCACCGTAGGCGAGACGCTGCTGGAACTCCCGGCGGGAACACGCGAGGTCGGCGAGGAGAGCCGAACGACTGCGGCTCGCGAACTGACCGAAGAAACGGGCTTTTCCGCCGGAAAGCTCGAACTGCTTCACGAATTCTATTCGGCGCCGGGTATCTGCGATGAGCTGATGCATCTGTATCTCGCTACCGAGCTTGTCGCGGGTGCACCGCAACGTGAAGCCACCGAACAAATCGAGAATCGGATCGCTTCGCCCGTCGAGATCACACAATGGATTTCCGACGGTACCATTCGCGATGCCAAAACACTCGTTGGACTTTACGCCTATCTCCAGCGTTCGAAACAAGGTTGAATCGGGATGTCGTTACCGCTTTCTAAACGAGCGCTTTCGGAACTGCTGGGCACGTATTGTTTGATCTTGCTCGGATGCGGAGCGATGGCCGTCGATGCGCAAAGCGGTGCGCTGACGCACGTCGGCATCGCAACAACGTGGGGCCTGGTCGTGATGGTCATGATCTACGCGACCGGCCGGATTAGCGGTGCCCATATGAATCCGGCGGTCAGCGTTGCCTTTGCCGCTCAAGGCAAGCTACCGATCACCGATTGCGTCGTTTACATCATCGCCCAGTGCGTCGGCTCGATTGCGGCCGCGGCTTCGATCCTCGCCGTCGTGGGCATGAACGAGGCCTCGCTTGGTGCGACCACTACCGAACTCCCGTTTCTCACCGCTGTTGCTGTCGAATTTGTGATGACGGCAATCTTGATGATGGTGGTCATGGGAGTTTCCACGGGCGCAAAGGAAGAGGGCGTGACGGCGGGCATCGCCGTCGGCGCGACCATCCTGATGGAAGCCATGGTCGCGGGCCCACTGACCAAAGCGTCCATGAACCCGGCCCGCAGCTTTGGTCCGGCATTGGTCAGCAATGATTTGCAGCAGGTACCGATTTATCTCGTGGGTCCGTTTTTGGGTGCGCTTACGGGTGCTCTGCTCTACAAATTGATGGCCCCCGCCGGTGACGAAACGTAACCGTCCGGCGGCGATATCATCCGTTGTTGGGCGAAGCCGGATGAGTCGTTTTTTCGTGAGCGGTTGACGATCCGTTACGCTCCTCCGTGGATCCTGTTGGAAAGGTTGAATGCGATTCAGCGAAGAAGAGATTCAAGCGGCCCGAGAATTGAAGGCGTTGGGGTTGGCTTGGGAACCGAAAGTCGGCAACTACGTGTTCGATGCGCACGATTCGGTTGAGCCTGAGTCACCCTTTCAGGACGGGGTCTATTTCATTTTGAACTACGACCACTTCATGCGGCTGCTCGGCGGCGTGGACCGGTTCACAGAGCGAATGGTTTGGTTGCCGACTTGGGAGGACCTGCGCGGCATTTTGCGGGACCTGGGGATCGCCGACGCGACGGTCGTCGAGGATCTTTCCAACCGAGGCAGCTTCGACAGTGGCACCGAGCGGCTCGCCCTTTACCACCTGTTGGTCGCACATCTTCGCCCGGCTTCGACCTAGAGGATTGAAATGACTGGAAAGCAATACGTTGTTGTTGGCGGCAGCCACGGAATCGGTTTCGGACTGGTCAAGCGGTTGGCCGAGCACGGCGAAGTCACAGTGTTGTCACGCACAAGCGAGCAACTTTCGGGATTGCCGAATGTGAGGCACCACGCTTTTGATGTGACGACCGATGACGTTCCGGCCGAGGCTCTTCCAGAGGTCATTAACGGTCTGGCGTACTGTCCTGGCAGCATCAATTTGGGGCCGGTTCGTGGGGTGAAGCCGGATGCAATGGTCGCCGATTTCCAGCTCAACGTTGTCGGTGCGGTCAAGTGTCTCCAGGCCGCGCTGCCCGCGATGAAGAAAGCGGAATCCACCTCGATGTTGATGTTCAGCACGGTCGCCGTGGCACAGGGTCTCGCGATGCACGCATCGGTCGCCGCCGCGAAGGGTGCTGTCGAAGGGTTGACCCGATCGTTGGCGGCCGAGCTGGCACCGAAAATCCGCGTCAACTGTCTGGCCCCCGCGCTCACCGACACCCCGTTGGCCGAAAGACTGATCTCTACCGAGGAAAAGCGAGCCGCGATGGCGAAGCGATACCCTCTCGGGCGGATCGGCGAAGTCGACGATTTGGCTTCGATCGGTGCATTCTTGCTGAGCGAGGAAGCGAGTTGGATCACCGGTCAAATCATCGGTGTCGACGGCGGTATGTCGTCTCTTCGAACCTAGGCATTCATCGCGAGTCTCTGGGAAACGCGTTCGCTCGACGAGACTCATTCCTCGTAGATGTCGAACTCCGCCGCGACGGACTTCATCAGTTCGGCATCCTGAAACTGAGCGTCGGTCATGCCGCTTAGACGCTCTAGGTATTCATCAAAGCGACCGTTCTTGAAGATCGTTAGCATTCGTCCGCCGCTTTCACACGAGGCGGCGTGCCAAGCATTCGGCGGTACCGTCAATGTGTCGCCGGCGACCAGCGTGATCGTCTCGTCATCAAATTGGAACGTGACTTCGCCCTCGAGAATATAAAACACCTCGGTCATGATCTTGTGATGATGGCGACCAAGCTTGAAACCGGGTTTCAAGTGGTCCTCGACGAAACAGAGTTCACCCTTGGTTTCCTGGGATGCCAGTTTTACAAAGCAATGGTCCTGCGAGTAATCAAAGTCGCGGCCATCGTCTTTACGAACAAGCTGGTGAGTTTTCATCGAGATCTCTCAGTATTTGAGCTGCAAAAGCGATGGCTTACTTGATCGCTGCCAGAAACGCTTCGGCATTGCTGAGGTGCGTTTCACGCTTTGTCGCATCCATTTTTTTAGCCATGCTACACATCATCGCCCATCGCGGGTTCTTCGCCAGTTCATCGGAATGGTTCCAAATCCATCGCCAATACAAACCATCCCAAACATCACACCACTCCGCCTTTTTGTGATGGCTCATTTTGCGGACGTAAGATGAGCCCGAAAAATAGGGTTTCGTCGTGATCAAGCCGCCATCGGCATTCTGGCTCATCGCGTACACATTGGGCACCATCACCCAATCGTAGCTGTCCACAAAGAGTTCCATAAACCAGCGGTAAATTTCGTCGGGATCGATCTCGCAAAGGAACATGAATCCGCCGAGGACCATCAGCCGCTCGATGTGGTGGCAGTAGCCTGTGGCCAAGAGCCGGCGAATGGTGTCGTCGATCGGTTCGATCCCCGTCGTTGCGTCGTAGAACGAGGAAGGCATCGGGCGATGATGTTGCCAATGATTCGTTGTCCGCATGGTGACGCCGAGATCGACGTAGGTTGCCCGCATAAATTCGCGCCAGCCGATCACTTGGCGGAGGAAGCCTTCGAGAGAGTTCAGCGGGACATCGTTCTTTTCGGCATGTTTGAGCGTCGCGTCGACCACTTGTTTCGGAGTCAGCAACCCGATGTTCAGCATTGGCGTCAACACGCTGTGCCACAACCACGATTCGCCTTCCACGATCGCGTCTTCGTAGTCACCAAAGTCGCCGAGTCGCTGTTCGAGAAAGTGTTTCAGCCATCGCGCGGCCGCTTTGTGAGACGTCGGGAAGTAGAGCGTCTCAATCGACCCGGGATGATCGGGAAAGTGCTTTTGAATGTGGCTTTCGGCATCGGTGTCGAACGTATCCCGTTTGACTTTCAGCAGGCTCGGAATCGAGTCGAGCAGCTTTTTGGGCACCTTTTTGCGATTGTCTTCGTCAAAGCTCCAGCGTCCCCCGACGGGCTCGTCGTCTTCGATTAAGACATTAAGCCGTTTGCGTTGCCACTTGTAGTAGTCGGCCATGAACCATCGTTTCGTGCCGGAGCGGTAGTCCTGGTTTTGTGCTGTGGTGTTGAGGAACCCAGGGTTATCCAGGACTTCGAGTTCGATGTTTCGCGAGCCACAAAACCGCTCCAAGCGAAGCCGGAAAATGAAGTCAACCGGATCGAGTACGACGAGGCGGTCGCGTTTCTTGATCTTGGGTTTCAATCGGTCCAACGTGGAAACGAGATCGCGACCGGCTTGATACTCAACGTACAGTGTTTGGTGACCTGCCAATTTCAGGTCCGCCTCGTAACGTTTCATCGTCGAGCGGTGGAGCCAGAGTTTCTGCTTGTGAAACTGGGCGGGGTAGCGCTCATCGCCGAAGAACAGACTGTCTTCGACCAAGAGCACACGATCAGGGTTTTCCTTCAGGCCCGGATGCTTTGCGAATAGATGATTCGGCGGGATGAGAAGGTGGGTGGTCGGTACGTTTGCCATCGGTGAGATTGAACATGACGCAGCGCAAGGGAACGAAACGAGAGACCAAAGTCTGCGTGGCTTGCGGGCGTCCGTTTACTTGGCGAAAAAAGTGGGAACGGTGCTGGGATCAAGTTCGCTACTGCAGCGAGCGGTGTCGGCGTCAACGCAAACCGATCAAACGCGATCCGTGACGCGGCATGATTAGCCTTCGACAACCTGTCCGTCCGCGATCAACCAAACGCGATCGCCTTTTCGTTTTCGGATTCGGTGGGTTCCCGTGAATTCACCGATGGCCGGCAGAACGAGATGCTTAGCCGAAAACCAATAACAAGGAAGCTTTCCGAGTTTGTCGGTGGCGCTTCCGATCCGGTAAGCCGGATGAATATGACCGCAAAGCACCAAGTCGGCCGCAAACTTGGCCTCACCCGGCTGATGCGTGAGTGCGACGTCCGCGATTCGATATTCGGTCACGACTTCCAAAGGCCAATCGATCGGCAACGACTTGAGCCGTTCATCGTGATTGCCTTTTGTCAGCAAGAAGCGAACAGTCGGATTCGAACGGAAGAACTCATCAATCGAAGCGACGACGTCTTCTGCCAAAGAATGCTCGTCGTGGAACATGTCACCGAGAATGACCAGCCGACGCGCACCGGTCTGATCGAGCAGTGTCTGCACCTGCGCGAGTGTTCCAGTCGTGGTTCCCGAGGGCACCGGCATGGTTTGGTGTCGGAACGAGGCTTCTTTGCCAAGATGCGTGTCCGCCACGAGCAACGTTTCTTGATCGCGCCAATACACACCGCGCCCCGGCAGCAACTCGAGGGTGACTCCGCCCAGGCATACCTCCACACGGTCCGACATTGATTACGACTCTTCCGCGGCCTTTTCCAATTGTTGTTGCATGCGAAGGATTCGATCCCGCAGCGATTCACTACTTACGCGCTCTCGAAGTTTATCGACAAGCAATGGGAACGCGAGCGGGGTCACTTTGGGTGGATCCGTGATGACGATCTGGTTTTCTTCGATGCGGTGCAGCGCAGCGGCCATTCGGTTGGCCTCGAGTTTCTCGTCCAGCACCTCGCGCTCGGCCTGTTTGAGCAACATGTTTTCGGAATCGTATTCCTGGAACACATCGAAGAACAAGTTGCTGCTGGCTTGCAAGTGTCGCGACGGTTTTCGCTGGCCGGGGAAGCCTGGATGAATCAAACCGGCGACACGTGCGATCTGTCGAAATTGCCGCTTCGTCATTTCAGTCGAGTTCATGCTTTCGAGCAAATCACCGATCAACGTTTCAGTCGAAAACAGTCCTGCTTTGATCGCGGGTTCGACCTCGATCTCCGTCGGCGATTGAAGAACGACGCCGTAATCGTTGCACGCCATGGAAAAGGTCTGTTTCTTGAGTTGCGAAAACCGGTAGGCCAACAGCGCCGCCAAGCCTTCATGGACGAGACGTCCCTCGAAGGGGTAGACGAAGAGCTGGAATCCGCCGCGCGTCTTGATCCGTTCGATCAGCAGTTCGCTCCCTTTGGGCAATCGGCTCCAGCGGGATTGGATTTCAAACAGTCCGCGAAGGGCCTTCATTTCCGGACCCTCGAGCTTGCCGAGTGTCGCGTGCTCGATCTTTTGTCGCAGCGCCTCGCTTAGTTCCGAGGACAGCGGCATCCGGCCTCCCATCCAACGGGGCACGGTTTCCGGTTGGCCGGAGGCACGACGCACATAGGCGGCGTTGTTGTTGATCCGGACCATCTCGACCAACCGACCGGCGAACAGGAATTTGACACCGGGAGTGAGTTTGCCGAGAAAACTCTCTTCGGCCGATCCGAGTGTCGCCCCGTTAAGGTATTTCACCTGCATCGATGCATCAGAAACGATCGTCCCGATGTTCATTCGGTGGGTCGTGATCGCTTTTCGCTGGGTCACCGTGTAACGGTCACCATCGATTTCGACGCGATGAAAGTCCGGGTACGCATTCAACGAGGCGCCGCCACGGACGACGAAATCGAGCACCCATTGCCACTCGTCATCGCGGAGCGACTGGTACGCGTCGGTGGAGCGGACTTCGTCGAGCAATTCCTGACTTTCGAATCCGCCTCCGATCGCGATGGTGACAAGGTGTTGGGCGAGGACGTCCAGCGG
>JBCBOT010000276.1:0-11166 GCA_039821165.1 Planctomycetota bacterium | reverse complement strand
GCTTACACGAGCTATCAGGAGATGCTCGATTCTGAAGCCAAATTGCCCGAGGGTGAACGGATCGATTTTCTGAGCATCGCCACTCCGAATCACGTTCACTTTGAAGTCGCCGACGCGGCAGTCAAAGCGGGATTCAATGTCGTCTGTGACAAACCGATGACATTCGATTTGGCGCAGGCCGAAGCACTTCGAGAGACCGTCGCGGGAAGCGACGTCGTCTTCGCACTTTCGCACAACTACACGGGTTACCCGTTGGTGCGACAAGCACGTGAGATGATCCTCGGCGGCGAACTGGGTGAGATCAACGCGATTCGGTCGCAGTACATTCAGGGCTGGTTGCGAACCTCGATTGAAGCGGAAGATCAGAAGCAAGCGGCGTGGCGAACTGACCCCGGCAAGAGTGGTGCGGCTGGTGCGTTCGGTGACATTGCGACTCACGCGTACAACCTCGGACGCTACATGACCGGGCTGTTGCCAGACCAAGTCAGTTGTAGCTTGAAGACGTTTGTGGAGGGCCGTCGTTTAGATGACTACGGGACCGCCGTGATCCGCTACGACAACGGTGGGCTTGGGACGGTGACCGCGTCGCAAATCAGTCACGGGCGAGAGAACGATCTTGAAGTCGAAATCGATGGCACGAAAGGTTCTTTGCGGTGGCGACAAGAGAATCCGAATGAATTGATTTATCGCCAGAACGGTAAGGCTCATCAGATCTACACGCGGGACCCCAACGCGCCGTTCATGAATGCGTCGGGTGCCGGGGCGTGCCGATTGCCGTCGGGTCACCCGGAAGCGTTTTTTGAAGCGTTCGCGAATGTGTACACCTCTGCGTTCGACGACATGGCGAAACGTGCTTCAGGTGAATCGTTCGAGCGGACTGACACGGTCTACACCAATGTTCATGACGGCGTTGAAGGGATGTATTTCATTCAGCAGTGTGTTGCGAGCAGCGGCGAAGGTGCGGCTTGGTTACCGCTCAAGCACGAAGCCGCGAGACGATAGTGACGCACGTCTTCGCGCTTGAGTCACAACTGGGCGAGCTGCGTCGAGACTTGAGCGGGAGGGCTTGGCGATGAAGTCGAGCATGCAAACCGGCGGTCAGGTACGTTGAACTCGAGTGTTAGCGACATAGCCGTCGTTTTGCCGGCCGCGGGTAGCGGGCAGCGCTTCGGCCTGGATGAAAATAAGTTGTTCGCTCGACTTGGCGATGCAACGATTTGGGAAGTTGCGGCACGGACGTTGCGTTCCCATCCGCGGGTTGCGAGAGTGGTCATGCCGGTGTCCACCGCGGATCGGCCCCGATTTGAGACGGAGTTTGCGGATGTGACTCGCGAGTTGGCCGTTGAAGTGGTCGAGGGTGGGGCGGAGCGAACCGATAGCGTCGGTTCGGGTCTAGAGGCTGTCGGCGATGACTCGGCGATCCGCTTGGTCGCGATTCATGACGCGGCAAGACCGCTGGTTCCCTTGCGGGACCTTGACGAAGTCTTCAGTCGCGCGGACGAGACCGGTGCGGCGATTTTGGCATTGCCCGCGACCGCGACGGTCAAGCAGACTTTGGATGCGGGTCAGTCTTGTAAAACATTGGACCGCGAAACGATCTGGTTGGCACAGACACCCCAGGTCTTCCACCTCGATTTACTTCGGCGTGCGTACGCGAAGCATCGAGGACGCCCGGCGACCGATGACGCAGACTTGGTACAGAGAATTGGGGTAAATGTCGCTTTGGTGGCCGGCTCGGCGGAAAATCTGAAAGTGACACATCCGGATGATTTGGCGATCGCGGAAGCGATTTTGGAACGACGACAACGGCAGATAGATGACTGACTTGATTGAGGAACTGCGGTGGCGTGGCTTGATCCACCAAATCACCGACGAAGAGGGTTTGCGAAAATTGCTTTCTTCGGGGATGCAAACGGTCTACATCGGTTTTGATCCGACTGCATCGTCGTTGCATGTCGGTTCGATGATGCAGTTGATGTCACTGAGGCGTTTTCAGCGCGCCGGGCATCGACCCGTCGCCCTGGTGGGCGGTGCGACCGGGATGATCGGTGATCCGAGTGGAAAAAGCGAGGAACGGAATCTGCTTTCGGCGGACCAGTTGCAGGAGAATGTGGCGGGGGTCGAAGCCCAGATGCGACGTTTCCTTTCTTTCGAAGGCGATAACGCGGCGCTCCTGCTCAACAACTTTGAGTGGATGAAGGGTTACAGCTATTTGGAGTTCCTGCGCGACGTCGGAAAGAACTTCCCCGTTGGTGCCATGATGGGCAAAGAGTCGGTGCGAGCTCGGCTTTCGAGTGAAGCGGGGCTGAGCTACACCGAATTCAGCTACATGCTGTTACAGGCCTACGACTTTGTTCATCTCTGTCGCGAACACGGGTGCCGCATTCAGGCGGGCGGGAGCGATCAATGGGGCAACGTGACGGCCGGAATCGATCTCGGGCGGCGGATGCTTGGAGAGCAGTTGTTCGGCATCACGGCGCCACTGCTGCTGACGAGCGATGGTCGCAAGATGGGCAAGACCGAGAAGGGGGCGATCTGGTTGGACCCGGAACGCACGAGCCCGTACTTGTTCTTCCAGTATTGGCGGAATGTAGATGACTCCGATGTGATGCGTTGTTTGGCTTACTTGACCGAGATCGAACGCGACGAGTACGAGGCCTTGGCGGAGCAGACGGAAACCGATCCGGGCCGTTCGGCGGCCCAAAAACGGTTGGCCGAATGGTTGACCGAGTTCGTCCATGGTGAAGCGGGGCTGCGTTCGGCCCTGGCGGCGAGCAACGTGTTTTTCGGCGGCGAGATCAAGGACATGAACGACTCGGGGCTGAATGAGATCTTCCCCGACGTCCCGAGCAAAGAGCTTTCCCGGGGGCGGCTCGGCGGTGAGGGGTTGTGGATTGTGGAGGCGCTGCAGGAGGCGGGATTAGCGAAGAGTGGTGGCGAGGCCCGACGGACGATCAAAGACGGGGGGGCCTACGTGAACAACCAACGGGTGAGCGACATGGACTACCGGCTCACGGACGCGGACCTCGCGAGTGAGACGGTCATGGTGCTGAGGAAAGGAAAAAAGAACTTCGCACTGTTACGATTCGGCGAGTGATGTCGGGCTGGTCGGGCACGAAAACCGAGAACTGGCGCACTCGTCTGCCTGGAGCTTGTCGGGGCGACTAGATTTGTGCAGCGGAACTTTGGACGATCCTTGCGGTTTCATTTGACATGAATATCCCAAAACACAGCCTTTTCATTGCGGTTTTTGCCATCTTCAGCCTCATCGCCGTCCCGGCGGAGGCTCAGCGTGGGGGTGATCGAGGCGGCGACAGAGGTGGCGACGGCGGCCGCGGCGGTCGTGGATTCGGCGGCCCCGGCGGTGGTGGACCTGGCGGTGGAGGACCTGGTGGAGGCGGGCCCGGCGGAGGCGGTTTTGGCGGCGGACGAGGTGGCGACCGAGGCAGTTTTGGCGGTGGTCGCGGTGGTGATCGGGGCAGTTTCGGCGGCGGCGATCGGGGTGGATCACGTGGCGGCTTCGACCCTTCGAGTTTCCTTTCGCGGCTTGATCGCAACCAGAACGGAAAAATCGACCCGGACGAGCAACAAGGTCCCGCCCAGTTTCTGATTCAACGACTGCAATCCGCTGATCCGAGTATCAAGCTGGGTGAGCCGATTTCGATCAAGCGGGTGACGGAGTCGTTTCAAAAGATGCGCGGCGAGCGCGACGGCGACGATCGTTCGGATTCACGTCGGGGTGGGTCAAACGACGAAGGTTTGACACCTGAGCTGTTGGTTCCGGGTTTTGGGCTCGATGAGGAACCCGCGCCCTTGCTGGGTTTCGGGGCCACGGCGGAAATGATGTCGGTCGTCGTGACGGAAGCCGATTTACGACAGGCACGCGAAGTCATTGCACGCTACGACCGCAGCCCACGCGACGGCGTGCTCACCGAAAACGAGCTGACTCGCAGTTTCAGCGGCACTCCGATGGACTTTGACCGAAACCGGGATGGGCGTCTCAGCGAGAAAGAGATGGCCGTGCGTTATGCGCGACGTCGTGAAGCAAACGAGGCGGCTCGTGATGACGACCGTGACCGCCGTGATCGAAGTCGGGATCGAGATCGCGAAGTCGATCCGCCGGACGTTTACAACGGACGTCGATCGTATCGAGCGACTGCGGGACGAGAACTCCCAGAAGGCGTTCCGGGCTTCTTCTCGGACAAAGATGCCAACGGAGATGGTCAAGTCTCCATGGCAGAATTTGCTTCGGAATGGAATGATGCAACCGTCAAAGAGTTCTTCCAATCCGATCTGAACCGCGACGGGGTGATTACTGCCGATGAGGCGATGCGCGCGGTGGAGGAGGGTTCTTCCTCCTCAAGTACGATGACTGCGTCGGCATCGAGCGGTGGTTCGTCCCAAAGAGCTTCAAGCTCCGGATCCAGTTCGAGTGGCTCGTCGTCTTCCAGCGGAGGCAAGGCATCAGAGAAATACGTCGCTTACGCAAAGCGAATCCTGTCCCGTGCCGATAAGAACAAGGATGGCAAACTGACGCCGAGTGAGTGGAAGACGATGCTCATCAATCCGGCGGATGCGGACAAGAATCGAGACGGCACGATCACCATCGACGAGTATGCGATGTGGATGCAGTCTCGGTCGCAGAAGAAGTAGCAGAGCGAGACTTTGCCGGGCTTTTTCGTGTGACGAATGGTCCGCCGTCAATCGCTCGGTGTCGTCGAATCGGTTTGCTCTTTCCCGAGGCAAAGCGCGAGCCACGGTGGAAGTACCGCGATGGCGACCGATGACAAAGCCAGCACGATCTCGATCGGATCGTCAAGCTTCACAGGTCCGAGATTCAGGGCATCACTCAGGTCGGTTCCATCGTAGACGCCCGCAATCGTGAACACCGTCACTGCGGCGAAGACGGCGATTCCAAACCAAAGCAGAAACTGCAGCATCGAGAGGAGTACGGGGATGCGCGTGAGTGCCATCACACCCGGTATCAACAAGGCGAACGTCGAATAGTTAAAGCGTTCGATCGCGAGGGTGCCTGCGAAGTAGTTCGCCACAAACGCATGGCTCAATCCGGCAACGAGTAACCAGATTCCCGCGAAAAGGGCAGCCGAGATCCGAGCACGTTTTGGCGAGGCATCCGCCGGAGCTTCGTAGGGATTGATCACGGTCCACCATCGGCGGCGAGATGCGCTAGCCGGTTTGTACGGGGCGCTTGGTCAGCCCCGTCACCTCGCGGATAAAATCCTCCGCAGAGTGAAACTCCTGGTAGACGCTCGCGAAACGGATGTAGGCGACTTCGTCGAGCTTCGCGAGGTGCTGCATCACAATCTGACCGACGTCGCGAGCTGGGATTTCGGTTTCGTAGTCGTTGTAGATTTCAGCCTCGATACTCTGAACGAGTTGTTCGATTCGCTCGCTTGTGATGGGGCGTTTCGAGCACGCGCGTTCGATTCCGACGCGGATCTTTTCGCGATCAAACGGTTCGCGAGTCTCGTGGCGTTTGACGATCCGAAGCGTCAATTGCTCAATCTTTTCGACGGTTACGAATCGGCGATTGCAGTTGGAGCAAATCCGTCGTCGTCGGATCAGATAGCCGCCTTCGGCAGCTCGGGTGTCCATCACACGGTCGGCGTCGACGTGACAGAATGGGCAGCGCATGACAATCCCCGCTAGGTGTAGAGTCCCGTCATTATTCCCACTGTGGTACTCGCTGCAAGTCGGCGTCTTGGTGGCCTTGCTAGCGAAATGTCGGGGATCGAATCGAAATTGAGTCCGGGTGCGGCGGAACGCTACGTGAGAAACCAATTGGCAAGGGGGCACTTTTGAACCTTGGTGCCGAATCCTGTTAGACTGGTGCATCGTTCCAATTCAGTTTTCGAGTTGACGCACCGGAGGGCTTCCGCCCCTACCGCTAAACGTGTTAGCGGAACGGCGCTAACCGTCCGGTGTCCCCCCAACGTTCAACTGGAACAAAGCACTAGGAGCGTCGGTGAGCGCTGACTCGCGCGAGCCGTTCTTGTCAACGTTCACATGGGAGCGGCTTTTCAGTGACTCAGTGGTTTCTGCAGCGAATGGAAGGCAACGTGCAATCGGAAGTCGGGCCGCTTCGCCCTGCCGAATTGCTTGCTTTGGTTCGTAAAGGCGACATCACGCCGGAGACGAGGCTTCGCAAAAACGACTCGGCTTGGTTTCCGGCTCGCGACGTGGGTGGTCTATTTGAGGCCGCGGTTCTCGAGGTCGTTCAGTATTACTGTCCCGGGTGCAACACGCGTGTCTCGAAGCCGCCCGTGACCTGCCCGAGCTGCTTGCGCGACTTAGCCGTTGGCGATGCCCGTGAAGTCCTACCGCAGCAAGGCGGTTCGCAATTGGCGAGCGAACTACCGTCCAGCCCGAAGTCGGAGGCGACGCAGCGGAGCGTGAAGAACTGGCTGACCAAGAAGGTCAACAAACGTCGCTAACGAAGGATACAACAAAAGAAACGCGAGCGACTGGGGCAGTCTCGCTCGCGTTTCGTCGACCGACACGCTTGGTGCCGGTAGATTGGTTGTCTTTCACTCAGAAGCGGAACTCGGCTCCGAAAACACCCCCGTAGTAGAAGACGTCGTCTTCGATATCCAGGTTGCTGCCGAGCGAATTGCTTACCACACGTTGGATCTGTCCAGGTGCCGTTGCGACGCCGGTGATGTACCAGAATTCGCCGCCCGCTCGGATCGTCAACGCTTCCCCGAGTTGGTAGCGGATACCCGATCCGAACTCGAATACGCCGGCGATGTCGACATCGTCGGGAGCATTGCGAAGCACGATCGCACCTTGATTGAACAGCTGAACGTCGCTTTCAGCGATATTCGCGTAGACCCCACCGCGAAGGCGGAAGTCAGTCGAGGCGTATTGGGCGATGGGGTAAACCATGTCGAGTCCAGCCTGCAAGCCGATCAAGTTGTTCTCGGTGTTGCTTGCGAGTGCACCGGTGGCACCGCCGGGCAAGGGACCGGTTCCGATGGTCGAGAAGAGATATTCCTCTTCGAGTCGGATGTATCGAGCACCGAGCAAGACTTTGACGACGTCCCAGCCGACGAGGACTCGGTTAGCCTCGGCGCTGTAGTAGGTCGACTCGTAAAGCTGATCGTGAAACTGTGCGTTATTGAACGGGGCGATAAAGTCGGCGTTGAACGTGGGAGCGGCTGACAGCACCGAGAACAACCCGGCAGCGGCCCGCTGCGTCGTGCGACGATCGTGCTCAAGCGGACCGACCCAGGTGAATTCGTATCCATTGACGCAATTCGGAACGCTACCGAACGTGATTCGCGGAGCCCACTCGAAGTCGAATTCTTCGATCAAAAAGCTACGCGAGAGTGTAAACGAATCATCGCTTCCACGATCCATGATCAAGGCTTCGACGTTGACATACCGGTAAGGGTCGCAAGGGATGCCGCAAACGTTCGAAGTTTGCCCGCAACTTCCGTTACAAGCCGCGGGGCCACAAGTCGAACAGGATTGGTAGTAGCTCGCGACGGGTTTGACCATTCCGGTGTTGATCGACCCAAGATCGCCGATGGAAGTTCCCAAAGCCTGCGAGATGGCTCCGGGAGTGCCGTTCACGTTCGCGGCGGTCCGCACATCGGAAGCCTGAACGATCTGCACGTCCGATCCGAAGCCGACGGCGGCTTGTTGACCCCGCGATGGCGAATTCAACCACGATCCGACGAGACCGTTTTGAGCTTGAGCTTTTGGAGCCGTTGTGGTCAGGGTTGCGGCAGCTGCCACAATCGCCAATGCCCCAGCGGCATGTCGCCAAGCGATCGAGTGAATCTTGCGGATGTTCATGTCGAACCTCGTGGACTATCGGTGCGGACGTTTCCGCGTTGAGTCAAAGGGCGGTGGATCGTGGTGAGACGCAATGAGTCTCACGCGATGGATTGTTCTTTCCGGATTGAACCGTCGGTTTATCGAATGCTCAGCTGGTCGTTGACAGGAACGAGACAGCTCTTTCGAACCATTCGAATGATTTGTTTGGCGGATTCCTCGTCCCGGCAGGTGCCACGGACGACGAGTTCGCTACCTTGACGCTGCACGACCACGTTGGCGGTTGGAAACGCCCGAGTGATCGAATCGTTTAGCAACTTGGTGTTCTCGGAGACCTTGTCGCCTTTCGCGTCGACAGCCTCGGCGACCTCGATCACGAAGGTTTGGACCCTCGTCGGTTCGGTCGGTTCGACATCAGCCCAAATCGTGAGGCTGGTCTTTCCAAGGCCGGTTCCGATCAACTTGATTTGGTTCGAGCTCGACGCGAATGCCTGGCAAACATCCTTGTTTGAGATGCTGACTCGACGAAGTCGGCCTCCGATGGTCATGGAGCGGACCTGTGCACGCGTCAGGTGAAGCGTGACTTCGGATGCGGGTGCTTCTTGCGTCTGTGCGACTGGCCCGGTCACAGTCGGCTCGGGCGCATTGGTTGCAGTCTGGAACGGTGTACGTGGGGCACTCGCGACGGAGACCACGGCAGGCGTTAGCTCCGCTTGCTCTTCGCGAACGAAGTCGGGGATGACAGAGTCAACCGGCGTCATCTCCACCGGGGGTTCCATCGACACGTTATCGGTACCGGTAACGAGCGTTGGTGCAACGGCGGGCTGCACGGAGATCGGTTCGTCGACCGAAAGTGCGTTCACGTCAGCCTCGATACCAGCTGCGATGTCTTCAAGTGGATCGGAAAGGGCAGCACCGACAGTCGGGGCCATGTCTTCCTCGGTTCGCTCAACGGCGATCGGCAACGCGGAAACGGCAACCGGTGGCCGAGTGGTGCGAACGATTTGGGCGGGTTCCTTCTCGACGTTCGATCGGAAACGCGCAAGGCTGTCATTGCGGACAACGTTCGGGTTGAAGCGAACGACGGGTGTTTGAGCGGCAATGGATTTTGGCATTGCGCTCGGTGCGACTTTGTCACTCGGAGACGCGGGTGCCTCGAGATCAGCCGCGGGTTCGGAACCGTCGATGGGGCTCAGCGCGACCGGCTCGGCGAGTTGCACGAGCGCTGGGACGTCCTCCGCTACGCTGTCGGGCTTCGGCAGCAGGGGCGTGGTGTCGTGGTTCGACTCCAGGACGAGAGCCTCGACAGGTGCACCGACGGGCACTTGCTTCGGCATCGTGGGTTCGACAGCCAGTGGAGCCTCCGAAGCGTCTGCGTCTACCGTTTCTGCGGCGTTGTCAGGCTCGTTTGACGCGATAGTCTCGGCATCGGTGCTGTGCTGGAGCTGAAAGTCGACTGGCGATGAAGCCGACGACCCGGTTACCTCTCCTTCGACTTTTGTTTCATCCTGAGTGGTGTCCGCAACGCTGGGAGGGGAGTTCGTAACGTCCTCAGCTGTCTCGAGCGCGGACTCGACGGCCTCAACCTCAGCGGGCGTTGTGGGCTGCACGTCCGTTAGAGAAAAGAAGATCGGCTGTGTCGCCTCGACAAACTCTTTCTCGTCCCGACTGTCCGCAACGGTGCGAATGGCTTCGGCGGGGGCAGCTTGATTTTCGGGACGAACCACTTGAGGCGCGGCTGTCGGGACCGCCGCGCTTTCGGCCGCAGCAGACGCCGCTCGATTCATCGGTGTGTTGGTAGAGTCAATCGTCACGACGCCGCGTTGCCGATGCGCGTCGAACGCGTTCTGCTCCATTCGGTCGAACGCTTCAGTCACCGCCGGAGGAGCAGTGCCGCCGTAGTGGATGATTGGCAGCGAGTCCGTGGTCGCGTTGGGTGCCGCGGGCTGCGGAGCGATCAGTTCTCGCAAAGCGGCGGTCGGGGCTTGGGCGGCTCCGCTTGGAACCGGTGTCGACGGGGCACTGGCAGCCTTGGCCGTTTGCGGCACCGGAGGGACCTGAGTGGCGTCCCCGATCTTGATCAGCCCGGTTCGCGAACGCGGTTTGAGCGTGATTGCCGTGCCCGATGCCAACTGGACGGCGGGTGTGGGACGCTTGATCGCAGCTTCCGTTTTGATGTACGGATTGCTTCGAACGGGGCCCTTCGCGGACTCATCGCCGAAACTGGACGCCGATGTCGAGGTGATCAGGGCGCAAAGGAGCGCTCGCTGAACGACTCGATTCCATTCTTTGCTGCGTCGATCGTTTCGACTCGCAATGGTTACACGCATGCCGCGTCCCTGAGTCCGGTTTCAAATCGGGACGGTGCGCCCCCCTTGGCACACCGACGAACCGCGAGCGACTGATCGCACGTGTCCGATGATGTACCTATCGGATGCCATTCGGGAGGACATTAACGATTCTCATGTCTCGCACACCTGTGACGGGGGAAACAGCTCGTCGGGTTAGCCCGGTCGAGACGTTTTTCCGGCACCCAGACTCGCGTCGGCCGCTTCAATCGGTACGATGGACCAAACGTGTCAGGAGGGGATGCGATGATCACAGATTGACGCATCGTTACGTGAATCCACGGCCGGAAATGCCAGCAAACCAACTCTTCGATCTGTTTTACTGCGAACGTGTCTTCGTGGGCTGGGACCAGCCTTTTCTGCACGCCGCATCGAAGTTCCTCGTCGACCGATTTTGGGGGGATGACCCGTTACGGGGCGATCAGCTCGATTTGTCGACCTGGACGTGCGTGCTTCCGTCGGCTCAATCGGTGCTCGGTTTTCGCGGCGCACTTCGGCAAGCATGTGGTGTTGCGGGGCTCGAACTCGTCTCGCCGAAGATCGTGGCGGTCGGCGAGTTGGCGGAGTCTCTCTATCAGCCTCGAAATCCGCTGGCCATCGAGTTTGAGCAAACGTTGGCATGGGTTCGTGTGCTAGAGCGGCAGGTGCCTGCCGACCTAGAACCGCTTCTGCCTGTCGTGCCTGAATCGGAGTCTCTCGGGGCTTGGATCGAGATCGCGTCGACCCTCCGCAGGCTGGAATCGGACTTGGCTGCCGAGTGCCTCTCGTTTGCAAACGTCGTCGAAGTAACAGAGACCGAAAGTGAGCGTCGGCGTTGGGAGTTGTTGACTCGGTTGCTGAAGCAATTTCATGAACAGCTGGCCCAGGCGGGATTGAGCGACCCCCACCTTGCCCGGACGGAAGCGATCGAGGAAAAGCAGGTGCGGTCGTCGAATTCGATCCTTTTGCTCGGTTGCAGTGATCTCAGCGAATCGTTGGCGAGGCTTTTGCGTGAGGTGAATCGCGAAGTCCTGTCGGT
>JBCBOT010000275.1:0-11169 GCA_039821165.1 Planctomycetota bacterium | reverse complement strand
TGTCGACATTCGCCTACGTGCTTCTTGATGGAATAAGACAATTGGCGCTGGCTGGAACCGAGTGGTCGAACACTCGTGCCGATACGATTCGCCTTCGCTTAATCAAGACTGCCGCTCGCGTGCGTTTGACCGCTCGCCGAGTCGTCTTCCACTTTGCGAGTAGTTATCCGTTTCAATCGATGTTCGACCGGGCGATGGAGCGACTCTGTAATACAAGCTAACCGAACCCATCGATACACTCCTCGAACCCCCAAGTCGGTCCTCGGCATTTGGGGAGGGGGTGGACTGCGCACCGACGGTCTGCGTCAACGCCAATCACGGTTACTGACCGCGTGTCGACGTCCCAATACCAATTCCAGTCACTGACGAAATATCCGGGCTAGGTGATTCTGCAGTTGCTCGAAGATCTGCGAGTGCCGATCAGGCGAGGAGGCCAATTGCTCCATCGCTGCCATTACTCTCTCTTTTTCTTCATGATGAATGGCCTTCCGAACAGCCGACACAAACGGGGACTGTTTGATTGCTCCCCGTTTGGTGAGCAGCTCTCCACAACGGATTACCGGATTGCCATCATGATTGGCCAAGAACCAGATTGCGCCACGACCTCTAAGGGCCGGTTGATAGTCTGAGAAGTCAAAGACCGAAGCAACTAGTTTGTCCGCCCAAACGGCTGCCTTCTCTTTCGAAAGGGCTACTCGATCCGTGACTCCAGCCGAGAGCGTTGGCGTTGGAATGCAACTATCCCATCCTCCCCTGGCGATCTCCCGTGGTTCCTTCTCCGGTTCGGAAACAAGAATCGGAAACTCCTGATTCACTGCATACGCATCGAGCGTCTTGAAGACCAAGTCGTCCTCATCTGACGGATTCCGCCGCCAGTCTTTCCGAAGATAAACCGTGACATTCGTGCCGGAACAGTTCGGCGGAGAGTCGTCTTCGGGATCGTCGGGAGAACTAAACGCCGGAAAGTCCGCCAGATCGACCGCCGGCAGTTGCTCGATCACGAAATACTTCGACGGGCCTTCAATCGTGATCCGGAGCGGTCGACCGCCATATTGAAACGTGTCCACCACGATCCGGTCACCACCGAGGAAGCAAGAGAGAAACCCGATTCCGAAACGCGAGCAGGCGTCGAGGTGAATGCCCATTTCCTCAAGACGTTCGCGTTCCGCGCTGAAATCGGCGGAGCGGTAGTAGCTCTTGCCGACTCGCATGAAGAAATTCTCCACCTGATCGAGCGACATCCCGACGCCGTTGTCCCGAAATTCGATTCGCGGACCCCCGTCCGGGTTGTCGGGATCACGTGGCAATGCGGAGCCATCCCACACTTGGATCCTTGGGATGTAGTTGACGGGCTTCCCTTCTCTTTCTCGTTTGCTCGCCCGAGCCTGCTGGTAGCGGCAGGCGTCGAGTGCGTTTTGAAGGAGTTCGCGAAGGAACATCGTCTCGTCGGGATAGAGGCTCTTGTCCATCAAGAGCTTCATGATCTGCTCGTAGTCCAACTGAAACCGGAACGCGCCCGCGATATACCGAGGATCGGCCATCTTGACCTGAAAACGATCGACAACCGGTGCCACCTTGAGCTGATAACGATCCGCCAATTCCTGTGGGAACTCCCGAACGCGTCGGGTCGCGTCCTGCAACTCGCGATCGACCCAATCGAGGAAATGGTGCACCGCAACGTAGTCTGCAGGCGTTTCACAATCTGCGATGTACTCGACCCGCTGATCAGATACCGAGACGCCTCTGATGCTGAGATGCTTGTTCCATTCATCGACGGAAATGGACTCGGTGAAGTGAATCGAGTGGAACGCGGACAGTGGCGTGCGGGTACGATCGAAATCGAGGATGTCACCGAGTCGCAGGCAGCATGCAAGGTAGCTGTGGTTGACTCGAGTCTTGCCCAAAAGATCCGCAGTCTTCATATGCAGGACGCATTGATCCGGCTTGTGTGAATCCCTCGATTGGTGAACACCCCAATTATGGCTCTCGCAAAGAAGGCCTATGTCTTTGGCCAGATCAGTCTCGCGAAAACGCAGCTTGTCCGAGAGTTGCTTGGCGATGAAAGCATGCACTCGTTCGGCGTGGCGCTGCCGGATGAACTCGGCAAAGACCGCGTCGCGAATTGCCTGTGCTTTGACGGTCTTTCCAACTTTCTCAGCGTCGTCAGCCGCATCAAGGCGACCTAGATGATGACGGCAGTGCGATGCGTACTCCTCTGAGTCGAGGATCTCCTGCTTCTCCCCTGCTTCTCCCCTGCTTCGCACACAAACATGCCAACGTCGTGGAGCAGAATCGCCAGCCAGAGATAAGCAAGCTCGACAGCGTTGAGCTGGATCGCCGTCTTTTTCTTCTTCTGGCGAGGAAGGAAGTCGCGGATGTGGTCAGCAATGTTAAGCAGGTGATTCAGATCGTGCTTTGTGTACTGCTTAAACGTTAGTTGAATGCGGTCCATGAATGGCTCGACCACATCCGCGACATCAAGCACCAGCCCCTTCAATTGCTGGACTTCCGCCTTGGTGATTTCTTCAAAGTCAGCCAGCTTGTCGAACTGCCCAAAAAACTTTTGTTTCTCGATAGCTTCACGGTAACTCATGCTCACACCTGGTATCTATCTCATAGCTGCCGATCCCGCTCGGATCGACGGAAGACTCCATTCTATTGAGTGGTTTCTAACGCCAAAGCGGGCATAGTGCCACTAGCGGAGTGGCAGGTTCATGCTAGACGCTTCGCGCTACGCGGAGTACGACACGTATATCCCCACGAGGTACAACGGTGCTAACAGCTCGCCTCCGAATCTAAAGACCGATGCGAGTTGGAAACCCGTAGGATTGAATGAAGTTGGACAATCCGAACGCTCGCATGAGCCTAATTCTGAGGCACAGGTGCTGGACACCGAAGCAGATTGGTTGTGATCTGCTTGAGCGAATATTGCACTCTGACTGTCTTACGACTCGACGGTCAAACAGGACTCCCACATTGTGAACGCCGGGCGACAACCGATTGCGGTGGCTTCCCTGGCGAGGCGAAGCCCGATCGCCGTAAGTCTTTTACGGGAAAGGCCCAAGCACCGCGTCCGCACCGGATTCAAAATCCCGTGAGGCTTATTGATGGTGTGACTCGATGTGCTGCCGTAGGAGATCTTTGCCGTAGTCGTTCCCATTGGGAGTTCGAAGCACGGCGTGGATGTGATCCTGGGTGGGTTCGCGTGAACGAAACGGGGCGACGCGACGCTGGTGGTCAAATTCAACCAGCACCACGGGACTGTGGACACGGTAATAAAAGACGCTGTCATCGTCGGTTTCGCCGACCCAGGCAAAATACGTGCGATCCAGGTGTTCTTCGACCTCCTTCATTTTGACCGTCGCGTGGCCGTCGTCCATGTTGCCGACGAATTCGCGAACGACATCGAGCAACAATGCTTGCTGCGATTTGTCGAGCTTCGACGCAGGAATCCCCGCGTACTCCAAATCGATATTGTCACGATACGCTTGCCCGACGGCATTGTTTCCATCCTTGACGCTCGAAACGATCGCAGCCTTTTGCTGTTCGGCGTTCAAAGACTGGATCAGTTTGAGCCCTGCGGCTTGCTCGCTTTGCATCACGATCGTGCCTTTGAATTTTCCGCTCGTTGCGTGAACGGGCTCGCTGCCGACAAAGACCGGTGACATGACGACCTGGTCACCGAGCACGAAGTAATTGACGATCAGGTGATGGCCATCAATCTGCCAGCCCCACGGCTCGGTTGCAGAAGGCTCACCCATGATCGTGATCCAATACAGCCATTCACCATACTCGTCGAAATTGTTCGCCAGCTCCGCAAGCGTTCCATTGAGCTTCATGATGTCTTGGGAGAGCTTGAGTCCTTTCGCACTCAGGCTCGCCTCCATCAAACCGAACGCGAGTTTGCGCTGGCGTTCATCCATCTCATCGAACCCAACGCCACGCCGTTTGTAGAAGTGACGGTTGTCCCAGGACCGCCACTCGATATCGTCGACTGCATACGTCGTTCGCTGCTTCTGTTCTTCGCTGAGCGCGGACAAAAACTGCTTGGCGGCATCGATGACAGGCTGCGTGGTCACGCCGGTCGACTCGATTTTGAAGAGCCCCTTCTCGAGCTTACCGCCTGACACAATTCCACGGTACGGTTGTGCGAGTGACGCTTCGCCACCGCCGCGAGGTCCACGTTGGCCTCGTGGTCCGCCGGGTCGCTGGCCTCGACCGCCCGGAGGCTGCGACATGGCGACTACGCCGAGCGAGGCAAACACAAACAGAGACAGAACGATCCAGTGACGACGATGCATGGGATGGCCTCGAGACGGCTTTTGAGAAGGTGGCTCAGTTTGCGGAGATACAGAAGAGGTGCTTTTCCCCACGAATGAAGAGTTGATCTTCGACGGGAGCCGGGGTCGCATCGACGCCTTCGCCGACCGAATTGCTCGCGACAACTTGCAACTCGTTGGCATCTTTGATCACAACCGTCGTCCCACTTCGTCCCGTCAAAAAGACGTAACCACCCGCGGCAACCGGTGACGCGTAAGTGCTTCGAATGTCGGGAACGCGGCTCGCGGAATAGTGAGGTTTGCCGGTGGCGGCATCGAGGCACGTCAGGATTCCGGTCTTCGCCTTGTGATAATAAAGCCGACCGCCGGAGAGCAGTGGTGAAGCAATGTCCGGCGTATCTCGATTCACCGTCCACGCCACGTTCTTCGACGATTCAATATTGCCACTGCCATCAAGCTTGAAGGCGCCGAGGAACGAACCCTGGTAGCCGCTGCCGATGAAAACCAATCCGTCCGCAGCAACCGGTGTGGCGACGGGACGCGCGGTCTGGCCACGGCACTTCCAAAGTTCTTCTCCGGACTCGAGGTCGTAAGCTCGCGCCGAGACTTGCCCATTCATGATGACTTGCTTCTTGCCATCGTTTTCGACGACCAGCGGGGTCGCCCAGCACGTCGGCTCTTCGCGGTCGGTCTTCCAGATGGTGGCGCCGGTCATCTTGTTCAACGCGAAAAGAGACGAGGGGCCTTCGTGATCCCATGGGACCAGGATCATGTCACCTTCGATGGTTGGAGAACTGCCTTCGCCGAAGCTGGCGCGGGTGTTCATTTTTCCAAAATCGGTACGCTTCCAAACCGGATTGCCGTCCATCGTGAAACAGTACAGGCCTCGCGAACCAAAGTGGGCGTAGACGTGTTCGCCATCGGTGCAGGGCGATGCCGACGCGAAACCGTTGGTCGAATGCGTGCCTTGGTGCGGCGTTGCCGTGACACAGCTCTGCTTCCAAAGCAATGAGCCGTCGGCACGATTCAAACACAGCAGTTGAAAATCGAGGTTGCGGAGCGGGGTAGACTGCCCGCGTCTGCCACGATCCCGTCCCCCACGACCGCCTCGTTGCCGAGGTTGTTGCAGCTGCGTCGGATCGGCCGAGGCACTCGATGAGCCGTTAGGAACCGCCGTGACGACAAAGACCTTGTCGTCCCAAATAACAGGCGACCCCGATCCACGCCCCGGAATCGGCACCTTCCATTTCACATTCTCGGTGGCACTCCAAGTCGTCGGCGGCGTGGCGCCGACGGCAGTCCCGTTGCCGGTGGGGCCCCGCCAGTGCCCCCAATTGTCCGCCAGTGCGGCGGGAGCGGTAAGTAGAACCAACAACGACGCCGTAAGAGTCGTGCGCATGTACGTTCTCGCAATGAGAGAGGGACGAAGGGTCACGTATGAAACCCGACATCGGTTCAAGGGTATCGCAACGATTTCTATCGTAACGAATTACCGCTCATTGCGAGGGGCACCTGGCCCAATGACTCTTTACGGAGTGTCGCGAAAATTCCACTCCGGGCTGCCTTTCGGGTCCGGTACGTGCGGAGCCTTGCCGAGTGCAAAGTCTTCAGGTTGCAGGTTGAGCTCTTTGAAATGGCCCTTGTCACGGATGAAGCCGAAGAATGACGGGTAGAACGGATCGACGAACTGAACGTTTGCCTTTTCCGGTACCGATTTGTCGAGCAGGTAGTAGGTTGCGTTGACCACCAGGCGCCGAAGATCCTCGCTCACAAAGTCGACCGATGCGCCGGCCGTTGTGCAAACCGACAGACCGCTCTTACCGCCCGGAGACTCGTAGGGATGCAGCCAAACAAACGCCTGCATCGGATCGTTCTTCCCTCCTTCGACATTCTTCGACTTGGGGTCGAGCGTTTCGGTCACCGCCGCTCGCATCAAAACCATGTCGTCATCGGTGAGGTGCGTCACGCCATAGACATCGCTGGGAGCGAAGATATCCGCAACCGAGTTCAAAATCGGGTGACCTTCGTTTTCTTTCTCCACGACACCGCGCGCCCCTTCCTTCTTGTGCTTGCCGTGGTGGCTGACCCAGGTCTCCCCGAGGATACGAATACCGAACTTGCCGTATTCCATGTTTCCAAACTTGAGGTCACCGCGAAAAGCGTGAGTCGACGTTCGGACGCCGATGACCGGTTTGCCCTCATCGAGAAACGCGGTGATATGCTTTGCCTGACCGGCTGATGGTTTACGGAAACGAGTTCCGATGATCATCAGATCGGCGTCATCCAGGTTTTCGAACCCGGTGATGCCCTCTTGGTTGTTGGGATCGATATAGGACCCATCGGCCGACATCGCGAACAACACGACGCAATCAAAACGATGGTGCACGCTCAGAATCTTAGCCAACATCGGCATTGATTCTTCGCTTCGATACTCCTCATCGCCGGCAACAAGAACAATCTTGCCCTGCGACTCACCCTTGGCTGGAAAGGACAACGTGCCTGGTTTGGCGGCTGAAACGTAAGACGACAGAACCAGCAGCGCAAAGAGAGAAAGGAAAGAGCGTCGAATCATGGCGGGGAGTCTTTGGGGGGAGAGAGATTTTGCGGCCGTATTGTAATCGAATCAGGAAACCCGTTTGACAGGCGTGCTCCACAAGGGTGTTCGCATCGAGTCACCCGGATTCGGCTACATCGTTTGGAGCAACCGTGTCCAACGAAGCAAGTCCTCGGCCGTGTTCTTTCCGCCGAGGATGATCGGATAGCCTGCTCCGGCAAGTGGCGCGAGCCAGGTCGGTCCGTCATCAAGCGATTCGATTGGGACCAAGATTTGAAGCGCCGCGTCAGGCTCGTTTTGACGAAGCCGCACGGCGGGAGGACGAGCATCGCCCGACACGGCGATACCCGAAAACACCTTACGGTCTGAGAGGGCGATTGCGATCACCATCGAATCGGCGGCCGAGGCATCAACGCCATCGACGGCTCCCACCGATGCGAGTGCGACACCACTTGGATCCACCGTGACGCGTTGGAGTGCCGTCTTGGCGGTGCGTGAAACCACATCCACCTCCGCGGGCTTCCACCGTTTTTCGTCTTCACTCGCGACGGCGACGACCACCACACCGCTGCGCAAGGCGACGTCTCGATATTTGTCGAGTTCCTTCTTCGGATCACGGGCATCGGGCGAAAGGACCAAGACCAACATTCCCAAGCCGCTATCCGACTGAGCCTCATCGCTTGCTGGGGCCAGGATCGCGGCGGAGTTCGAAGCATCTGGCAATCGGAGTTCTTCGACCGTCCATGGCTTCTCGGGGACATTGGCCGACCAACCTTCGATGGTTTCATCGAGTGCCGCGCCCGCCAACGAAGTCAATTCTGCGGTCAGGTCCATCTCATTCCCGTCGCGGGCGACTCGAAGCGACACTGCTTCATCCGGCACGGCGGCCATGAGCATTCGACGAAGAGAGGCGGCATCGGAGACGTCGGCACCGTCGAACGTGAGAATCTCATCGCCCGATTCCAAAACGGTTGCGGCAGCCGTACCCGGAACGACCTCGCGAACGATCACGGTCGTTGTTTTCCCGTCGCCCTCACCGGTTGTCTGCTCGTCCAACCACACGCCCAAACGTTGTGGGCGAAGCGGCGGAATGGTCTCTGCTAGTTTGATCGAAAACTCGAGAGGCTCGTCACCGCGGCGGACTTTCACCGAGATGGTTTCACCTGCATCGTATGAGCCGAGCGTCTGACGGATCTGGCCGAACATACGGACGGGCGTGTCGGCAACACTGTGCACCACATCACCAGGCTGAAGTCCGGCTTTCTCTGCGGGAGACCGCGCACGCACCGCCGCCAGCTCTGTATTCTCCGCGTAGGGATCGGTCGACTTGGGCACGATGCCGATCAAGCCTTTCTTGATATCCTCGCCGGCAAAGAGACGTTCCAATTTCCGCGCGATCACCGGTGTGGGAACGGCGAAGGCAATCCCCGAGTCGTACCAACTGGTCTCGTCCGGTGCACCGCCTTCGGCGACGGCGGGCACGAGCAACCCAATGGGGTTTCCGTAGAGATCGACCAAAGCACCGCCGTAGAACGACGGCGAAACACGGGCATCACACTGCAGCATAGTGCCCTCCAAACGCTCGGTCGCGCTGAGTATCCCGTTGCTGATGATCGGTGAAGCGTCAAAACCGTAGCGTCCGACGGCAACGACGGTCGATCCAATCGAGGCTTCAACACTTTCGGGGAGATCGATCGGCGTGAGCTTCGCCGCCGCAGAACCTCCCTTCACTTTCAACAGCACAACACCACGGTGGTGGTCCCGTGCAACAACGGTTGCCGCCAAACGGTTCTGATCGGGCAAGACGACGAGAATGCTCGCGGAGGGTCGTCGCACGACAATGTCGGCCGCCAACACATGGTTTTCATCAATCACCAAGCCGCAAGACGGCGCGTCCTGCGAGACTTCGCTTTGATTTTCACCGCCGACTTCGGCAACGCCGATGACTTCGACGGTCACGATCGATGGCAAAACGCGCTCCGCAGCCGCGCGGACGGCCTTGGCCATCTTGTTTCGAAACTGGGCGGAAGTGCTTTGCGCGGACAACCGATCCGAGGACCAACAAACGCCGAAGACAAGGACTCCGACGAGCGCGAGAATCCATCGGTGGGATTTTGAATTGGGTTGCATTTGCCCTACGGCTCTAAGCGTACGGGGAGAACTTCCGTGTCCCGCTGGATGGTGAATGAAACGGCGTCGCGTCGATCGATTCGTCGCAACAACTCAAGCAATCCACGTTGGTCCGCGACACGTTGACCGTCAACGAGAAGGATCAAGTCGTCCGCTCTCAACTGGGCTTTTGCCGCCGGGCTTTTGGGTTTCACCGCATCCACGTACACGGGAGTTTTTTCGAGCACGTTGGGGACAAGAATCAGTCCCAATGTCGAAAGGCTATGTGCCTGTTCACGTTTCAGTTCGGTGACTTCCTGCTTCGGGACGGTCGTGGTTCGGCCCGCGACGATGTCTCCGATCGTGGTCTTGAGTGCGGCAATCGGCAACGCGTAGTTGAGCCAGACGCCGGTGGAACCGTCTCGCAGTTCTTTACCAAGCATTCCGACCAAGTTGCCTTCGGCGTCGGTCACGGCGCCACCGGCTGCCCCCGGGTTATTCGCGATCAGATCCAATACTAGAACTTTGCCGCGGTAGGGTGTTTTGAAAGTGCCGCGTCGCGCATCCAAACTGGTGACGGCTGCCACGCTGCCTTGCATCACACTGGCCGGTTCGTCACCCGCAGCAATGCTGAAAAGATTGCTCACGGCAACGATCGGGTCCCCCCAACGCACATCGACGTCTTCGTCCAGTTTGAAGTAAGGCAACTCCGAAGCGTCGATCTTCAAGACGGCAACGCCGAGCGTCGGTTCGATACCGACGATCTCGGATTGGAAGCGACGACCATCATCAAGCACCACGATGGGCTCGACATCGAGCACGTAACTCCATGCGGTGGCAATGTGACCTTCGGGTGAAACCAGAAAACCGCTCTGGTAAGCCTCAAGTCCCCGGATACCGCCGGCCCCATAGACTTTTGTGACGCGACGCTGGACCTCACGGACGTCCCTGGAGATGGGCGGTTGAGCCAAACCGACCGGCGCAGCGACACAAATTAGAAGAAGGCCTACGAGGGCGCGAGTCATTCGACGTCTATTCATTCCGACGCCTCCCGCTTCCAGTCCTCGACGGCAACTTTCAGCAAGCTGAGCGTTCCGTAACGCAAATCGAGCGACGTCACCTTGTCGCCCTCGCGTTCGATCCACAACTCGGCGGGATCGTTGTCCGGGTCCGCAAAGACTTCGATGCATTCCACATGCCCGGTTTCGGGGTGCGTCAACCAACGCACTTCGAGTTCACCGAAGACGCCCACCATGCAGTCGCGGAGTGGCCGCTCACCGGCTAACGGCATCGTTCCGTAGTAGTAGGATTCGCCGAACCGTTCCGGCCCGACATTGATCATGGTTCGCCACGCGTCCAACGCCGGAAGCAATCCGGCAATCGATGCCGCTTCGATGCCGTCATAAAGCTCGGCGCGGGATTTGGCCTCCATCGCCGTTGCACCGGAGATCAGACCGTATTCGTTATCGGCAACCGTGAGTTTGACTTCCTCGCCGGCATCGTTCTTACCCGTGATCACCCAGCGTTGATGTTCGGTGTCCTCTTCCGCAGGGAACTGTCCACGCAACGACTCGATAATGCGTTGTTGTTCAAGAAGATTGAAGTGATAGTTTGCGTAGCCGCGCCGATCGACGATCAACTTCGAGGCCGCCTCGGGAATCTTCGTGCCGGACTGACGGGGCTGCGGCTGCGACTCAGGTTTTGGTTTGTCTCCTTCCTCACCTTCTTTTTCATCCTCCTCCTCGGGTTTGTCCGGGACAGGTGGCGGAGGTGGCAATGCGGACGACATTTTGCTGAGCAATTCGTCTTGGCGATGCACGCCCATCAAACGAACCGGCACACGTTTTGTCTCGCCGTCGAGCCGAAATGCGATTTCGACACGCCAGTTTTTGGGAAGCGTCGCGAGGACGTTCTGAACATCATTCGCGTTCTTCACGACACGGCCGTCTATCTCCAGTATCTCTGCGTCGTAACGCAGTCCCCGACGATAGGCATCGCTGGATTCGAGGATGTTGCTGACGACGGGGACGCCATCAGGGTCCGTGGTGACTGACGCCCCCAGTGTCGCGTGATCGACAATCCGGCCGCTGCGAAGGTAGCCCAGAAAGTTCTTGGCCTGGTTGATCGAAATCGCATAACCGACGCCGACATTGACCCGCCCGCGTTTCTCGAACGAGGCACGGCCGACGATGCCGAGCAGCCTTCCTTCGGCGTCGTAGATGGGGC
>JBCBOT010000274.1:0-11277 GCA_039821165.1 Planctomycetota bacterium | reverse complement strand
ACGGCCGGCGGTGTGTATGGGTTAGGAACCTCGACACTTGTCATTGGTTCCAACGCCACACTGAACGTCTCTGGTAGTGGAGCCAAGTTGATCGGTCAGGGCGATAAGGTCGCGATTGCTGGAACCGGAACGTGGGCGGGAACCGGCAGGCTCTACACAGGCGACTGGTCAAGCTATAGCACAACCCAAGCTCGAAACTTGCCGGGGGCGACGCTTGAGGTTGCTGCCACAGGCTCGTTGGACATTGCGTCCGATCTTTATGTCGACGACCAGCGTTTGAGCGGCTCCCCAATTTCACGTTTGGTAAACGATGGGCAGCTGACCAAGTCCTCAACAGGCACTGTCAGCCTTGAGTCGTATCTCGACAACACGGGCGACTTCGGCATTGCCCAGGGAACGTTCCAGTTGCTTTCGGGCGCTCAACTCCGGGGCGACACAAACGTGCAAGCCGGCGCGACTCTACGTCAGATGAACGGAACTACGACGCTTGCAGCGAGCGGTACGATCGATGGCGCGGGTCGAGCCCTAACAAGTGGCGGACACTTTAACAGCTACGGCAGCTTCGCACCTGAAACCGTGGTTCAGCTGGACAGCGGGGTGTTCAGTCAGCAAGCCGGGATGTCGCCTGTTGGTTCTCTCAGAGTGTACGGCGGTGAGTTCCGAACCTACGGTGACCTTTCCATCACGAATTCCCTCGATTGGACAAGTGGTGGGTTCTATGGAGTTGGAACCGGGCGAGCCATCGTCGAAGAAGACGCGACATTTAGCGCGCACGGTAACTCTCATAAGATTATCGGACAGGGCGACGCGGTCGTCATTCGGGGTACGGGAACTTGGGAAGGCACTGGTCGGCTGATTCTCGGGACTTGGACGGGGTTCAGCGTCACGGATGCGCGCAACTTAGGAAGCGCGGTGTTCCAGATCGACAGCACGGGCACACTCGACATCCGGTCCAACGTCTACGTGGACGATCAACGTGTGAGCGGTAGCCCGCTTTCACGGTTCCACAACTACGGTCAGTTGACCAAGTCTTCGACCGGAACCGTTGGGGTAGAGGCCTATCTCGACACGACGGGAGACCTCAATATCACTGCGGGAACGCTTCAGCTTATTTCGGGCGCTCATTTGCGTGGTGCGACACACGTGCAATCTGGTGCGACGCTCCTCGAAAATGGTGGCACTGCCACGCTTGATTCGTTGGGGACCATCGATGGTGCTGGCCGTGTCGTCACCAGCGGCGGACACTTCAACAGTTTCGGTACTTTTGCTCCTGAAACGATCGTCCAACTAGACAATGGGGTGTTCACTCACCAAACGTCGATGTCACCCGTTGGGATTCTTCGGGTTTATGGGGGCGAGTTCCGCACCAACGGTGACTTGTCGATCACATCGTCCCTCGATTGGACGGCCGGCGGTTTCTACGGTGTCGGTTCGGGCCGAGCCATCGTGGAAGAGGGAGCCACATTCCAATCGCACGGAAACAGCTCCAGATACATTGGCCAGGGTGATGCCGTTGTGATTCGTGGTACCGGCACCTTGAGTGGTGCCGGTCGTCTTTACATGGGAAGTTGGACTGGCTTTTCGAGCACCGATGCACGAAATCTTCCGGCAGCGGTGTTGCAAATCGACAGCACGGGCACACTCGACATCCTGTCCGATGTGTACATCGATGACATTCGGATCAGTGGCAGCCCGATCTCAAGGGTCATCAACCACGGTCAGTTGACCAAGTCTTCAACGGGCACCGTGATTGTTGAGTCGTATCTCGACACGATGGGTGACCTGGATGTTGCAGACGGGACGCTTCAGATGCGTTCGGGTGGTCATTTGCAAGGAGCGACGCAAGTCGAGTCTGGTGCGACGTTGCTCGAAACCGGCGGCACGGCGACGTTCGCTACCGCGGCGACTATCGACGGTGCCGGCCGCGTTCACACGAACGGCGGACACTTCAACAGTTTCGGTACGTTCGCTCCTGAAACGATCGTTCAACTGGACAATGGGGTGTTCACTCACCAAACATCGATGTCCCCCGTCGGTGCGCTTCGGGTTTATGGGGGTGAGTTCCGAACCAACGGAGACTTGTCGATCACATCGTCGCTCGATTGGACGGCCGGCGGTTTCTACGGTGTGGGTTCGGGGCGCGCTGTTGTTGAAGAAGACGCCACATTCCATGCGCGCGGCAATTCCCACAAGACAATCGGCCAGGGAGATGCCGTCGTCATTCGTGGTACGGGGACTTGGGAGGGCACCGGACGCCTCTACATGGGAAACTGGACGGGCTTCTCAACGACCAACGCTAGGGCGTTGTCCGCTGCAACACTGCAAGTCGATGCGGCTGGAACGCTTGATATCGAATCGGACTTGTACATCGATGATGTTCGCATCAGCAACAGTCCGCTTTCGCGCGTGGTAAATCACGGTGTCTTGGTGAAGTCGTCAGGCACCACAGCGACTTCGGAGTCGTATCTGGAGAATACGTCTACCGGAACAGTTCATGCTCAGTCCGGTACGCTTCGACTTTCGAGCGGGGGCTATTTGCGAGGGCTCACGCAGGTGGATTCCGGCGGAACGCTCCAAGCGTTGGGTGGCACGACTACCTTGGACTCCACCGGCAATGTCGCGGGCGCAGGCCGAATCCTGGTCAACAGTGGGCACTTTGATTCGTATGGCACATACACATCCGAGCCCACGGTCTTTGTGCAACAGGGAATCTTCACTGCTCGCGAGACGATGTCGCCGCTCGGCAGCCTTATTCAGACCGGCGGGCAGACTCGGACCAACGGTGACCTTCTGATTACCAATTCGCTCGATTGGAGTGGCGGCGGGTTCTATGGCATTGGGATTGGACGCGCGGTGGTGGATACGACCGCGACAATGCGAGTTCACGGCTCGTCCACAAAATATATCGGTCAAGCCGACGCCGTCGTTTTGAAGGGGACGGGAACCTGGGAATCGGGGACGCTTCAGATGGGGCGATCGGACGGGTTTACCAGCAGCGAAAGAAGCACCCATCCGGGGGCGTTACTCCAAATTGATCCCGAGGGCACGCTCGACATTACGAATGATGTGTTCGTGGATGAAGCCCGTTTCGGTGGGACTCCAGTCTCGCAAATCGTCAATCATGGACGACTGATTAAGTCCTCTGCCGGTACGGCCATCATCGAGGCCTATCTTTCGACAGACAACACACTCGAAATTACAGGTGGTGTGCTCCAACCGCGAGGGAGCAGTCGTCTCGATGGTCTAGTGACAACTCAAACGGGTGGCACTTTCCACTCGCTTACAGGTACGAACACTCTCGTCAGTGGGGCGACCATGGACGGTGGTGGGCGACTCCTGGTTACTGGCGGAAACATGGCCGTCCAAGGGACCGTCGGCATGTCCACCATCGAGCTGTCGGGCGGCAAAGTGACCGGAGACGGAACGGTAAATGTCCTGGAACGACTGGATTGGTATCGAGCCGGGTTCTACGAAGGTGTCGGCGCTATCAATGTCGGTTCCGAAGCCACCATGAACTTGCTCGGTTCCGAAGCCAAGCACCTCGCCCAGCAACGCACGCTCACCATTGACGGGACGGGCAACTGGCAAGACGGATCTTTGAACCTTGGTTACCGCTGGACGTTCTTCCATGACCAACCTTCCGCCAAAGTCGTCGTGTCCGAAACGGGTGTCCTCGACATTCAAGGTGACTTTGACCTCCTCGACTACCGAACGTACAACCGCCGAGGCCAGTACTATGGTCTGCCGCCGGAGTTGATCAACCAAGGCGTCGTCCGGAAATCGGCGGGTATCGACACGTCCGTCATCTACGCAGTCACCACGAGTGACGGCGTCATCGAAGATCAATCGGGAAGCCTCGCCTTTGCCAAAGGTGGGACGATCAGCAACACGATCAGTGTCGAGAAAGCCAGCGACGCGATTCTGTTTGCGGGCGGTGTGATGGATCTAACCGATACCAGCAGCGTCACCGGTGAGGGACGAGTCATTGTCACCGCAGGACGTGTCAACGCGAGTGGCAACATCGACGTCGGCGGAGAACTGCTGACGCTCGCTGGCGACACGTACCTCAATGGAACGCTCAGCGCATCACAAATGCGTGTCTTCGGAGGCCAGGTCCATGCGAACACAGACATCGACATCGCTCGCGTCGAGCTTCGCAAGGGCGCGCTTCGTGGCACCGGAGACTTGAGCGTGAGCCAAGGCTTCATCTGGAGCGGTGGTGAAATGCTGGACGCCGGATCGATGACGGTTCCAGAAAACGCGTTCCTGCGAATCGAGACCTCCGCACGCAAAGATCTTGGCCAAGCCCGCACGCTCCACCTCGAAGGTCAAGCACTTTGGGAAAGTGGTGCAATCTACTTCGGCAAACAAGCTCTGGGGTCGAGCGAATCCGCCCCGGCTCAAATGATCATTGGGATGGATGCACAACTCGAAATGCGCGGCGGCCTGTCCATGTTCGATGGGCGAACCGGTGGAGGAAGCGTTCCGACTCTGGTCAACAATGGCATCCTTCGCCGCACAGGAGATGACGGCCGGTCGGTACTGGGCATTAGTTTGCAGAGCGCGGGTAATGTCGAAGTGGATTGGGGAATACTCGAACTTACTCAGGACAGTTCGATCGGCGGTCGTGTGGATGTCGCGGGTGGTACCACATTCGAGGTTTCTGGTGGAACGACGACGTTGGAGACAAGTGGCGCAGTCAATGCTGACGGATTGCTTTTTGTCAGCGGTGGGCAATTGCGTGCCGAAGGGCCGATCACCTCTTCGGATCACGTGAAAGTGACGGGCGGGTTGCTCGACGCAAATACGAGCTTCACGGCACCACTGGTTACTGTGGAGGGTGGTTCTCTGGTGCTCGACGCGGACTCAACCATCGAAGAGGCGGTGCTGCGTGCTGGCAAGATCGGGGGCGTTGGCACCGCAACGATCACGCGATCCCTCGATTGGACCGGTGGTGGATTCCACGGAACGGGAACCACCATCCTCGGATCGAGTTCGACGACCGAGATCCACGGATCCGCCACTAAGTCAGTTGGCCAAGGTCGCACGGTGAGTCTTGCGGGGCAGACGATTTGGCAAGACGGAAACATCAGTATGGGCGTCCCCGACATTTTCGGTACAACGCCCGTCGAAGCCGCACGTTTCGAAGTCGGCAGCGGCGGCCATCTGCACGTCCTCGATAATCACACCATCTTCGATAATCGCGTCAATAAGTCGACCACCGAAGCACCTGTCTTCGGCATTCACGGTGCCGTGCAATTCGATGTGCACGAGACGGTGACGATCACGGATTATCAGGCCGATACGCAACGAATTGGTGTCGATCTTGATCATCCGGTCATCACCACCTATTCACGTATCGATGTCGAAGGCGGATCGCTCCAGGTTCCCAGTGACAGTACGACCACGGCTTACTATCCGATCCCCGAGCCACCTCCCGTCGAAGAAGGCGAAGACCCGTTACCCGCGCCCGATCCGCTACCGCCAGAGTTCTTCCCTACGGTCGAACGGGAAGCCATCTTTGGTGAGCAACTCGTCTTCGTTTCGGCACGCACCAACGCACCGATCACAGGTTCAATGGAGGATTTGCCGCAAGGGGCGCCTTTCGCGATCAACAATGACGTTTACCACATCAACTACGAGTCCAACCCGAATTACGCTTCCCTCGGGTTGAAGATGAACGGGCCGTACCCGTTGGTCGATGGTCTGCGTTTGGTCGAGGGTGATGAAGGAACCAGCGACGCAGTCTTCACCATCACTCTCGACAAGGTCACCGACCGCTCGGTCGAGGTTGGGTACCAAGTCACCGGCTTGGAAGCGGTGGCCGGTGAAGACTTCGTCAGTCAGTCAGGCACGCTGGAATTCGCCCCGTTTGAGGCATCGAAGACCGTTGCTGTTCCCGTGATTGGTGATCTGAATCCAGAGTTCTACGAACGTTTCTCCGTTTCAATCACTTCGGTAAACGGCGGCACTCGTTACACTCCCGGCGCGGTCGCTACCGTCATCGACAACGACTCTGACCTCACGCTGCCGGACCATATTGGTCGAGACTACTGGGTTGCTTTCCCCGGGGCGCTCACCAATACATGGTCGGCCAACGCCTACAAGTTGTTGGTGACTGGCAAGGAGGACACAACGGGCACCGTCCAGTTCGCGACCGGTGGCAGTGTTGCCTTCACAATTCCCGTCGACGGCATCGCCGAAGTCAACCTGTCAAACTCGAACGCGTTTGTATCGACGGCGAGCGAATCCACTCAGGCCCGTGGTGTGCACGTCACCGCTTCCGATGACATCGCGGTCTACGCCGTTAGCACGCATAGCGGACAATCGGCGCATGTTGAGGTCGCGATCCCGACCGAGACGCTTGGCACCGACTATCGTGCAATGACGTTGCCGGGGGACGCGGGGGGACTCATCGCGATCACCGCGACCGAAGACGACACACGTGTAACGGTGGTTCCCTCTCGCCGACTCGGAGCAAACGTTTCGCAGTTCCCGATCAATTTGGTTTTGGATCGCGGCGAAGTCTACCAGCTCGTTGATCTTCAAGGTGGTGACCGAGATGTGTCCGGATCGCGGATCCTTTCCGATAAACCGGTCGCTGTTTACTCCGGTCACCGTGACGCGAAAGTTGACCCTGACACCAGTCAGTCCGACGCAGCGTTTGCTCAGCTCACCCCCGTGGAAACCTGGGGCACTGAGTTTGTTGCGACGCCTACCGCCGGGACCAACGGCGACACACTCCGAATCATGGCGGCTACTGACGGTACCGTCATTGCCATCGACGGCGTCGACGTCGCGACGATCGATGAGGGCCAAGTTCATGACGTGCAACTCACCGCGGCGGCTCACATCACGACCTCGCGCCCGGTGTTGACGGCTCAGTTCACCGATGCCGACCCCACCGCCGGGACGTCGTCATCCTCACCCTCGATGATGCTGATCACTCCCGTGTCCCAGCATCTGGACAGCTACACCTTCGCGGTACCGAGCGGCTATACGGATCACTTCATCCATGTCGTCGCACCTGCGGACGCAATCGGCTCCATTTTGCGAAACGGGGTCGCGATCGACTCGGCTGCCTTCGCACCCGTCGGCACCAGCGGCTTTGTCGCGGCACAGATTCCCGTTTCTGAAGGATTGCATCATCTGATCAGTAGTCGGCCCATCGGTGTGAACGTCTATGGCTTCGCCGCGAATTATGGATACGCCTTCCAAGCCGGAACCTCGCTCGCGCCAACGGGAGTCGTTGGCGACATCGACTTCATTCCCTCCAGTGGTGTCGCCTATCTCGGAAGCGCCTATGAGGTGGAAGTCAGCTTGATCGACTTGATCGGTGAAGCGTTGCCTGGTGTTCCGGTGGACTTTGTCGTCAACGGTGCAAATCCAACCTATGGGCGCGTTGTCTCTGGCGCCGATGGAGTCGCTCGGTTCAGCTACCTCGGTGACCAGTTGGGGCTCGACACCATCACGGCGAGCGTCGGGAATCACGCGACGAGTACGAGTGTTGAATGGACGCCGCCGCCACCGACCACCACGATTGGCGGCCCCGACAGCGGTACCAGCTATGACGCCGGAGAAACGATCATCTTCAGTGGCCGTGCCGTACCCGGTGATCCCGAGTTTCCGATCGATACCATCACGATCAACGGACAGATTGTTGACGTAATTGACCCGAGTGGCAACTACTTCGCTCCTGTCGAAATATTGCCTGGCGAGAATGAATATGTGTTGACAGTGACCGACTCTCGCGGTGTGTCATCAACCAGTAGCGTGACGCTGACCGGCGACCAAGTCGTACCCGGAAGCGGCGTTTCGGGGCGGCGATCGCAGAATGGTGACTTCGTCGATCTAGGCTCCGACACGACCGGTGATGGACAGTCTCTATTTGACTTCCAGCGTACCTCGTACAACGAACAAGCCGGCGTCGTGATGACGGACATCTCGATGCCGTTGGATGCTAACGGTTCGCGTTTCATTGCGATCGACCCGAATGATCCAGCGCTTTCGGCAATTGGATTCGACGGCGAACTCACCGATGGGACGCCTTACTTCGAGTTGACGCCCGATCCGAACGATCCCGCTCGTGGCATTGTGACTTTGTCATTCTCCAATCCGGCCGGAGTGCCACTCGCACTGGACACCCAAATCTTCGCGAGCACGAACGAATTTCCACGTGCCGATTCGTTCCCGGTGTTCGATGCGATGGCGGGTGAGGCCTATCTCTACAACGTGCGATTCGTTGACGACGAGAGTTCGTCGCTCGATTACCGCTTCGAGCAGGCACCTTCGGGAATGACCATCGATGCCGTTACAGGCCAGATCGACTGGACGCCTCAAGATGGCGATGTTGGAACGCACGAGATTGTCGTGCTGGCTGAAGATGAGGACGGTGGTGTGGGGCGCCAACGCTACGTTCTTTCGGTTGATCCCGCCGCAACCGCGACAGGCCCGGTGTTCTCGTCGTATCCCTACAGCGTTTCACGTGTCGGCACGGAATATGAGTACTCCGTCCAATTGAGTGATGTCGGCGCCGGGAACATCGACTTGACGGTCACCGGGTTGCCGGGTGCCGTTGTTGATGGGGCCACGATTCGTTGGACGCCGGAGATCGGAGATGTCGGTGACATCGCGGTCACGGTTCAAGCAACCGATGCCAATGGGTTGTACGCGACTCAGTCGTACTTGCTCACAGTGGACCCGACGCCCAGCAACCGCGATCCGCTGATCTACTCGCCGCAGTCGATCGCGGCCAGCGCCGGCTCGACACTCGCATTCACCGTCGATGCGGAAGATCTGGACAACGACCCGCTGACTTATGAATTGGTGAATCCGCCGACGGGCATGGAGATCTCAAAAGATGGCGAAATCACTTGGACGATTCCCGACAACTCGCTGGGTATTCAAACGCAGACGTTGATTGTCTCCGACGACCGCGGCGGGAGTGTCGAGCAAGATCTCGAGATCACGATTTCGGAGCCGGCTTACACGGTCGGTACGGGGCAAACGACGATGGACGGTCTTGATGTCGACTTGCCTGATGTCAGTATCACCACGATCGATGGTGAAGCCAGCGAGGGCGACCCCGCAGACACGGCTCAATTCCGCATCACCCGCACCGGTACGACAAACACCGATCCACTGACGGTGGAACTTAGCAGTAGCGGATCCGCGTCTGTGTCTGACTTCGCACCGTTGCCCGATAGCGTGACGATTCCGGCGGGTGAAAATTCCGTCGACATCTTCATGACCGCCCTCGCCGATTTCGAGGCCGAAGGCACCGAGAACGTTGTGCTAGCGATAGAAGACTCCGCGGACTACCTCGTCCTCACTCCCGGCGCCGCCGAAGCCACCATCGCCCCCGATAACGACCTACCGGAAGTGACGATCGATGCCATCGATGCACTCCCCGTCGAAGGAATTGATGAGATCGCGACGTTGCGTCTAAGTCGTTCGGGTGACACTTCAACCAGTCTACCAATCTCTTTGTCAACCGGCGGGACCGCTACTCCTGGTGTTGACTACGAGCCGCTGCAATCATCGATCACAATTCCAGCCGGCGTGGGCTCCGTTGAGTTCGATGTCCGACTGATTGATGACGACGGAGAAGATGCCGGCGAGACGATTGACATCTCGATTATCCCAACTCCAAGTTATGTCGTTGGGTCGAACAGCAACGCATCGATCGACATCGTCGATGATGAAACGATTCAGGCGACACCGCCCACGTTCCTAGTAGTCGGCGGTGATTCGGTTTTTGAAGGTCAAGCCTATGTTCTCCAATTAGATACCGTCGATCCAGTCGCAGATTTGGTCACGCATTGGGAAGTCGATTGGGGCGACGGTGTCGTCGATAGCGTCAATGGGAATCCATCAGTTGCGACGCACTACTATGCAGACAATGGCGACTATGAGATTGTTGCGACAGCAGTGAAGACTGATATCAGATTCGCGTCTTCGCCAATTTCCGTATCGGTTGTCAACCAAGCACCGACGCTCACAGTTGCCGATGGCTTTGGCGTACGAATCGGTGATGAATTCACAATTGAGAGTATTGCATCGTTTACAGAGACGGGATTCGGCGTCGAACCGGTGACCTATACCATTGACTGGGGAGATGGCACGCCCATTGATACCGGGACAGCTTACATCGACTCGCCGGGGCTTCCTGGAACGGCGACCGCAGGTTCGATCGATGGTACTCACACCTACAGTACACCAGGGTTGTTCGACATCACGATCACGGTGACCGATGACGACGGCGGCGAGTCGACAGGTACGATTCCTGTCACTGCGATTGACGCGATCGCCGAACCGTTGATTCAACTACGGCATGTTTCGGGTGAGACTTTCGAGTCTGGCGGCTACCTGAACTTGGCAAGTACGCCAATCGGGATCCCGGAGTCCGTTTTGCTGGAGTTGACTAACATCGGTGGGGTCGATCTCGAGTTGCAACCGGCGACAGTCAGTGGGGTGGGTGAAGTTTCCATCAGTGACAACTTCGTTGCGAATCAGGTCGTTGAACCGGGAGCCTCAACGACCATTGAGCTCCTACTCGGTGCCGGCATCGTTTCGAACTTCGAACAACTGATCGAGTTCGACTCGAATGTGGCTGGGGGGAGTACCTTCTCGCTCAAGGTTTCGGGCGCGGTTACCGAAGGCCCGGCGTGGGTGATCGATGACGGTTCGCCAAACTTCGCAAGCGACGGGGGCTGGTCGCATGTTGGTAGTTCATTGTCGCAAGCAGCTGGTTCCATGCAACATGACCACCATTTCTCAGCGCCAGGTACCGGGGACTCGGTTGCATATTGGAATCTCGATCTGATTCCTGGGTTATATCATGTCTCCACGACCTGGACTCCAGACGCCAACGCGGCGACAGATGCTCGATTCAGTATTTTCGACGGGCTGGCGGGGCGGACTCTGACTTCGGTCCACCTGGACCAGACGTTGGCGCCTGATGACCTTTCTGATGCCGGTGTCGCTTGGGAATCACTCGGGTTGGTCGAGGTGACAAATGGCCAGCTCGTTGTTCAGCTGAGCGATGACGCAAATGGGGCGGTCCAAGCTGATGCAATCCGTGTGGTTGCGGCAAACGTTTTACCAGTGAACGTGCCATACGTTGACGGGCAGTACACCGTCTCGGTGTTGGAGACGAACTACGAACATGGCTTCGTGGACTTCGGCGAGACGGAGTGGCTGGAGCCGGTTTCCCGAACCACACGGATTGCATCAGCTTGGACCGCCCCATTTGCGTCATCGCTCAGCTGAACAACG
>JBCBOT010000273.1:0-11291 GCA_039821165.1 Planctomycetota bacterium | reverse complement strand
GGTTCGGCTTGGCCCAGGCGGCGACAAAAGGCACACGCATTCCGCCTTCGTAGTGGGCGCCTTTCTTGCCACGCAGCGGCGCCGCACAGGCGACGTCGTGCTGGTGCCCCAGGGGCGCATCCGAACCGTTGTCACCAAGGAAGAACACGAGCGTGTTTTCGGCGACCCCGAGTTCTTCGAGGTGATCAAGCATGTCGCCGAGCGACTTGTCCATGCCTTCGATCAATGTCGCAAAGGCTTGAGCGTTCTTGGGCTTGCCTGAGTCTTTGTAGTTCGCGGCGAATCGCGGGTCGGCCTCGAACGGTGCGTGCACCGCGTAGTGGGCAAAGTAAAGGTAAAACGGCGAACCGCTTTCGACGGTTTGGCTCACCCGCTTCTTCGCTTCGATGGTGAGTGCTTCGCTCAGGAAAGTGTCGGTGCCGTGATAGTCGTCCAGGTGCGGGACGGCATGATGGGCTCGCTTGGTCCCGAGGCCGTAGTTCTTCTCGCCGTAGTAACTACCTGGCGCACCGAACGATGCCCCGCCGACATTGATATCGAAGCCTAGATTCAGCGGCTCGGAGCCTTCGTGATTGTCCGGACCGAAATGCGCTTTGCCGACGTGAATGGTCGTGTAGTCCGCGCTGCGAAGAATGCCGGGCAGAGTCACATCTCCCTTGCGTAGCCCGGCCCAGTTCCAGTCGGGTGCGCCGTTCTCACCAGCGTTGTCGGTGCGCGGATTGATCCAATTGGTCGATCGATGCCGAGCCGCATTTTGTCCCGTCATGATCGAGATCCGCGTCGGCGAGCAAACACTCATCGCGTAGAACTGGTTGAAGCGAATGCCTTGCTGAGCCAGACGCTCCATCGATGGCGTTCGGTAGTACTCGTTCAGCGGATAGCGTTTGGCTTTGCCCGAGTCGTCCGTTAAGAACGGCACCGAGGTGTCCATGACCCCCATATCGTCGATCAGAAAAACCATCACGTTGGGCTTGCTGGTGTCGGCTCCCTGGCAGGAATCGCTGGGGAGTGTCAACGCAACGAGGGCAAACACGATGAGTGACATCGCGGTGGGAAAGCGGTTAGGCATGGCGTTGGCTTTAGAAGAGTTCAGGTAGGCCTTCGCCGACGCTCCTAGCTCGCTGACTGAGCGCGGCGTTCATCAATTCGATCGCGACGCGAGACTCCAAGGTTACTCCCGCGCGAACGCCCACGCACGGGTCGTGACGCCCTTTCTCGAGTTCAAAGTCGATTTCGGACAGATCTTTTGTCACCGACTGTTGTGGCTTGTTGATGGTTGAGGTCGGTTTGAACCCGACGCGAAACACCAGCGGCATTCCGGTGGTGATTCCGCCGAGCAATCCACCGTGAGAATTGGCGACGTATCCGCTCTTGCGAATCGGATCGTTATTGTCGCTACCGGTTCGTTCGATGACATCTATCCCCGCCCCGACTTCGCAGGACTGGACCGCATTGAGCCCACCGAGTGCGCCCATGACGCGGACTTTCAAACTTTGGTAGAGCGGTTCGCCCAGAAGTGGCGGTGCGTTGAGTGCGACGACCTCCACGGCGGCGCCGAGCGAGTCTCCTTGTTGCCGCGTCTTTTTGATCAACTCCGCCGCCGCTTTCGCAAACTCGGCATCGATCGATTGAATCTCGCCGGCTGCCAATTCTGACTCGACTGTGTCGATGGCTTGCTCGTCGATACGTCCCGTCGACTCTTTGAACAGGTCCATGCAACGATCGGCGAGTGATCGCTCGGCCTTCAGGGGCCCGACTTGGCTGATCGATGAGAGAATCACCGTGCCGAACGACTGCTTCAAAAACAACCTCGCAACACTGCCACCGACGACATCGGTGATGGTCGAGCGGTAGCTGCTTCGACCGCCGCCGCGAATATCGACGAAACCGCGTGACTGGTGGTATTTCACCAGATCGGTGTGTCCGGGGCGGACTTGGCCCTTGGGTCCGATGAACTGGGTGTAGTCCCCTGATTTCTTGCTGGTCGAGAGCACCATCGCGGCGATGGGCTCGCCGGTCGTGTAGCCGGCCTCGTAGGCTTCGGTCCGAAAGCTCGCGTCGTCGACATCGACCGTGATGGATCCGCCGAGCAACGACTCGTGATCGGTTTGATAGAGTCCGGACAGGAAGACGACTTTGTCTTTTTCGTTCCGCGGAGTCCCATGCTTGTTGCCGCCGGGCCGACGCCGATCGAGAAAGGCTTGAACGTCGGCGCGTTCGATCATCAAACCGGGAGGACAACCGAAAATGATGGTGGTGACGGCGGGACCGTGTGATTCACCGGCGCCGGCAACTCCGAAGTAGGGTCCGCCCAAAATTTCCATGCTGTCTGGTTTCCGTGTGGCCGCACTCAGCCGTCGAGCGATTCGATTCCGGACGCTTCGATGGCGAGCACCTTGTCGAGTCGCCGCTGATGCCGCTCGCCGGGTGTGTACTTGGCTGACAAGAAGGCGCGAATGATCTCAAGGGCAAGTTCGCTGCCGATGATGCGGCCGCCGATGCAAAGCACGTTCATGTCGTCGTGCTCGACACCCTGATGCGCCGAATAGGTGTCGTGGCAGATGGCCGCGCGAATACCCTTGATCTTGTTCGCGGCGACGCTCACACCGACTCCGCTGCCGCAAACGACGATGCCCCGATCGACCCGACCGGAGAGCAGTTCGCGGGCGACAGCGACGGCGAAATCGGGATAGTCGCAGCTCGCCTCGCTGTCGGTGCCACAATCGACGACCTGACTGACGGAAACAGTTGCTTCGTCTTTCAGGGCCTCGATGACAACTTTTTTGAGGCTGAAACCGGCGTGGTCGCCGCCGACAGCGACTCGAAGCGAAGTGGGAGTCGATTCAGACATGGTTCGGTCGGTGGGGACTGGACTGACGATCGATCCCAATTTTACCCCCGGCCGGACGTTTCCCCTAGCGGGCTGCGGGGCCGCTCCGACGCCGAATATTGGGCGATTTACGGGAAAGTGACGTTGTCGGGGGATCCCGCGTTTGCTAATCTTCCGGGCCAAAGGCTGGGCGCGTCGCCCGGCTCTCCGCCCGAGTCGTCGAGGGTGACCCGCATTTGCGGTCCAACTTCGGCTCGTATCGCGACCTTCCACCCATGGCGCGGTTCGCGGAGCACGTTTATTTCATTCCTCCAACCCGTGTCGCAGCAAGCGAGTTTCCGCATTCCGCGGTTCCCTTGCGGCGAGTTCATCCGCCGCCCCTGTACTTGCTCACAAGCGGCCGCAAGCCGCTGCATTCGCGACGCACCCCAAAGGGAAAAACAAAACAATGGTCAATCGCAATCTGATTCGCTCACTCGAAGACGATGATCTCCTCAACGATTTGGAGATGATCGCGCCGATGGATGAGACCGAGCAGGAAATCCTCGGTTACTTCGATCGTGAACAACAAGAATATGGACAGGGCCGGATCGTCGACGGAAAGATCGTCGAGATCAACGACGAGTGGGCCCTCATTGATGTCGGCTTCAAAAGTGAAGGCACCGTCAGCCTGAACGAATGGGGCCCCGAAGATCCGAAGCCTTCGGTCGGTGACACCATCCAGGTCCTCATCGAAGAGATGGAGGATGAACTCGGTGCCGCGGACGACCCGTACGGCATGATCGCCTTGAGCATGGACAAGGCGAAGAAGATCATCGAATGGGAAAAGATCATCGAGCGAATTGGCGAAGGCCAAGTCGTGACCGGTACCGTGATGCGAAAGATCAAGGGTGGTCTGCTCGTCAACATCGGCGTCAGCGTCTTCTTGCCGGGTAGCCAAGTCGACATTCGTCGCCCCGGAGACATCGGCGACTTTATCGGCCGCGTGATCCAAGCCGAGATCCTCAAGATCGACGACACTCGACGCAACATCGTCATCAGCCGTCGATCGCTGATCGAGAACCAACGCGAAGAAGACCGCGCGTACCTGATGCAGGAACTCGAGGTCGGTCAAATCCGCAAGGGTATCGTTAAGAACATCGCCGACTTCGGTGCGTTCGTCGACCTCGGCGGCATCGACGGTCTGTTGCACATCACCGACATGGCTTGGGAGCGAATCTCGCACCCGACCGAAATGGTTTCCATCGACCAGGAAATCGAAGTCAAGGTGCTGCACATCGATCGCGAAAAGCAGAAGATCGCGCTCGGCTTGAAGCAGAAAGACCGCAACCCGTGGGAGAACATCGAGACCAAGTACCCGGTCGACTCCAACCACGAAGGCGAAGTCGTCAACGTGATGAGCTACGGTGCGTTCGTCAAACTCGAGCCCGGCATCGAAGGTCTGGTCCACATCAGCGAGATGAGCTGGACCAAGCGGATCAATCACCCCAGCGAGTTGGTCAACATCGGCGACAAAATCGAAGTCAAGATTCTTGGCGTCGACCCCGAAGGCCAACAGTTGTCGCTCGGCATGAAGCAGACGCAAAAGAACCCTTGGGACGATGTGCTCGATCGCTACCCCGAGGGCACCGATGTCACCGGTCGTGTTCGCAACCTCACCAACTACGGTGCGTTCATCGAACTCGAAGAAGGCATCGACGGTCTATTGCACGTCAGCGACATGTCGTGGACTCGCAAGATCGGTCACCCCAGCGAGGTGCTCGAGAAAGGCCAGGAACTCAGTTGCCGTGTCCTTAGCGTGGACGAACAACGTCGTCGAATCGCATTGGGACTGAAGCAACTGGACAACGATCCGTGGGATGGCGACATTCCAGACAAGTATCAGCCCGGCCAATTGGTGAAAGGCAACGTCACCAAGATCACCAACTTCGGTGTCTTCATCGGACTCGAAGACGGCTTGGAAGGCTTGTTGCACATCAGCGAATTGGCGGAGCACAAAGTCGAGAACCCCGAAGAGGTCGTCAAAGTCGGCGACGACATCGAAGTCAAAGTGCTTCGTGTCGATACCGATGAGCGAAAGATCGGTCTTTCGCTCAAGCGAGTCGACTGGGGCGAGGAACAAGAGCGTGCTGCTGCGGAAGCCGAAGCCGCGGAAGCTGCGAGCGGGATCCCCGCTGCCGACGGCGAACTCAAAGGTGGTCTCGGCGCCGGCGAAGGCCCGCTGTTCCCCGGCGGTTGATCCATCGATCCACCTCTCGCATTCAACCCAAACAGGCCGATTCGTCGGCCTGTTTTTTTTTGCGCCGTCAGGTTTCAACCATCGGCTTGTAGTCGTCGGGATTCTCGAAACCCGCCAACCAAGCCGCCGCCGCGTGGCAACGTCTCAGATGCGTGGGAACACCGAGCAAGTAGTTTCGCCCCGTCGAAGGGCAGCGGCAAAAGAGATATGCCCGCGTCGAAAAGCGAATCAGGCTCCGAGGCCCACCCGCATCGGTGTCACGATCGACGACAAAGCGTTCGGCGTGCTCCTCGAATCGCCCGATCCCCATGCGTTCGAGCATCATCCGCCGGACTTCAGAATTGTCCTGATTGAGAACGTCATCTAGTGAGATCCGACTCGGGTCGAACAGCGCATACGCAGGTATCGGTACGGAACGATACCGAAACCGAGTGTTGGTCATCTGCAATTCGGTGAGTCCATGTAAATCCGTGCCCTCAATTTCGATCGGCGTGGCGCACTGAAATTGCACCGGCAAACGCTTGAGCTTTGGCAAGTTTGTGAGTTGGCAATGCCCACGTATCAGGAGGCCATCTGGCAGCGATTCAAGCGAATCACAGCGGGCGATTCGAAAATCGGTGAAATGGTGTACTCGACACGCTGGCTTTAATTCAACCAACGAGTCGCACGCCTCGACGGAAAGATTCGAGCACCGGGGCAGGGTCAGGGTTTCGATCGGACACGATTGAAGCGAGAGTCGATCCGGCAACTCCAATTCGGATGCAAGGTGCGTGAGTCCGCTCCGAGCAACGTGCAGTGACTTGCCGATTGAGACACCAACCCCAATAGCACGCAAGCGCTGACAACGAGTGATCTTGAGTGAACCACCGACAGAAAGTGAAGCAGGCAGTTCCTCGAGCGGGAGACTGGCGAGCTGCAGGTTTCCTTCAACCCGCAGGTTCTCGGGCAACTTCACTAGGGGGCATCCCACGATCGTCAAGTCGCCGAAAACCGTCATGTTGTCCGGAAGCGATTGGATCGCACAGTTAACGATCTCTAAATTCTGACCGCAACGAAACGAGTTCGGCAGCGTCTCTAAACGTCTGCAATTGATCAGATGGATATCTCCTTCGACGTCGACGTTGTCGGGCCAGGTTGCGAACGGGCATTGGGTGTCTGTCGAAGCCCGCGACAAGAACTGAGCGACTCGTTTGCCAAACCGGTGCTCCAGACTTACCTCGTCTCCCAGCCATTGCCGAACGGGACTCGCACCGCCGATCCATAAGTCGCCTGCTACCGAGAGTGAGTTGGAATCGAACCCGCGAAACCGTTGGCAACCGGCAAGCAAGAGATGCCCACCGATCTCTAGATTTCCCGACAGGTATCGCAATCGTGTCTTCTGAAGCAGGAGCGAACCAGCGACTCGGATCGCGGTACGTGTTTCGACCTCCGACGCCAGCAAACGCCGCAGAAAACTAAGCGAATCATCGATTGAACGCTGGAAGTGCTCGTGCAACATCGAGGTCTCAGCGGAGAAGCGGGGCTGAATGTTTGGCGGTCGCAAAATCGTTTTGCCAAACCCAAGGAAGTGTCTCAGCCGCCGGAAAAGGTTTTCACGCTTCAATGCTTAGTCCAAGACGAATCGCGTTCCACGCTCACGCGTCAACTCCCGCTGTCGCCAAACCCGGTACAGCCCTCGCGGAAAGACAATGGTGTCATGTTCTGGATGGACGAGGCTTGCTTGTTCACCGAAGACTTCGAGCACGAATTCATCGTCGATTTCGTACAACCGGCAGACTCTCTTTTCGAGGATCTTGTGCTGATGGCCGGTCGCTTTGCTCGTCGTCACGATCGGTTTCTTTCGCTTGACGGCCCTCTCCGGGATCGACTCCGTGCTCTCGATCAAGATATCGCCCTGACGCCACATGATGCCCCCACTATCGTTGCTGAGTTCGTTTTACCAGGCTACCGGTTTGAAGTTTCGAAACAGAATTCCGAACTGAGGTTCGGCCTCACCGGAAACAACCTGCAAAATTGGATCGACGACGCGAGCGGCCCCATCGAGGTGATCGTAGGGCGGCACGAAACCTGCATCGCGAAGTCGCTCGCGATTGGAGCGTCCGCCTTCGTGGGTGATCCAGCCTGTGTCGACACTGTTCATGAACACGCCGTCCTGACTCAATCGTCTGGCACATGAGCGAGTCAACATGTTCAGCGCAGCCTTGCTCATGTTGACGTGTGGATGGTAACCCGACTTGTCCAACGAAAACATGCTGTCTGCGCCGACCACGTTCACGATGAACGTTGGGCGTCCGTCCTCTCGGGCCATCAGCGGAACCAAGCCTCGAACGAGTAGAGCAGGTGCATTGCTGTTGACCAGTAAGACTTCCAGAATTTCAAGTGGTTCGGTCTCAAGCAGGTCACTGTTCCAAGTGTTCTTCTCTCGCGTGTCGCTTCGATCATCGTCGTCGCGAAGCATGGCGAGACCGTGCAAAGGAGTGCTAGTTATTTCTCGAATCTCATCGTGAGTCGAACCCGCGTCGACTGCGGGGAGCCGCCTCGACTCGTCTTCGTTCGCGGCGCGCAGCGATGCGATCAGACGCTGTGCGTTTGGGTGCAACCGTGTGGTTTGCTCGAACGCCATCAACCTTTCGTGCCATCGCTGACTCCGACGCACCGACTGAGCCGCGTTGTTGATCAAAACGTCGAGCGGTTGCCGGCGGCTACGAAATCGTTCGACAAACGTGAGAATCGCAGAAATGTTTCGAAAGTCCAATTCGTGAATCTGAAGTCGATTTTGGAACGAATGGAATTCGGGATGTTCCGCAAACCGAAGGGCCGCATCGGCTGGGAATCTCGTCGTCACGTGCACCGTGGCTCCGCATCGCAACAGCCAGACAGCGGTCTGAAACCCGATCTTGATACGACCACCAGTGACCATCGCGTGGTAGCCGGAAAGGTCCGCCAATTGCTTTCGCTTTTGCTGGCAACGGTCACCGCATGGCTGGCAGAGCCAATGGTAGTGTGCGTGCACGTCGCGAAAACGTTGATTGCAGCAATAGCAGGTGCGGCTCTTGTGCCCGAGCGACTCTGGATCTTCTGGTTGCAAGTCAATGTCGTTCAATCGCGTCTGACGTTGCGCGGCGATTTGCTTGACCGTTTCGCGATCGGCTTGTTTTCGACGTTGACCACTTTGTCGACGACGTCGCTTACGCACCTTCTTGTAGAAGGCAGCTACGGCGGCTTCCAACTCCGGGTAGTGCTCGAGTTGCTCCTCCGGCACCGCATTGAGCGCACGGAGGCAAGAAATCGCAGAGTCAATCTCTCGTTGCATGCCTAGTGTTTATGTCCAGCATCGCGAGTTGGAATCGAACCAACAGCCATCCATCCGGTCTGACAATCCGGGGACGCTCTACCGTTGAGCTACCACGATGCTGGATGGACGCTTTGGGTGATTGAAGTCCGACGACCCCGATTGGACTTGAACCAACAGCCTGCAAGCCGGATTGCGATTCCGGTGCCGCTCTACCATTGAGCTACAAGGTCGCCGGATTTGAGTGAGTTTATCAGTTCCCGTGGGAGCAATCGTCGTCGTCGCAACGTGTCTCAGAGTTCAAGAGCCGGTCTTTTGAGGGAGGTTCGTTTTTCGAAGTAGGCGATTGAAGAGACACGGGCCTGTCCACGAGACGTCAATCCGCCGCCCGAACTCGTCTACGCCTGGCCGAAGGTCGCGTATTTCGGCCTTGGCCCTGGAGATCGCCTCGTCGTTTTGGGGGCTGATTCGCTAAGATACGGGGGTGCTCGCGGCGATGGTCGGCTCTTGTTGCCGGACGTTCGGCCGCTTTGCCGACCTCAGGACGACCCGCTATGAGACTCAAGCTCACTCTGACCCTCGCCTTGCTATTTTGCTGTATGGGGCACGCCGTCGCACAACAGCAGCGGTTCGGCGCGACGATGAATTTGACGATGTCTCGGTTCATTGATCCACCTCGGACATTGCGGCAAGCGTTGCGTGAAGCCGAGGAGGCGATTGAGCAGAAACAATATACCGAAGCCGTCGTCACACTCGGGGACTTATTGCAACGGGACGCAGACCCCGAGGAGGGCGGGCTCAACAACCAAGACTTTTTCCTCGACATCAAAGAGACGCTTCCGCAGCGGGCCAGTGAGAGTTTTCTTTGGCACTGTCATGATTTGATCGGTTCTCTACCGGACGCGGGCAGAAAAACGTATGCCCTCCGGTACGGACCGCTGGCAAAGCAACTCCTCGACTCAGCGACCGCGACGCGAGACTGGGAAAAACTCCGCGCGGTCCGCCGAAAGTACTTCCACACCGAGTCCGGCTACCAGGCCTCGCTGCTACTTGCGCAGCGCGAACTCTACCAAGGCCATCCTCTGACGGCGTCGTTGATTCTTGATCGAGTTGTCGAGAGCCGCGCCGCCGTGAATCGACTCGGACGTGAGGTCTTGGTACTTCACGCCGTCGCATGTCGGCTCTCGGGCCGATCACTTCCCGGTGGCGTTTGGGACATCGACGAATCGATCACGTTTGGGACGGAGTCGGTTGAATCCATCGACGATTGGCGAGCCTGGATCGACAAGCACTATTCATTCACACGTTCGGACAAGCTTGCCGAGGCGACGGACTATCCCGTTCTGGGTGGCAGCCAAGCACGCAACGAAACGTCTCAGGGACAATTGCCGCTTTCGTCCGAACGATACGCCGTGGAGACCGCACCGACATCACTCGAATTGCAGATCATTCGCAGCAAGGGTGAAGAGTTGGCCGCGAGCGGAAAACTGGTGCCTCCGAGTTGGACACCCATCGTCGTCGGCGATCAGTTGATCATGCGCACCACGAAGCGTCTCTCTGGGGTCGAGCATCGGACCGGCAAACGCGTTTGGGAATTCCCGTGGTACGAGACCCGCGAGACCACCGAGAGCGAACCCACGCTGTCGCCACTGGGACAAACGCAACCGAATCCGGCGACACGAATGATGCAGCGGGTCTGGAACGATGTGCCCTACGGTCAAATCACGAGCGACGGGAAACGTATCTTCCTCCTCAAAGATCTGTCGCCGGCACAGTCGATTCAGATCAACCCCTTGATGGGCTTTCGCGGAACGCGGGGCACGCAGGGAGGGAGCAACACGCTGGTCGCACTCGAACTCGCGACGCAGGGAAAAACGCTGTGGCGAGTCGGCAAAGACCCGACGGTCGTCAGTGAGTTGAACGAAGCATTCTTCCTCGGTGCGCCACTTCCCGTCGACGGCTATCTCTACGCGATGATCGAGATGGCCGGCGACATCTCCCTGGTGTGCCTTGATCCGGTGACAGGCGGTCTCGAATGGCAACAGCAATTGGTTGCCAACGAAGGCTGGGGCGTGCAGTTCAATCCGCTTCGCCGGGTTGCCGGGGCGACGCCGACGTATCACGAAGGCGTCTTGATTTGCCCGACGGGCGCCGGCGCCACGGTCGCCGTCGACCTCGCCGACCGGACGCTCCGGTGGGGCGTCACCTATCCGCGCAAAGCCGACTACAGCAACAACATCAATCGCGGTCGTGTCCCCGATGAGTCCACCGAGAACTTGCTCCAGCGCTGGCATCACCCTGCGGCGATCGCAAATCGTCAATCTGTCTTGGTGACTCCCGTCGAGACAGACCAATTGTTTTGCTTTGAGTTGGTCGATGGAAAGCGGCGGTTCAGCAAGCCTCGCTCCGGAGCTTTTTATGCCGCCGGAATCCGAGGCGATCGTTTTTTCGTTGTCGACGGCCTGCAAGTGAAGAGTTACTTCCTCGAGAAAGGAAAAATCGATTGGGCCACCGACCCGGAACATCTCGTGGCGGGTCAACAGATCGTCGGCCGCGGTGTGTTCTCCAAAGACAGCTACCTTGTCCCCGCGAGCGGAAATGAACTGATTCAATTCTCACTGGAGGACGGTTCATTGATCGAGCGTCGGAAAGTTAATTTTCCGCTCGGCAACTTGATTGCGGTCAATGGCGAAATCGTCTCGCAAAGCGCGACGCACGTTGCGGTCGCGCTCGGCGTCGAAACGCTCGGACCAAAAGTCGAGCAGATCTTGAAAGAATCGCCCGATGACGTGGACGGTCTCACGAAAAAGGCGCTGCTCCTCATCGAAAGCGGCGACAGAGCCGAAGCACTCACGGTCTTGCAACGCGCCAGGGAGTTGGACCCGGAGAACGACGATGTGTTGTTCCACTCGGTCGATGCCATGCTCGGT
>JBCBOT010000272.1:0-11336 GCA_039821165.1 Planctomycetota bacterium | reverse complement strand
CCCCAAACGATCCTGAATCAGGCAACTCGTCGTGGGGAGCGGGTAATCCGGTGTCTGGGTGCAGAACAGGACGAAGTCGATCTGGTCACGATCGATCTGACGCTCCGTGAATAATTTCTCCGCCGCCGCGACCGCTAAATCGCTCGACGTCTCGCCATCCGCCGCAATGTGACGACGCTGAATCCCCGTCTTTTCCTCGATCAGTTTCATATCCCACGAAGGAAATGATGCCTGCAATTGCTCGTTGGTTTCCACGCGTTCGGGAAAATGAACCGCAATCGGGCCGAGATGAGCGTGAGGCACAAACGCATTCCAAACGGGGCAAGACGAGGTGAGCTCGGGTGCAGCGGAAGCCTACCAAGGAGAGTCGCAAACGTGGACCCCAAGACCCCGTCGGCAATCCCACACTCTCGATTCGGTGACCAACCAATCCACGCGAACATCATGGTCCGCCATCGGCACCGCGTCGACCAACTGGCACTCAAAAGCAAGCCCCACTCGAGTCCCCCCGCCGAGGCTGAGGAAACGGTCGTAAAACCCGGCACCGTGCCCGAGCCGTCCTCCTGAGAGATCAAAGGCGACCCCAGGGACCAAAGTCACGTCGACCGAGTCGGCGTTCACCAACCGGTCGTCCTCGAAACGCAGCGACACCCTGGGTTCCAGGATTCCGAAGCGGCCCGTTTCCAGTTCCGCCAAATCCCGCAAACGGAACAACCGCAACTCTTTCTCGTCACACCAAGGGATGGCCACGCTCGCCTGCTGCGACAGTGCCCGACGAACCCCATCGAGTGTCCGCACTTCGTCACGCACATCGAGATACCACAAGACACATTTTGCGTCGCGGTAAGTCGGCATGGCCAAGACTTGTTCGACGATTGTTTTGCTGGCCGCCTCCTTGTCCACAAATTCACGCCGTGCCGCGCGAATTGTTCGGCGGAGCGATGCTTTTTCGGATGACACGGTCAGTCCAACTCGACGAACCGCGCGGCCGGCTCATCCCAGCGATCCGCCCCCACAGGCGTGTATGTCTTGACCTCAAAACTCTCGCGAACCAACTGGCGAGCTTTCAGGATCGCATCGCTCTGTTCGACATCACCGAATGCGCCCACACCGACCATCTGCATGACCACATTGCCAATCGCAGTCGCTTCCACCGGGCCCGCAACAACGACGCGTCCACAAGCATCCGCCGTCATCTGGCAGAGCAGTTCGTTCATCGTGCCACCACCAACAATGTGGATCGTCTCGATACGATTGCCGACCAACTGTTCCAGCATCCCGAGACTGACTCGGTAGCGAAGAGCAAGCCCTTCCAGGGCGGCACGGAAATAGACACTCTCGTCGCCGGCGACGTCTTGCCCCGTTCGCGCGGCGTAAGCGTCGATTGCATCGATCATGTCGGCAGGAGCCGTGAAATCCGCCGCATCGGGATTGATCAACAACTTGAACGGAGTCGCCTCTTTTGCCTGGGAAACCATATCCTCCCACGAAACGTCGCGTCCGCGTCGCTGCAACGATTTACGAATCTGCTGAAACACCCACAGCCCGCCGATGTTCTTCAGCAAACGAGTACTGCCGGCCACTCCGCGCTCGTTCGTGAAGTTCAACTCGGCACAGAGATCGTTGACCCGCGGCTGTGCGACTTCACATCCCATCAGCGACCACGTGCCCGAACTGATGAAGCACCAATTGGGTCGTTCCGCCGCAAACTCCTCCGCCGGAACGGCAATCACCGCGGACGCCGTATCGTGCGTTGCCGGGACAACGACCGGAACATTCTTCAGTCCGGTTGCTTCCGCGACCGTCTCTTGCACCATTCCGAGTGTGCTCGCCGGTTCGGTGACGGGTGCAAACAAACGTTTTGGAATCCCGAAAGCCTCGATCAACTCCCATGCCCAATCGCCGGTCGTCGGATTCAGTAACTGTGACGTCGACGCGTTCGTTGCCTCCACGCTGCGTTTTCCCGAGAGCAACCAGTGAAAGAAATCACCGATCATGAGGAACGCTTCGCCCGTCTCCATCGAATGCTCTTTCGCACCCGCCATCGCGAGCAATTGGTAGAGCGAGTTGATCTGCATGAACTGCAAACCGGTCAACGAAAAGATTCGGTCGCGGGGAACGATTTCGCACGCTCGCTCGACCATTCCGTCATTGCGGCTGTCACGGTAGTGACGCGCCGGTCCAGCCATGTGATCGTGCTCGTCAAGCAACACAAAATCCACGCCCCAACTGTCAACGCCGACCGAGGCAATCTGCTCGAAGCGGGAGCCGGCCTTTCGAAGCCCCGTCAGAATTTCCGCCCAGAGGCCCAGCACGTTCCACTGCATCGTGTCTTGGACCGAAACCGGGTTGTTTTCAAAGCGGTGGAGTTCTTCGAGAACGATGCGACCTTCTTGCACGGAGCCGGCGATCACACGTCCGCTTGAGGCGCCGAGGTCGATGGCAAGATGAACGGGGTGGGACATATCTCAATAGCGAAAAGGGGAGAAATAGAACGGCAGGTAGGATAGCGAATCGGGCCGTCGCAAGTTCGCTCACTCCTCCTCGTCGTCGTTTCGTTCGCCCGAATCGTCTTTCGCCTGAAGATGCGGCAACCGTCGGCCCTGCGACTGGGCAATCTCGAGCTGCTCCTGAATCGCCTCGAGGTCCAACGCGATAATCGGGATGGTCATCAGGGCTTCGGGATCGATCTCACTGCTCGCACCACGCTTGGCCAATTGTTCGACTTCCTCTTCGAGGGCCGCCAACCACGCTGGTACATCCAGCCCCACGCCCGTCGGCGTTCGGGCGAGCAACTCCGCCTCTCCTTCGAGCAATTCGAATCTTGAACTCGGGCGGTCGGCTTCGGCGTCTTGCATCGCCGGTTTGACGAGGGCTCGCATTCGCGCGATCGTCATCGGTTGGACAAACCGTTCCAAAATTCGATCCGCGACCGTCGGCATCCGCATCGAATAGTCTTGCTGAATCTTGCGAAGCCTCAGCACATACTTGTCAGCCTCGGTGCCGATCCGCTCACTCAGGCTTCGACGCCACATCATGGCGGCACTTTCGAGTCCGCTTCGCACGAGAACCTCATGCGCCCACATAACGGGCTTGAGATTCCAAGCGATCCGTTCATACCCCGCCCGAAGACGCAGGAAGTCCATGAACATGTAAACCAGATCGCCCCGGTCACTTTGCGTCGTCGTGCTGTTGTAATCCTGATACTCGGCGTGATGATCGATCAGTGCTTCGTAAACGAGTGTGATCCAACGCTCGGCCTGGGGCATCGAAAGCGAACCGGTTCGCAGATCCTCGAACAGTTGCATTTCCGCAATCTGGCGATCGTCTTCTTCGATGACACGTTCGAGCCAATCGGTCACGCCCTGGTGCAAGATCGCCCGAACGTTGCCCAATTGCAAAAACACCTGGGTGAAAATCGGGTCGCCGTATCGGCGGATGAACTCCACGAGAGCCGACCAATTTCGTGGATCGTTGACCGACTCCAGTGGCGAAAGCCGAAGCGTTTGGCTGTGCGCGAGCCATGAGCCGAGCATTGTTTCGGTCAACCGCTCGACCAACGGAATGAGTGTTTCCGCGACTGCATTTTCGTCTGCCGACTCGCCGTCATGAAACTCTTGCACCGCGGCCGTCAACGCACCTACAAGAGCGCGAAATCCGTCTCGAAAGAGACTGTCAAACTCCGTCACGGCGCCGATCCCGACGCTGTTTTGCTGCTCCATCAATCGCGAGACTTCGATCAATCGACACGCTTCACTGATCAACCCACGCCGTGGCAACCAATGCATCAGATGCCGTAGCACACGTTGACGGAGGCGGGCGACATAAATTTTGACCGGATCTCCGCCACGTGACAGCGGAATGTAGAGCAGATTCCGAGTGTTGATGGCGTCGATAAACTCGGGGAACAACCGACGTGTCTCGTCGGCATCACCCGCGATCAATGACGCGTACAGTTTGACCGCTTGAACTTCGTCTCGCGACATTTCGTCCAGCCCTGCTCGGCTGTCCGTTGTTTCAACACTCTCATCGGGCAACGCCAACTCGGATTCGTGTCGACGAAGATGAGCGATTGTCGCGCCGCAAATCAAACGTCGAGCATCCGACATCTCGACGGCCGTTCCGATGATCCGCTCCATCAGCGAATCACGCAGCACACGCAATCGGTCGTAGTCACGCATCGAGTCGTTGTCACTGCCACTCGGCGCGACGCGATAATCGCGAACGGCGTCGAGCAATTCCAACAGACCGACTCGGTTCTCCCTCGCGCGACGGCCCCAACTCTGCAACGCATCGAGTTGATCTCGAGCGCGATCGGGATCGTTCTCGGTATCGTCCGTGATCACAATGTCCGCCGCGACGGACCACATGCGAGCGAGTGATTGAAGGAACGCCAAACGGTCGACGAGACGTTTCCATTCGGCTTCCAGTGCATCCCGACTGGCGTTGTCGCTTTGCTCGAAAACTTGACCATCGACGCCGTCGTTGGTGCTGTCCTTGTAGGACACGTTTTCGTAAGCCGCATCGTAAAGCCCGCCCTCGGTGTCTTCTTCGATGTTGTCCCAATCGCGCTTTGCGACGCGTTTCTCGCCCAGACGAAACTTCGGCGCGGACCAAAAGTCCTCTGCATTGGCCTCCAGATAGTCAAAGCACTTTCGAGCCAAGGGCCACACGGAGCCGTTGCGACCGTTCTGCGCACTCCGCTCGTCTTGTTGTCCCCGCAATTTCATCAGCCAACGTTCGGCCAAACGCGGGAGCGAGTTCCCGCCCTGACGCAAACCGATCATTTCCGCATTGCCGAGCCATAGAATCAACAACGCCATCGAAGGCTCAAAGTCATGGCGTTCCAGCAACGCCGAGATGACCAGTGAGTAGGCGCGAGGCGAATCGAAATCGTTCGCGTGCGGCGCCCAAAACTTCACATCTCCCGCCGCGGCGCCGCCCTCATGCCAGACGCGCAGCGCCCGAGCGACGAGTCGTGCCGACTGGTATGAATCCAGTGGATCGACGACTTCCAATGACTCGACGGTGTGCGCGCCGAATTGTCGCCACCACTCGGCGACTTCCTGGTAAAGCGTGTTGATCCGATCATAGGCCTCGGTGTCATTGCGGGCCGCAGCCTCGCTCCACACTCGGGCCATGTAACTAAAGAGCTGATCGACAAGGTACAGCAGATCATCGACACGCGAGTCATGGACCGAACAATCAGGGCTCGGGTGCAAACTGAACTGGCCGCCGAACCCGATTAAGTCCCATGGGTCCGCCAACGCGCCGCACTTGATCGCACGCCGCAGCAGATCATACGCATGCTCAGGCACGGCCATGGCCACGTCCAAGCGGCCTGCGCGCAAGGCTCGAAGGCCGAGCGTGATCTCGCAATCAATGCGACACATCATCCTCGCCGAGGCGGCAGGGACGACGTCGATTTGTCGCGTTGCTGCGTCGGGATAACCCATCCGAGCGTAGAGCCGCGCGAGTTGAACGTGCTGAACCTGCGCCGCGCGACGCTCGGCCAAAGCGGCGTTGAGATGTTGTCGCGCCGCGCCAAACGGTTGCCGACGTACACTCTGTTCGTCTTCCAGTCGCTTGCGGTGCTCACCGGTGAGGTTCGCGAGTCGATCGAGATAGAACGCATCCCGATAGTCCGAAATCGGCTTCATCAACGTGCTGAGTGTGATGTCACTCGAATAGGCGCCGGGCCCCCAGCCGCTGATTCCGCTGGCCATCAAAATTGTTCCGGCCAAAACCGTCGCGGCCTCGTCCAACAGCTCGCTGGGGTTCAATTGTTGTCGGCCCAGCAGGTCCCGATCTTGCGCGCGTTTTAGCAGTGAATCCAACGTGACTTGGCGTAGCACAAATCGCGTGAAATAACCGTCTCCGGAAATGCTACGCTCGTCCCATCCACCAAAGTGATAATTCGGCCGCCGGTTAACGGGATGGTCAAAGTCATAGGCGCGTGGATCGAGCGCGAGCTCGTCCATTCGGTCGATGTCGAACGACGCAGATCGCAACACATCTTCATCGGTCGAGCGGAGAATCTCGATCGTCCGAGTGATCAACTCGAAGTACGTCCCCGCCGAGACTCCCGCGCCCTTCACGTACAACGGGATCGGACGCACGAATTCGTGCGGATAAGGCTGGCAACGGCGATTTTCCAACACCGCGACGGGACGGTAACCGACGAAAACGTTGAGTTGCTCGATCGCTTGAACCACCATCTGTTGTCGTGCCGAACCGATCAACAGCGGCCGGTCGTCGTCCGTCCCGCCAAAACCACCTTGGGCATAGAGTCCGAGCAATGCCTCCGACGCGCGAGCGAAGAAGAACCCGTTGAACAAGACCTCCGGTTCCTGATGGAACAACAGGTCCCGGTGATAGTCCATGTAGGCCGGCAGCAATTCGCTCAACAGCAATTGCGTGACATCACGGGCTTGCCGCGTTTCTGCAAAGGCGGTCTCGGATTTGGAGAGCGCGTCGAGCGTTTGCTCGATCCAATTCTTGAGCACCAGCCACGCCGGTGGACCGGTCAGCGGATCGCCGCGACTCGCGGCACCGAAGACTTCGTTCCAGAGCGCCGCGATCGTGGGATCGCTGCTGCCACTTGAGAAATTCAAATACCCCGCCAACCGCTTCAATGAATCGTCGAGCGATTCCGGTGGGGGGACATTGGACATGGTTCAAAACCGATGAAGAAGGAGCGGCACAGACGCCGGCGCAGAGAGGTGGGCTTGGAGCGGGCGAGCGAGACCGGTTGGAAAAGCGTGGAGGACGGGTCGCCGCTACTTTTTCTTCTTCGTGGCCTTCTTCTTCTTCGCTGCCTTCTTGGTGGCCTTCTTCGCGGTCACCTTTTTGGCGGCCTTTTTCTTGCCGCCGAAAATGGAATCCCAATTATTCGAATACTTTTCGTTGGTACCGACTCGCAAAATCGTCATGACAGAAACTCCTTCGGTTCGTCAAACAGTGATAAGGGGAAATAGGTCTAACCGGCGTGGATGCTCTTGTATCGGGCTTGGCGGATCTCGTCAGGGTCTTCGCCCATCCGCTCTCGCAAGCCACGCTCATAGACTTCGAAGTTGCCTTCACACCAAGTCAGCTTTCCATCGCCTTCGAACGCCAGGATATGCGTCGCGAGCCGATCGAGGAACCAGCGGTCGTGTGAGGTCACGACGACACAGCCGGCAAAGTTCATGATCGCCTCCTCAAGGGCTCGCAACGTGTCGACATCGAGGTCGTTCGTCGGTTCGTCAAGAAGCAGAACGTTGCAGCCTCGTCGTAGAAGTTTCGCGAGGTGAACCCGGTTGCGTTCTCCGCCTGAGAGATTCCCGACTTTCTTCTCCTGGTCGGGTCCCTTGAAGTTGAAACGAGCCACGTAGGCCCTCGCGTTGACTTGGCGACCGCCGAGCACGATGGTTTCGGTCCCACCGCTGATCTCTTCGAAGACCGTTTGGTCATCCTCAAGTGAGTCCCGGCTCTGGTCGACGTAGCCGAGATCGACGGTGTCGCCGACGCGGAACTCGCCCTTGTCCGGCGGTTCGTTCCCGGTGAGCATCTTGAAGAGCGTTGTCTTTCCCGCGCCGTTGGGCCCGATCACTCCAACAATACCGCCGGCGGGCAAACGGAACGAAAGATCGTCGATCAAGACCTTGTCGCCGAACGCTTTGTGAATGTTTTTGCCCTCGATCACCAACTCGCCCAGGTGGCGGTTGGATGGGATTTGGATCTCCAACTCGTCGGGTCGATCCTCGAAGGTTTGCGCCGCGAGATCCTCGTAGGCCTTGATCCGTGCTTTGCTCTTTGCCTGGCGAGCTTTCGGACTCATCCGAATCCACTCGAGTTCACGCGAGAGTGTTCGTTGCCGCGCGTGTTGCTGACGCTGCTCCAACGCCATTCGCTTTTCGCGAGCTTCCAACCAGGCCGTGTAGTTGCCTTCGAAGGGAAGACCACGGCCGCGATCGATTTCGAGAATCCACTTGGCGACGTTATCCAGGAAATAGCGGTCGTGAGTCACCGCGACCACCGTCCCGGGATACTTGTCCAAGTGCTGCTCGAGCCACGACACCGACTCGGCATCAAGGTGGTTGGTCGGTTCGTCGAGCAACAATAAGTCAGGCTGGCGGATCATCAGTTGGCACAGCGCGACGCGGCGTCGTTCACCGCCGGACAACTTCGCCACGTCGGCATCGCCAGGCGGCAAATTCATTGCCGCCATCGCCATTTCAACTTGGCGGTCGAGTTCCCAAAGGTTGTGGGTGTCGATCGTGTCTTGGAGCTGTGCCATCTCATCGCACAGCTTCTGCATCTCGTCGTCGTCGGTGACCTCGCCGAGCTGCACACTGATTTCGTTAAAGCGATCGACGATGGCGCGACGCTCGGCGACCGCTGTTTGCACGTTCTCGAAAACGGTTTTCGTCTCGTCGAGTGGCGGCTCCTGTTCGAGGTAGCCCGCCGTGAATCCCTTCGTGAGCTTGGCGGAACCATCAAACTCGGTGTCTTGGCCGGCCATGATCCGCATCAGCGTCGATTTACCGGCACCGTTTGGACCAAGGACGCCGATTTTCGCACCCGGATAGAAGGCCAAATGGACATCGTCGAGCACCACCTTTTGGCCGTGCTTCTTGGTCAGCCCTTCGATCTGAAAAATGTATTGCCTGGACATGGCTATTCCCACTCAATCGTTGCCGGCGGTTTGCTGCTGATGTCGTAACAAACGCGGTTGACGCCTTGAACTTCGTTGCTGATTCGAGAACTGATCCGCGCCAACAACTCGTAGGGCAGGCGGCTCCAGTCCGCGGTCATAAAATCATCGGTGTTGACGCTACGAACGGCGATCGCGTTGTCGTACGTTCGCGCATCCCCCATCACGCCGACGCTCTGCACAGGCAAAAGCACCGCAAACGTTTGGCTGGTCTCGCGGTACAGTCCCGCCGCCTCGATCTCTTCGATCAAAATCGCGTCGGCGGCTCGAAGGGTTTCGAGCTTGTCTTCGTTGACTTCGCCGAGACAACGGACGGCCAAACCGGGCCCGGGGAACGGATGCCTCCACACGAGCTTTTCGGGCAAACCCAACTCGAGACCCAACCGGCGAACCTCGTCTTTGAAAAGATCACGCAGCGGCTCGATCAATTCGAAACCCAGTTCCTCAGGCAGGCCACCGACGTTGTGGTGCAGTTTGATCGTTGCCGCCGGACCGTCCGGGTCTGCGCCGCTCTCAATCACGTCGGGGTACAGCGTGCCCTGGGCGAGGAAGTGTGCGTCTTCGATACCCGCCGCTTCTTGTTTGAAGCATTCGATAAAGTCATGGCCGATGCGGCGGCGTTTTTCTTGTGGCTCGTGAACGCCCGCCAAGGACGCCAAAAATCGATCTTTGGCGTCAACGACATGAAGGTCGGTTTGAAAGTGATTGGTGAACTCGTCGATCACAAGCGACTGCTCGTTCTTCCGCAGCAAGCCGTTGTCGATCAGGATGCACGTCAACTGTGGCCCGATCGCGCGATACAGGAGAGCGGCAACGACGGACGAGTCCACGCCGCCTGACAAACCGCAAATCACCCTTCGGTCGCCCACCGTTTCGCGAATCTGCTTGATGGTCAGCTCGGCGAAATCGCTGAGGTGCCAACTCGGTTCGCAGCCGCAGATTCCGCGCACAAAGTTCTCGAGCAGCTTGCCACCCATCGGCGTGTGCGTGACTTCGGGATGAAATTGAATCCCGAAAATCGGTGCCGTCTTGTGGCGGATCGCGGCGAAGGGGCAAGTCGACGTTTTCGCGAGCGTCTCAAACACCTCGCTGATCGCGGACACTTGATCGCCATGGCTCATCCACACGTCGATGGAATCGGGAAAGTCCGAGAACAATCCCCCCTCATCGACGATGTCACAAGATGCCGGGCCATACTCGTGCTGGGAAACGTTGACGACCTTCCCGCCAGTCGCTTCGCATAACAATTGCATCCCGTAGCAAATGCCGAGCACCGGAATGCCCAGCTCGAAGATTCCTGGATCGCACTTGGGGGCGCCCTCTTCGTAGACACTCGATGGTCCACCGGAGAGGATAATGCCTTTGGGCGACAGCTCGGCGATCCGCTCGGCCGGTAAATCGTGCCGGAGGATCTGGCAGTACACGTTCTGCTCGCGGACGCGGCGCGCGATCAACTGCGCGTACTGCGACCCGAAATCGAGTACCACGATTCGCTCGCCGGTCAGCGACTCAGCCATGGGTGACGGTTGATGCGTGACGTCGGGCGTTTTGGTCGGGCGGGCTTGGGACACACTCATAAACAGGATGGGTGGGAACGGCCGAACGGTGCATTCAGACGGCATGTCGCGTCGGAAATCAATCCGACCACGCGTCGCCAACACCAAACCGGGAGTGTAGAAAATGCAGTGCCGATCCCCAAGGGGCTAAGCATCGGGGGTGTGAAACGAAATCGGGCCCCACAGTGCGTGACACTTTTGAGGCCAACAGCATTGAGAATTCTCCTGACCAACGACGACGGCGTCTTCGCGCCGGGACTGGCCGCCCTCGAGCAGCAACTTCGACACTTGGGCGAAGTGATCGTGATCGCCCCCGCCACCGAACAATCCGGCGTCGGGCACTCCATCACCTATCTTTCGCCTTTGGTCGCCAAATCGATCCATCGCGACGGCCGGCACTGGGCCTGGGCGGTCGAAGGTAGCCCCGCCGACTGTGTCAAACTGGCGATCGCCGAGTTGTTCCGCGACGACCCGGTGGACCTCGTCGTGAGCGGCATCAATCATGGACTCAACGCCGGCATCAACGTGCTTTACAGCGGAACAGTTGCCGCCGCCATCGAAGGCGCATTCTTCGGCGTGACCAGCGTCGCGGTCTCACTGGAACATGATCCGGATGCCGATTTTCAATCCGCTGCCGTGATCGCGAAAAATGTGATCAGTGGTTTGGTCAAGAACGATGCCGCGAAAGGAAAACTGTTCAACGTCAACATTCCGACGGCTGCCACCGACGCACCGAGCCAGTTGCGGATCGTCCCGATGGGACTTGCTCAGTACGGCAACCGCTACGAAAAACGGCAGGATCCCGGCGGGCGAGACTATTACTGGGCACTCTGGAACGAACCCGATAAACCGCCGCAGGAAGAAACCGACGTCACCGAACTGCGCCAAGGCAACGTGACGCTCACCTGCCTCGACTTCGATCTCACCCACCGAGCCATGCTGAGCGAGATGTCGAATTGGGGTTTGCAGATGTGAGGGTGCTGCGGTGGGACAGCCCCGGCGAATAAATTGCCGGCGGCGTGAACCTAGGAGCTTGCGTCTTGATATTGAGCCCGGAGGGCGAAACACGAACTGCCGGCGGTGTG
>JBCBOT010000271.1:0-11354 GCA_039821165.1 Planctomycetota bacterium | reverse complement strand
CTCGCCGACGAACTTGACGGGATTGCCTGCGAAGTTGTTGTTGATCAGCGTCAGTATCTGAGTCGTCGGGTAGAACTCTTGGTGCCCCGATGCGAATGACAACGTCCATCCACCCTGGATCGATGATTGCAAATCGGGTTTGTGAACGCCGAACAGTGTTGCGAGCTTGCCGCCGATGATTGCGGTCTGACTTGCCAGGTCCGCCGTGAATGCCACCGCGACGACAACACTCGCCGTCGCCGTCCCAGAATCGGCAACGCTCACAATCTCCCGAAATCCATCGCCGGGAATGTAGATAACGTGTTCCGCAACGATTCCCGACAGGTCCATGTTCGGAACCGTGGCGGTCAATCCATCCGACGAGGTGGAAGCGTCAGAGACGGACCGCGCGATGGCTGGCCCCGATCCGCTCGATGCGGTATCGCTACCCGTTGCTGAATCGAATTGCAGCGTGACACCCATCAGAGCCCCGCTTTGATCGCCGCTTGGACATCTGCGGCCGTTGACGATCCATCCATCGCTGGATTGATGAAATCGTTTTCGATGCGGGCACGAAGAGCATCGATGTCCCGCATGCGAGACTGCTCGGCGACTTCGTCCGCATGCTCTTGCCGAGACGCCGCGATCGTCGCCGCGTCTATGTCGCGATACTTGAGTCCGCCGCCCAACGCCCGCACGGCGTCGAAGTCCGCAGAAGTCGGCATGCCAGGTTGATCAGCGAACAGGGCGTCGATCACGGCAAATGGTGCGGCGTACTGCGGGTCGTTGAGGCTGAATTTGTTGTTCCGGTCGTTCGTGATATGGGAGAACCATTGCATCACCGCCGTCTGTTCTGCTGGACTTCCGACGACATCGACGGCGTCGAACATATTCTTGATCGATCCGGACCACTTGCTGCCCGTGGCGTCCTCTTTGTGACGATGCGACAGCATCCCACGATTGTTGAGCAGTGGGAGCAAGTCGCCGAGGTCCACATGACGATGCGTGATCGCACCCAATGCCGCCGCAATCTCAGCATCCGACTGGCCCGCGTCCTCGAGCGGTTTCACATCGGCGAGGTAATTGATCGTCATCGCTTCAGAATCTCCCGCACGGTCTCGGAGAAGTTGTCACTCGTCCTCTCGATGGTTCCGCGAAACTCCGTTTGCATCTGCTCGTTGCTTTTCCGCCATTCCGATCGTTCTTCGCGGTGCGATTCGGCTTGCTTGTTGATGTGGCCGCCGGCCCAGCGCACAACGAGATAGAACAGCCCGAAGAACGCCAGGATCACGAGACCCGGCAATCCGTATTCAGCCCAAGGGCTCACGTCGGAGATAGCGTCTGCCTGCCCCAGAAGCATCATGCAACCAACTCCGCCGTTTGAAGATTTGCGACTTGCCGGAGAATCTGATCCGCCGGCCAATAGCCGATCTTCTCAATCGTCTGGCCGCCGACTTCGAGTCGGAATCGTGGGACACCGCGACCCGGAACTTCACCCTTCTGAATTTGGACGCCTGCGGACATCACGCGGGACCGATCGTTCTGGTCCCACTTAACGCACCAATGGCATCCGCTCGAACTGGTGACAGTGAGGACCGGTTCCGCGAGCGGTTCTTCGTCGAACTCACTTTCGAATGGGTTGTCGCCGCTGGGGTCATCAATCACTGCGGGAACTGCGTACTTCTGGTGAGACTCATGGACTCGAAGGTGAGCCCAAGTGATCCAGCAAAAACCGCCGTCGCCGTAGCTGGTGCCATGAGACGAATGCTTGCGGAATTCCCAGCGTCCCTTTTCGAGGTTGTATCGAACATCATCGAGGTGTTCCGCGTGGTTCCCGACTCCGCGGTCACCAATCAAAACACCGTCCTTGTCGAACCGTTGCCAGTTGCGCCCCACATGGATCGCAATTCCGACGCAGATGCCGTTCACCAAAGCGGTTACGACTTCCTGTTCGCTGTTAACGAAGAACGCTTCATGCGCTCGGAATCGTAAAGCTTCCTTGTCCGCTCGGCGTACGTCGTATTTCCGCCGGTAGATGTCGCCGTGATCGACTGTTGCCCGTGTCGCGATGCCACGCTGGGTGATGGCTCGCATGTTCTCGGCGAGCGTGGATCCTCGATCGCGGCCATCGTTCACGAGCGAGTAGAGATAGTCGTCGGCGAGTTCGAGGCGTCGTTGGCCGCGCAAGTGCCGACCTTTCTCAACCAGATAAGTAGCCGCGCTCGATGCGCACTTACCCCATCCGTTTTGATCTTTGGTCCAGGACCGATCGAAGTGTTTCCGGCCAAAACTGAAGTCTTCCGAATCGACGCGCTTTCGAAGTTGCTCATAGGACGGAAGCTCCATCGTTTGCACGAGGCTCTTGAGGTTCAACCGCTCTTTGTCGGGATTGAGCCCGAGAGCGTGGCGTCGTCCGTCGCCTTCGATGTACTCAACGCCGTCTTCGACGTAGGTATGGCACTTCACTTACCGAGCACCTCCAAAAATCATGCTTCGAAGTCCAATCACAACAACGGCGACCGTCGCATACGCCTTCTTGAATCTCTCGATCATCTGAGGGCATGCCTCCGAATCAGCGTTTCAAGTTCATTCACCGACTTCGGTGCCGGGAACACCAGGAACCGGTCGTCGGATTCCATCAGGACCACCGCGGGCCGCTTGCCTTCGGTGATTGCGAGGAACGGTTTCGCTCCAGCTTGGTCCGCGTCGTAAATCCGCTTCTTGGCTGGCCAATCCGCGATGAACTTCCCTGCGTATGGGTCGATCATCGTGGCCGTTTGCTCCCAATTCTGAGAGCGGTTGGCTTGTTCCTCGACCCAAACGACCCAGTTGAGCTTGAGCTTCTTCGGTGCCGGCTCAGGCTCCGTGTCATCTTGCTCGCCGTCGTCCTCATCGAACGGTGGCGGTGGAGGCGGGCGTGGTTTCGGCCCGCCTTCATCAACGATTTTCAGGATCGTGCTATCGCCGGTCGTGATGAGGTATTCACCGGGAGGGGCCGCGAAAACCGTCTTCTTGGCTTCTCGGGTGAAGTGTTCATCGGGCAAGAATTGCCACACGACGCGGCCTTCGACGACGTTCGCAAAGATCGCCTGGACTTTGGCACCTTCGGGGTGCTGGATCGTGATCGGCCGGTCGCGTTTGTTGACGCTCGGGGCTTTTACCGCTTCGTCTGCGTAAAGCCCGAGACTGAAACACGCCAGCGCGAGAGCTAGCGCGATTCGGTTCATAGGGCGGCGGCTTGTCCCAAAGTGATGACGTTGTTGTCTTCGTCGGTGCAAATCTTCGCATCGCGGAAGATCGCGACACCTTCGCGGATCCAGGCGACGACACGACTCAAATCGACGCACCGAACCAAGTCGAAGACGCTCTCGACCTGGATTTCGTTGGTCTGCAACGCGACGTTGAGTTTGGTCACGTCGGCGCGCGGTCGCGGCACTGGCAGCGGCTGCCGCCGCCCATGGCGTGAAGATCATCCAGATTTCCGCCGCAGGCGTCGCCTCCGATGCAACAACGGCGTTCTTCCGCACAAAAGCCGCTGCGCCGGTCGATCCCGTTGCTGGAGAGCATCGAACGGGCGTGCGAGGACGGCGACACTGCACGTGCAAGCTGGACGTCGAAGAGCCCTCGAAGGACTCAGGCGATCGAAGCCAGCCGGCGCGGTGCGCCGCCAACTCTCGAACGGCCTCGGTCAACTTTCGAATTCTCGAAGATCCCTGTTTCCCCTGAAGCCGTGAATGGTGCATCAGCCCGGTTTGGGCACGTAATGCGGTCACGCAGCGGTGGTGAGAATCTTTTGCGATCCAGTTCCCGTGGCTTTCCACGAACTGGTCGATTCTTCGCCTCGCGCCGCAGTCCCGTGGGACGCGTAACGGAGTGGACATGTTGAGATTGAGCGCAAGAGAGAGTGCACCCGCATGTGTCTCGTCGAGAGCCAGTGCCTTGCCTGAGGACACCGCGATTGGATGCTTTGGGTGGTGACGCCGCAAAAGGGACGTGCGCTCAGAGAAAAACCGTCATGAATCCACTCGAGATTGAAGGGTACCCGTAAGACCCGATTGTGCTCTCGTGGTTCGCGCGGCGGCCGGCAAGGTCTCAAGCACGGATTTCGTCTCGGTGCTACAATGCCGCGTGATTCCGGACATTCGCAGAGGGGCAGTCATGAGCGAAACCGCGAAAGAACCCGCAACCGTGACCTACGCGATCGACGCTCAAGATCGCTTGATGAGAGTCGATGAGTCTTGGGCTACCTTCGCTGAGAGCAATGAAGGCGGCCGCACCCTTCGGCCCGAAACCGTGATTGGACGATCCCTCTGGGATTTCGTTCGTGATCCGCAGCTACAACTATGCTACCGGCAATTGCTAGACGTGGTCCGGTCGGGCGATGAACCTGTGGAGTTCGAGTTTCGCTGCGACTCGCCTCTCATGCAGCGGCACATGCGAATGACAATGCGGAGTGAACCGGACGGTTGCGTCGGATTTGTCTGCACGACCGAGCAAACGATTCCGCAGCAGCGTATCCTCAAACTGGCGAACGCAGCGATCGCCGGAGAGAGTTGCCGACGCTGCAGCCTATGCAACCTCTTCCACTTAGGAGAGGAACGATGGGGTGAAGTCGACGAACTGATTCAGCATTGCAATGTGATGAATCGGGCTGTTCCGCCGACGGTGATTTGGACGGTTTGCGAACCTTGCCGAGATCGAATGTCGGCACTCCACGAGACACTGCGTGCCAGCGACACGGAACCTCCCGCTGCGTGATTCACACAACAGCATGTTTGGACATGCTTGTGCAAGTTAGCGGATCGCACGATGTGGCAACGCTTCGAGACCTAACTCAACTGAGAAAAGGATGTGATCGCGCGCGGTGCGGCGGGGAGGAGTGTAGCATGCTCCGTGGTAGATCACGAATAAATCAGCACTCAGGCCAACCGTCCTCATGTTGCCCAAGAAACGAACCTTCGCGCTCCTCATTTTGTTGGTGTCGTACACCGCCATCACGCCCGCTACTTGGGGCGATAGTACTCAACCCAACGTGTTGTTCATCGCTATTGATGACATGAACGACTGGACCGGTTTTCTCGGTGGCCACCCCCAATCAATCACACCGAATCTGGATCGTCTTGCTGCAAGCGGAACGAATTTCACCAATGCACACTGTTCGGCACCGGCCTGCTCCCCGAGTCGGTTGGCCTTGCTATTCGGTGTGCAGCCGTTCGAGTCGGGTCTGTATCCGTTCTACGACCACGAAAAAATCCCCGCGTCGTTGCTCGGCCGTTACACCAGCTTGCCCGCCAACTTTCGGCGGAACGGCTACCGTGCATTCGGCGCCGGCAAGATTTTTCATGGGACGAAAGAGCTGCGCGAGGATTGGGATGATTACCACCAACCTTCGGCAAGCAAGCTTCGCTATGCACCTCAGGACGGCTATCAACAGGGCAAGTCAAGCAAAATGGCGTTCTGCCCCACCAAGAACCCACTCGCGGAGCATCCCGATTATCAAGTCGCCTCCTACGGCGTTGAGGTGTTATCGCGCGATCATGACAAACCATTCTTCCTGGCCGTCGGCATTGTGAAGCCCCACCTCGCGTTTGTCTGTCCCCAGCAGTTCTTTGACGCGTTACCCGAGGAGATCGAACCGCCAAAGATTCAGCCAACAGATTTGAACGACGTGCCTTGGGTGGGGCGGTCCATGGCAAAACTGTCCGACGACTTTCGTTTTCGCCGTGACAAAGCTTGGGGACGCGTGCACCGATCCTATTTGGCGTGCATCTCGTGGGCTGACTACAACATCGGTCGCGTCTTAGACGCGTTGGAGAAAAGCCCCCATGCCGAAAACACGATCGTTGTCGTGTGGTCCGACCACGGATATCACCAGGGGGAAAAGAGAAGTTTCCGGAAGTTCTCTCTGTGGGAGGAGTCGACGCGCGTGCCGTTGATCATACGGGACCCGCGAATAAAACACACCTTGAAGAACGATGATCATCGATGTGATGAGGCCGTTTCGCTGATCCATCTTTATCGAACGCTCTGTGATCTCACGGATATCCCGGCCCCGGAGTATGTCGCTGGCGAGAGTCTGCGATCACAGCTGATCGATCCCAAAGCACCGTTCGAGCCGCCCGCGATCACCACTTGGGGACGGGGGAATTACAGCATCCGAGGAGACCGATATCGATTCACTCGCTATTTCGACGGTGGCGAGGAACTGTACGATCATGCATCCGACCCTAACGAGTGGCATAACCTTGCTGAGGAGAAGCAGCACGCCGCAACAAAAGCCGAGTTGGCGTCGCACCTGCCGAAGGATGAGACACCGCTGGTCCGCGAAGGCATCTCGCTTTGGAACATCATTGACGCGGATCGCCCAGGCAAGTTCGAAAAGTTTCGCGACGAGGCATGCCGAGCTGGCTCAAAAAGCTACGACCTCTCTTGGAATAGATTCATTCGCTCAACAGCGTCTCAATCTCTGTGCGAGTCATTTGGTTCATCACCAACGGTTGCGAATGGTCCGGTTGAGATTGCTGCCAAGTGGCATACCACACGTCGTCGTGGCAAACGACATCGAGGTATCGACTGGAGCCCGTGCCATGGGGGCTGACGAAGAGTGGATGGAGTCGCGATAGCCGTGTTGGTGAGCTCCAGTCTCTGTCGGCAAAATATGCCGCACCGCCAAGCTCTTCGCACGAATATCCACGTGGGCGTTGCACTCCTCCGGAGTGCGATGCGAGTTCACGGACGCACTCGCCGCCGTCATAGAACATCAGGTGCAACTCGCGGTCCTCAAAGACTCCCAATTGTGGAACAGGCAGGATGCACGTTCCGCGTGACATCGCAACATCCCAAACGTTGCCGCGCGGAAAGAAATCAAATACCGGTGAGCCACGGAGGTGGCTGTCTTCCCCGAGTGTGGTTCGCCCCGTGCCCGAGGATGTCCAGTTGAATGGATGACTACAAAAGAACAGTTCTGCGGTGGCCGTGTCTTCGGCTTCGACGAGAACGGATCTTTGACGTGAATCGTCGCAGGATCTTCCGACGCTAGCCACGGTTCGACCGTTGCCTCTCGAAGCGACTCGACCGAGTCCGCTCGTAAGCGATCGATGGACCAGATTCCGGTGCCGGGTTTGAGGAACGAAGCAAGTTCCGTCGGATATTGACGATCAGCCTTTTCCGTTGAGATATAGACTTCGACGCCTTCGGGTACAAATCGCAGGCATGCACCCTCGATCGAAAGCACGGCTACTCCTCTTGAACCGAGTTCCGCTTTGCCAAGCGAGATCACTTTTTGGAACGATCGGCATCGGTCTTTCGAACGCAAGATGGCCAGTTCCAGGCCCCTGCTTCCACTCGCGAGCCCCGTCCTCGAGTCGCCGTGATTTCGGTAGCGACCGATGAGATAAGAGTCGCCGTCGGGGCCAACGACCAGATTTCCACCGCCAAACCAGTAACCCGTCGAGTTGGCGTACGGCTGGACGATCACTCGAGCACGGGACTGGTTTACCAGATTCTGGCAAAAGCGGATCAATCGAGACTCGTCGTCAGGTGTCAGCATGGTACGACTGTTAAATCCAAGCGATGGGCCATCGGAAGAAGCATCGGTGGCTTGGGGTGGCACCACGGTAGTCACCTCGGCGATCGAAAAAACATCGTGCTGAGCGACACGCTCGCGAGTCGCGCGAGGGTTCTTCGGAAAGGCGGATCCCCCCTCCGAAGCAGCCGATCCTGATCGTTGTTTGCGGGCCACTCAGCGCCCCCGGCGATTGTTTATTACCATGGAAGGCATCTGACGGGGTGCGTCTTTCAAAGGCTCGGGCCTGGATCATTAGTCCATTGCCTCAGCGTCAGTTCGCCCTCCAGATTTTACCGCTCCCTTTCCCCTCAACCAGCCTCCGCGATGAAACTCACCATGCGTCCGATCTTCGTTTTCGCTCTCGTTGCCTCGTTCTGTTCCTCCGCACTCAGTGACGAGTATCTCAACGGAATCACTTGGGAGTCTCCGGCAATCGTCGATCCGGGGGAAACGGATGCGGCACCGCCTAGCGACGCGACCGTGTTGTTTGGTGGCGAGGATGCCTCCAAATGGCAAAACGGAGAGAACTGGGCCGTGAAAGATGGAATCCTGTTTGCTGGAAAGGGCCGTATCGTTTCCAAGGATCAGTTCGGTGATTGTCAGATCCACATTGAGTGGTCTGCTCCCATGCCGGCTAAAGGAAATGGCCAAGGACGCGGCAATAGCGGACTGTTCATGAATGGTATCTACGAATTACAGATTCTGGATTCGTATGAGAATGAGACGTATCACGATGGCCAGGCGGGGGCGATTTATAAGCAGACACCGCCGATGGTCAACGCGATGCGTGGACCGGGCAAATGGAACACCTACGATGTCATCTGGACGGCTCCAAGGTTCAATGAAGATGGCACGCTGAAGTCACCCGCGTACATCACGGCGATCCATAATGGTGTCGTGATTCAAAACCACTTCGAACTGCGAGGCGACACACCCTACAACCGGCCTCCGGAATACAAGAAGCACGCGCTCGAAGGTCCAATCGCAATTCAAGACCACGGAAACCCGGTTCGATTCCGCAACATCTGGGTTCGCGAAATTTCGCCGGCAAAGGGAGAGCAGACACGCACTCCCTTTCTGCGAAACGGCAAGAAGGAACGCCCGATCGAATAGGCCGGTTTGAAGTGACGGATCGTCAATGCGTCTTCGTTTCGGAGGACGCTTTGGGATCGACACGAGAGGACTTTTTCCGGGCAAACGCGTTTTCTTTCGATGCTGCTTTGGTGCGTCGACCTGCGTTGTCGCATTCGAGTGTGATTCGAATCTCGTCGTAGCTCACTTCGCCGCGAAAGTGTTCGAACAGCGGTTTGAGTTTCCCCGCATCGGCGAGATGCTTGTGTTCCAGCACTCTCGCCGCAGTAGCCGGATCCACCCAGGGGCTGGAATCCGAGATGCGGTGGTAACGAACATACTCGGTGAGGTAGTTCACGATCGTGCTCTTTGCACGAGCCATCTTGTTCGCCACGGCATCGACGGAGCCACCGTTTTGAAAGTGCTCAAAAGACGCTAGTGATTGCGCTGACGGCACAAATGGAGTGTTTCCGTCGCGTTCCGTTCTGCCATTGTCCTCTGGCACCGCCGTGAGCTTGGGAGTCCCGTCCCCGCTGAGGAGCGTTTTTCCCGCTGCGGTGAGTGAGAGCGTTCTGTACTTGCCGTTTTGTGCGATGTACTTCTGTTGGATCAACTGCTCGATCCAAACCTGTGCAGTCATCACGCCGACATCCGATAGCAGGCCGAACGTACTCAATTGGTCATGTTCTGCTTGTCGAATGCGATCGTCCGCCTGCCCCGCGAGGACGCGCGCCGTGTATCTCACACCGAATTTTTGTTTCAATCGGACAACGCACGAGAGGATCTTTTGCGACGTCCGAACAGGGTCCTCCACCAATTCCAACTCGCCGAGACAGACATCACAGGCACCACAATTGTCGCGGCCGTATTCTTGCCCGAAACGGTTTGCCAGCCACTTGTGGCGACAGGTCACGCTGTTGCACAGGTCGTACACAGCCTGGAGCGAATCTGCCGCATGCTCACCATCGAGTGCGATCAACTTTTTCCATGCCAGATAGTCGCCCGGACGGTGCAAGATGACGCATTCGGCCGGCTCGCCATCGCGTCCCGCGCGGCCGCTCTCCTGCTGGTAGTTCTCGATCGACTTTGGAAGACCGGTGTGGATGACGAAGCGGACATCCGGTTTGTCGATTCCCATCCCGAATGCGACCGTCGCGACGAGTATTTCGCATTCGTTGTTGAGGAATGCGTTCTGGTTGGCCGTGCGTTCATCGTCGGACATTCCCGCGTGGTAGCCACGAGCATTCTCGCCGAGTGCCACGAGTGCGGCCGTCGTCATTTCGACTTCGCGACGTGTCCCACAGTAGAGGATGCCCGACCGACCCTGATGACGCCCAACCACCTCCATGATCTGCCGCATCTTTCGGTGACTGCGAAGGATCCGATAGTTTAGGTTCGGTCGATCAAAATCACCGAGCGTCACACGCGGTTCGCACAGGCCGAGCTTATCGATCACGTCCTTGCGGACACCTTCCGAAGCCGTCGCGGTGAAGGCATGCATCGAAACATCGGCATGCTTCTCGCGAAGGATTTTTAGCTTGGCATACTCGGGTCTGAAGTCGTGTCCCCACTCGCTCGCGCAGTGGGCTTCGTCGATCGCGAAGAATGCGATCTTTTGCTCTCCAAGAAGTGTCAGGGCGTTAGAACCGATCGCCCGTTCCGGCGAGAGGTAGAGCAAATCGAGTGCACCCGACCCGGCTTTCTCGATCCGCTCACGCTGTTCTTGCTCGGAGAGTCCGCTGTGAAGTGCTGCCGCTCTGATGCCCCGCTTGGCCAATGCACTCACTTGATCCGTCATCAACGAGATCAACGGTGAGATCACGATTGCGATGCCGTCAAGGCACAATGCTGGCAACTGAAAGCACAACGACTTTCCCGCACCCGTCGGCAACACCGTGAGGCTGTCGCCACCGTCTAGAATCCGTTTGAGGACTTGTTCTTGAAGGGGCCGAAAGGACTCATAACCCCAGACAGACTTCAACATCGCATGTGCGTCTTTCATCGCAGCTTCTTCTCCAATACATGGTACGTAGACACGTATCGGCTAGCTCCGATGCCCGGTGACAAAGAGCCTGTCACGCGGCGGCGATCATTTCGCCAAATCGAAAATAGCGATTCAAAACGGACTGTCAACACGGAACCGATGACAGATCAGCGCGACGAATTTTCGGTGGTCGCCATCCAACGCAAGGTTTGTTCGAAAACTTCTGAGACCTCACCCCGGTCCCCCGCTCGCGTGACGCCTCGCTCATAGTCCGTCACCATCGTCAGCACTTCGCCTAGTCGTCCGCTGCGTCGCACGAGCGCCGCTTTCATCTCCGACGAAAGCGGTAGTTTGTTGACGACCTCCTCCATCGGTTGATCCAGCAACGCGTCCAAGACCGAAAACAGACCCAGCGTGTAGAAACGGTCCGAGTCGGCCTCGGCGGCCGCCCGTGCGAGCAGTTCGCACATCTTCGCCCGCATCATCGCGACTTTGATCAGTTCTCTTGGCTTGTTTTCGTCGACGGCCGACAGCAACATCATCGACGCCAGCGAACGAATCCGCCCGATGCCCATCAGGATCGCGGCCTGCTTGACCGATTCGACTTGTTGCGTCGTTGCCGCGGTCGCTGAGTTGACGAAACGAAGCAGTCGATAACACAGGTTCGCGTCCGTTTGCAGAATCCGCTCGGTACGCGCGGCCGAAAGATCGGGGCGTTGCAGTTCATTCACCACGCGAATGATCGCCGCGACG
>JBCBOT010000270.1:0-11386 GCA_039821165.1 Planctomycetota bacterium | reverse complement strand
GGTCACCCAAGCGCCGACGCCTGGGTCTCCGCCGAAACGGTTCCCGCAGTTCATCTGGTACATGGCGGTGGGATGATTGACGCTGTCGACCTGACAGCCGCGGAAGAAGCAGAGCTCGTCGGCGACGCCCGCAAGGTGTTCCCAATTGTCGGCCATGTCGACGCCGGAGTCTCCCACCTTGCGAAACTTGAAAGGGCTTTGAACGTAGTATCGCTTGCCGCTTTCCATTGCCGACTTTTCTTTGCCCGCACGCTGGAACTCTTTGAGGTGCAACTCGTTGAGTTTGGGCTTCGGATCAAACGTGTCGATATGTGAAGGGCCGCCCTCCATCATCAGGAAAATGCAGCGTTCGGCGCGGGCCGGAACCTGTTGCGGCTTAGGAGTGAGTGGGCCCGCATTGGAACGCTCTTCCGCATCGAGATCGCTGGCCATCATTGCCGTAAAAGCAACGCTACCGAGTGACGCACCGAGGCCATAGAGGAAATCGCGACGACCGGCGTGCTGCGTCTTTTTCGTTGCATTCATCGCGAGTACTCTCGGCTGGCGTTTCCGGCGTTTGGCATCGTTAGCGACACGGCCGCCGAGATGGAACGACTAATAGACGTAGATGAATTCATTGGAATTCAGAAGGGCGAGACAAACGTCGGCCAGCGCGCGAGTGTGCTTCTCGACGTCTGCGGGCCGAAGGTCGGGGACGAAGCCTTCGTTGGCGAAGAGTTTTTCGACGAAACGAAATTGCTCGCCGGTGTTCTCTTCGAGTGCGTCACGCGAGACTTCTGTCGGTTGAGAAATCCATTTCGCAGGCGTGTCCGGTAGGTTGGCTTCCACGGTCCGCCAATGGTCGAGAATCAAAGCGGTTTCTTCTTCTGACGCTCCGCGTCCAAACGCCAATTCAAAACAGCGTTGAATCGCGCCGCGGTCCGAGTCCGTCTCGGTGAGGCATCGATTCGCCAATGCCAACGCCCGTGCGTGGGAACGGTTGCTGTTGAGCAATGCGAATACCTGAGGGGTCACGTTGGACGCATCACGTTTTTCGCAAGAGAAGTCTGGGACGGGCGTGTTAAAGACTTCCTGCATCGGGTCCGCGAGTCCCCGCAACCGAAGCGCGTAGATGCTTCGACGGTGGCGGTCTTCGGGGCGTTGATTGGGAACCCATGCCGGTGCGAAAGACCCCATCACTTGACGCGGCTGAAGAGCGACTTCGAGGTTGATTTCTGGCCGACAGGGAATGCCACCCACCATCAGATTGAGTTCGCCCGAGATTGCGAGCGCGGTGTCACGCAGCTCTTCCGCTGTTAATCGTCTCGGCACGAACACCGCGTAGCTTTGACCGGTGGGATCCAGTTCGGCGAGTGCTGCAGGGTCGGGGTGATTGGTCGAACGGCGATACGCTTCGCTGAGCATGATCCGCCGGTGCAGTTTTTTGATCGACCATCCATCCTCGACGAGCGTGGCCGCCAGCCAGTCCAGCAGTTCCGGGTGCGTTGGGCGTTTGCCTGTGGAGCCAAAGTTGTTCGGGTTGCCCGCGATAGCCGAACCGAAATGCCAGAGCCAAACGCGGTTCACGATCGCCCGTGTGGTCAGCGGGTTGTCCGCGTTTGCGATCCAGTTTGCGAATGCGAGTCGACGGCCTTCGATGGAATCGGGGATCGGGTCGGCACCCTCGCCAATGACGCTGAGCACGCCCGGCTGTACGTGTTCGCCTTGCGCAAAGGGATCGCCACCCGTTAGGATGTGTGACGTTTCGAGTTCGCCTTGTTTCATCCGGTTCGCCGGCATCCGGTAAGGCGCCGAGATGGATTTCACCTTGGGGGTGCGACCGTTGTAGACCGCTAGTGCGTAGGGGGCGAAGGTTTCGTTCTCAAACGCGAGAGCTTGCATTCCCTTCCGAGCAACGCGTTCCATGCCAAACTCTTGCGGCGTGAATCCGACGAGCTTGGGCGGGAACTCTTCTTGCTTCTGTTCTTTGCCGATCCGCTTCCGCGCCGCGTTGAAGATTCCTGACGAGTTGGGATTCTCGGCACGAATTTCGTGCACGATCTCGCGCCAACGTTTATCGGGCTTTCCGTTGTCTTCGAACCACTGCAGAGCATTGGAGAGAAGCGTCTGGTCGATGCCGCGGAGGATTTCGTTGTAAGCCTCACGCCGTCGCTTCAGGTGCTTCTTTTGTTCAAAGCCCTTCGTGTTCTCTTCATCGAGTCGTTTGGCGCGGCGCTCCGCTAACTGCGTCGTCGCAAAGACGGCTTGGATGCTGTAGTAGTCGCGCGTCGGTACCGGGTCAAACTTATGATCGTGGCAGCGGGCGCATTGCAACGAGTGCGCGAGAAATGTCTCGCCGATGCTGTTGGTGACATCGTCAAGGAATCGTTGACGCGCGACACGGGCCACTTCCATTCCCGTCAGTTCCCAAGGCCCCATTCGCAGGAAACCGGTTGCGATGATCATCTCCGGGTCATCGGGGGCCAACTCATCACCGGCGATTTGCTCGCGGGTGAATTGATCGAACGGTTTGTCGTTGTTGAACGATCGGATCACATAGTCTCGGTATCGCCAGGCGCCGCCTCGGTGGTAGTCGTTGGCAAAGCCAGAGGAGTCTGCGTAGCGAACGACATCGAGCCAATGCTGCGCCATCCGTTCTCCGTACTGAGGCGATTCGAGAAGGCGGTCGACGATCTCGGCAAAGGCTTCTTCGTCCGATCCTGGATCATTCACGAACGCTCGCACGGCTTCGGGTGTCGGAGGTAACCCCGTCAAGTCAAACGTGGCGCGGCGGATCAAAGTCTGGCGGTCCGCGGGGGGCGCAACGGCAAGTCCATCCGGGAGCCTCTGCTCGATCAACTGGTCGATCGGGTCTGTGTCCGAATGGAGATCGGTTTTCGGTTTGACGACCTCGTCGTAGGCCCACATCGATTCCGGCTTGTAGCGGCGATCGGTCCATTCCTGAGCGAGCCCACCGGACGTCTTCATTTGGATGCCGTCTTCGGCAGACCATCGGTCGGCGTAGGCTTTTGCAATTTCAGCTCGACGGCTCGCATCGGGCCACTTTGCACCGGTGTCGATCCAACGTCGTACCCAGCGGAGCTGTTCGGCCGTGATCGCTTCGGATTCCTTCGGCGGCATGGCGGACCAGTCGTCGCTCTCACGGGTCATCACCAAGTAGAGCGAGCTCCGTTCGGCGTTCCCGGGCACGATCGCTTCTTCACCGCTTTCCCCGCCTGCCAGTGCAGTCGCCCGCGACCGGAGATCGAATTCGCCTTCCATCGCATCGTCGTCAGCGCCGTGGCAGCCCAGGCATTTTTCGCGAAGCAGCGGTTCGATCCGGCGGACGAAAAGCGATTCCGACTCGTCTGTCGTCAAAGTTTCGGCCACCGCTATCGGGCAACCGGCGAGACATAACGTCGCGAGCAGGATGGGGGGGCGGAAATAGAAATATCGGTGCATAGTTCCAAGACAGGTGGAGGGCTCACCGGGCGGGATCCCCATTGTAGCGACAACTCAGGTGTTTTCGCTGCATTCTCGTCCTGTAACACCGCGGGTTCGTCGCCCACTTGGGGACGCTTGCCGGGCACGCTATCGTTTTCCAAAACGGCGGCGGTTCGACGCTGACGGGCATACGACTCAAACACCTATGGAGAAAGCTCTGATGGCTTACTCACTCCCCGATTTACCTTACGCTCACGACGCTTTGGCTCCGCACATCGACGCGCAGACGATGGAGATTCACCATGGCAAGCACCACGCCGCCTATGTCGCGAAGGTGAACGCGGCGATTGAGGGAACGGGGCTGGACGCAAAGTCGATCGAAGAATTGGTCAGTGATTTGGGGGCCGTTCCGGAGGACAAACGCGGCGCGGTTCGCAATAACGGTGGTGGACACGCGAACCATTCACTGTTTTGGACCGTGATGGGGCCGGGCAAAGGTGGAAATCCGGGCGGTGAACTCGCCGCGGCGATCGACGCTGCGTTCGGTAGCTTCGACGCATTCAAAGAGCAGTTCGCGGCCGCTGCGGCGACCCGATTCGGTAGCGGCTGGGCATGGCTCTACGTCGAAGGCGGCGAGATCAAAGTGGGCAGCACCGCCAATCAGGACACACCGCTCATGGGCGCGGCGATCGCTGGAATCGGTGGCACCCCGATTCTCGGCCTCGACGTGTGGGAGCACGCGTATTACCTGAATTACCAAAACCGACGTCCGGATTACATCTCCGCATTTTGGAGCGTCGTCGACTGGGACGCGGTTTCCGCACGTTACGCGGACGCCAAATAGTTTTCGACCGTGATCGCTTGTTGACATGCTGCGGACCGGTATTTCCGGTCCGCGGTCGAACAAGTCACTCTCGAAACTTCTTCATACGGAGGTCACTGGTCCGCGTAGACCATGATGCTCTCTTCTTTCGTCACCGGGACTTGGGATTGGTCACTGGTCACGATCGCTTTGACGAGGTGTCGTCCTTGCGCGACGCCTTGAGCCTTGACGCGATAGACGATTTCGTCGTTCGCTTTCAGCATCGCTCGCGGTGTGAAGACGACCAAGCCTTTGTTGTCGGTTTGGAAGTCTCCGTTCCCGATCAACCGCATCCCTGGCGGGAGTTGGAGATGGACACGCACGTTGGTGTCGTCCCTTGAACCCGAGTTGCTGACACGGATCTCGTAAGTGGTTTCACCACCGATTTCGACCGGGTCGGCGCTATCGTTGATAGAGAAGGTCAGCTCGGCAAGCGAGTCGACGAGCACCTGGCTTTCACTCGACGCTTTGACACCGAGGTCGGCGGAGGCTTCGGCCCGAAGCACCCGATTACCTTCCTCTACCGGTAGCAACACGAGCGGTACGCGGCCGCTCTCACCAACCGGCAAAGCGGGCAAGGACCAGAAGACGGCGTGGCGCGACGCATCATATTGGCCTTCGTAGTCGGTGCTGACGAACGTAAAGCCGCGGTCGAGTTGAACGCTGATGTCGATGTTCTCCGCGTTAGCGGTCCCTGTGTTGGCAATCTGCAACTCGAATTTGGCCTGACGTTCCAGGTAGCGTTTTGACGGACCCGTCAAAGCGATCTGCAGTTCGGGCGCGATGATTTGAATCGGGATCGAGTGATACGTTTCCAACCCGTCGTCCGCCTTCACGCGAATCGTGTTCTCAACGGTGCCCGCTTGCACGGCTTTCATGCGTAGGATTTGCCGTCGGACTTCGCCGGGGCCGAGGTTGCCGATGAAATTATCGAGTTCGCGGCCCTGGGGATGTTCCAAGCCGACGGGGACGTCTTCCTGAAGCACCACACCGGTCGCTTCACCGGTGCCGGGGTTGCTGATTTCGAGTTCGATTTCAACGAGTTGACCTATCAAGGCTTGGGGATTCGCCTTCTGAACGATCTTCAGTTCCGGTCGTGTGCTGATGGTGCGGACCGATGCGGCTGCCTGAAAGGTGACGCGGGCAACGCTGCCGAGTTCGCCTTCTTGCAGGGGTGTGAGTTGCAATGTGATCGTGCGTTCTTGCTGTGGCTCCAAACTGCCAAGGTCCCAAACCAATTCCGGTTGATATTTAGGATCGGGACGCGGCGAGGCATCGTCGAGTCGCATACCGGTCGGGATACGATCGCGAACTTGGACATCCATCGCGGTCGCGCCGCCGACATTTTTGACCGTGATGACGAAGGTCGCCTGCTTACCAACTTTGACTTCGGCGGGGGCACGCTTGTGAATCACGACCGATGGCGATTGCGGACCATCGAGTCGGCGGTCGCCAGGAGCTGCCATCGTGGGGCCGGCGGGCAGCGGTCGCTCAAGGCTGCGATCGCGATAGCCGGCAGGTTGATTTTGATAAAGGTTATTCCCACGTGGCAGGGACGCCGTGCGCGCCTCGGGGGTGATCGGGCTGGGAATCGCGCCTGGGCTAAGCGGCGGAGCGCCGAATGATTGAGGCGGTTGGCTGAGACCTTGCGATTGACCGTTCGTCATTCCAGCCGGGGGCAACTGTGCAGGCTGTGTGGGGCGAGCAACGCCGCCGTAGTTCGCGGGCACAGACGAGAAACCGCCGGCGGGGTGGTTGTAGCCACCGTTGTCGCCGAATCCGCCGACCGGCTGCGTGGCACCGGTCGGTTGCATCGCACCGCCGGCAGGTGGTTGTGGATAGTCGCCGGCCAATCCATTCATCGCTGGCATCGCGGGCGCCGAACCGAATGGTGATTCGGTGGGCAGTGCCATGCCGGACGGCGGTGCCGTTTGCGGATCGGGGCTTCCTGGCATCGAAAGTGTGTAACCATTTCCAGCAGGCGAGGAAAAGTTGCCGCCCACGATCGACGGATTCGATGGTGCCGGCAGCACGGGTGTGCTCTCGGGCGTAATCAATTCACTGCCGGGGACGCCCTGGATCGATCGCAAACTCATCGAGGGTGTGATCGCGTTTTCGGCCGGCATCAAGGTGGATGATGCTTCGGTGGTGACGTTACCGGCGGATCCGTTCTGCGTTGAAGCATCGTCCTGCGGGACTTGCATCAACAACTGGGTCACGGCGTTGATGGGAGATTCGTTTGCCGGAGGAGGCGTGTTCGAAAGTGCTTGGCCCGAAGCGTCGCCTCGGAGTGATGTGGCCGAACCTCGCAAGCCGTTCGACGGAAAAGCGGCGACGCTGGTTGGTTCAGCCGGGGGTTCGGCAGGCGGCGTTTGCGACGCGGGCGGCATTTCGGCCGCGAACGTCGGCGCTCCCATCTTCAGCGTGGGGGTGCTCGGGAATGCGGGAGTCGTAGCGGGGGCTGGTTCCGCACCGCCCGTTCCCGGCAAGATCAACCTGGCCGTCGACGCGGGGGCAGATTCGGTGGTGCTGTCGGTTGTCGGCAGCAGCATCGCGGACGTTGTCGCGGAGCCGTCGCTGGGCTCGGTGTGGCCCACCAACGCGATCGCGCTCTCCGGCTTTTCAGACGTGTCACTCTTTGCGAACGGGTTCGAAAACGGCTTCAACTCGTCGGGCCACGTGTCGGATGAAACGAGGCGACCGCGCCCGACCGGTTCCGGGCGACTGGCGGGCGGGATCGAGTCTTCGGTCCAGGCCGATTCGGCTTCCGTTTGCAGGCTTTTTTGCGATTGGGTGGCCATGAAAAAGCCCACCAAAATTGTCGCTGCACCTGCGGCGAGTCTTACGCCAAACGCTTTCATGGGTCGCAATCCGTTGGTGAAATGGATCAGTCCATTGATCCGGTACGGGGTCCTTATCAAATCGCATGTGTAAGGGGAAACCCGGATTTGCGGGAGCGATCGCCGCGAAGACGGGTTTCGATCGCGGACACACTCTCGACTCTGTGTCTTCCACTCCTATGCTATAGGTCCCTCCCGCCTCCCGACCGCAGAGCTTTTCGATGTCCATTCGCTGTTTGATCGGTCTCACGCTGGTCCTGTCAGCGGCTTTCGCCGTTGCCGCCCCGCCCGAAAAATACACCCATGGGCCAGATTCTTCGCCCGTGGAGGGGGTTCCACAAGGAAAAATCACCCAGCACGAGTGGCTCGAGAGCAAGGTCTATCCGGGAACGCGTCGACGCTACAGCGTTTACGTTCCCGCCCAGTACGACGGTTCCGAACCGGCCGCACTGATGGTGTTTCAGGACGGGCACACCTTTGAAGGAAAGACCGGAGATTTCCGTTTGCCGGTAGTCTTTGACAACCTGATTGCGGCGGGAGACATTCCGACCACGATCGCCGTGATGATCGACCCAGGACACACCGGCCCCCTCCCTGAGAAAAGGGGGTGGCGGCCGCGTCCAGCCAACCGCAGCGTCGAGTACGACAGCATGAATGGCGACTACGCCGAGTTCTTGCTCACCGAGATTCTGCCCGAGGTCGAAAAGTCGTATCGAATCACGTCGAACCCAAAACTTTGCGCGGTTTGTGGCAACAGTTCGGGGGGAATTTGCGCGTTCTCCGTTGCTTGGCACCGCCCCGACCGGTTCGCCAAAGTGCTCAGTCACATCGGGAGCTTTGTCAACATTCGCGGCGGGCACAATTACGCTGCAATGATTCGCAAGACCGATAAGAAACCGATTCGAGTCTTTCTTCAGGATGGCGAGAACGATTTGGATAACCAACACGGCAATTGGCCGTTGGCAAACCAACAGATGGCCCAGTCGCTCGCGTTCAAGGATTACGATTACAAGTTCGTGTATGGCACGGGGGCGCACAATGGAAACCACGGCGGCGCAATTTTTCCGGAGTCGCTTCGGTGGCTTTGGCGAGACTGGAAAGACGAAACGCCGTAGCGAATAGTTCACATGCTTCGACCTAAACCCCAAACCGACATGTCGCCGCGAGCAGACGCCGAGCCGCAGCTGGATATCCCGTTCAGCGTGCCCTTTGTGCATCGGTTGCGAACGACCCAAGATGTCTGTGGCGAAGATCTTCCGGAACTGCTGAGCTTGCTGGACGGGGGAGCGGCAGGAACTCCCAAAGTCTGCTTGATTGCCGAGCACCCCGTTGCCGAGTCGAGTGAGCGCGTTCGCACGCTCGAGCAGGCACTCGACGACAGCCACTCCGTCAATCTTGTCGCACCGGTGCTGTTGGTTGACGGAGGGGAAGACGTCAAAAACGATTCGTGTTGTGTCGAGACCGTCCTCGGACAGATCAACCGTCACAACCTTGATCGGCGCAGTTATTTGATCGCCATTGGCGGCGGCGCGATGCTTGATGCGGTGGGCTATGCGGCCGCCATCGCACACCGGGGCATTCGGCTGATACGCATTCCGACGACGACGCTCGCCCAAGCTGATAGTGGTGTGGGCGTCAAAAACGCGATCAATCAATTCGGCAAGAAAAACTGGGTCGGTACCTTTGCGGTCCCTTGGGCGGTGATCAACGACGCAGGCTTCTTGTCGTCGCTACCGGATCGCGATTTCGTCAGTGGTTTCAGCGAAGCAGTGAAAGTTTCGCTGCTCAAGAGTCGATCCGAATTCGAATGGCTGTGCGAAAATGCGGCTCAGATTCGTCAACGCGAGATGGAGATCGCGAATCGGGCGATCGCGGTGAGTTGCCAGCTGCACTTGCGTCACATCACCGAAGGCGGCGATCCGTTCGAGATGCTTGAGGCACGCCCGCTCGATTTCGGTCATTGGTCGGCACACAAACTGGAGCCCATCACCGGCTACGAGATTCGTCACGGCGAGGCGGTGTCGATCGGCGTCGCTATCGACTGTCTTTACTCGCACCTGAAATTCGGTTTTCCGCGTGAGGATGCCCTTCGTGTGTGCGATTGCTTGTCGGCACTCGGGCTTCCGCTCTGGCACGAAGCTCTTTCGCCGCTCGATCGACTGCTCGGCGGCCTGGAAGAGTTTCGTCAGCATTTGGGCGGCCGTTTGACGATCACGATGCTGCGTGAAGTCGGCGAGAGTTTCGATGTTCACGAGATCGACACCGTTGTGATGGCCGAGGCGATCACGATGCTTCGCGGTATCGCGACCGAGGACTGAATCCTCTCGCCTGGACTCCGTTCGATGGATTTAGTGCGCGGTCGTCCCCCGTTCGCGCATCCTTGGGGTTGCGGATGCCTCTCAGTGAACGCGAATTGATTTAGAATGTCGCGCGGCAGGTGCCGTCTTTACGGAACAGGAGTCTCCAATGAAGCGCACGTTTAAGGAACGCGTCGAACTTTTTTGGCAATGGTATGCCGATGTCGGTCCCCGTTTCTACGAAACGATTGAAGCGGGAGAGTGCGAATCCTTGTTGGGGGAAGTCTCGGAATTCATGGGCGAGGTCATGCCCGGGTTGGCATGGGTGTTTGGTCCCGGTGAAAACGGCGGACACAGCTTTACCGTCTCCGGCGAAGGGATGGTGGCCAAGCAATTGCTTGCGGACTACTGGCTTTCTCAATCGGTGGACCTGTCGGGTTGGACGTTTTATGAGTCTCGTCAGGCCAACGAAGAGATCAACGACGTGGCAATCGAGATCCAAGGCTTGGGACGCGTCGATGCGGAGAATTTCCTGATCCGCACCAAGGTCGATAGCGAACGCGAGATGCTCGATATTGTTGCCTGGCACCCTCTCTTCGAAGAACTCGCCGAAGAGCATCACGTGCAGCTCCTGTTTCTGTTACTCGATGAGGCATTGGGCGAATTTGGGACGCAGTCTTGGGTCGGTGACATCAGCATCGGTGAAGTCAGCGAAGCGGAACTCGACGGGCGAACTGTCCATCGATTGACGGAGTTACCAAAGTTCATTGGTGATGTTCAGCGCTATCACGAGTGGCAAAAACTGTCGCCACTTCACTCTTACACCGGCTATTCGATTCGGCAACAGCAGGAAACGCTTCGCGGTGACACGGTCGCCGGGACCACGTGCATTCCGCGACTGGTTTTTCAACTGATTGACGAGGGTGGAAAGCTCGCCGAAGATCCGCTTGACGATACCGGCGCCTCGATGGCATACCTGGAGATCGATGGCGCCATTTTTCCTGACGGGGAGCAGGCGCCGGTTCGGCACAACATCGAAGAAGCGCTTGAAGAGCGTCTTGAAAACGATCGGCTCGGACGGCCACTCGGCGGCGCCGCCGGAACCAATGCTTCTTACATTGACCTCCTGCTGATCGATGGGGAGCGTTCACGCGAGGCCGTCGAAGAGACACTCAAGGGACTTGAGCTCGAAGGACGCTATCGCTGGCACCCCTTCGCATAGTCATCGCACAACCTGATTCGACAGGGCCTTCGATGGACAACGGTTTGTTTGTGTCGCGGCTGGTCTGTCTGGCCTTACTCGCCGGATGTGCGGCAAGTCCGGTCTCGGACTCGGGGATGATGTCGACCTCGGAACCGGCTTTTCTGTCGGAACTGGATTCCATCGACACGATACGGATCGAGGAGCTGACGATCGATAAGCGAAAGGACGTCGTCCGCTTTCTCGAGATTTGCCGCAACGCAAAGTGGGCCCCCTACATCGCGACGCTTCCCGCCGACTTCGAATCGATCGAATTCCTGTCCAGCGGAGACGTCGAGTATCAGCTCGACTATGCCGGAGGATGGCTCTTCGACATGACGGGAGACGGCACGCCGCGGTTCGGAACACTCCATGTCGATGACGGAGATTGGCTCCAGAAAAACATCGATGACAAGCTCTACTTGCTTCGGAATGCTCTTTGATGATTCGGAGCGTCGATGCATGAGAGTCGGGCGGCGGGGAGGTTTTGAAACGCAGAGTCGCTGAGTTCGCAGAGGGGAGAGGGAGAAGTGGTCGCGGTCCGGGGATTTCGAGCTTGAACGTGACAGCGAGATGGGAGCAATGCGGTGAAAGTTAAGCCACGATGAGTGCGTAGGTTGTTGTGGTTCTTACATACCGGTGTTCGTGCTCGTTGCTTCTTCGGGGTTTGGTGTGCCACCTGGCCGGTGTACGTCGTTCAAGCAACGCTCGGTGACTTTGGGTC
>JBCBOT010000269.1:0-11401 GCA_039821165.1 Planctomycetota bacterium | reverse complement strand
TGTCGGTGACGCCCACCTTACCCGCCAAGACCACATTGTTGCCAATCTTGGTGGAGCCTGCGATGCCCACCAATCCGCACAGCAGCGTGTCATTGCCCACCTCCACGTTGTGCGCGACCATCACCAGATTGTCTTCGGCGATCCGAACCACCGCGAAACGCAACAGAGGCCCCGTGGTCAGATCGAACGGTCGGGCGACTTCGCGCTGAATCGCCTCTTGAACGTCCGACTCCTTCCACCCCGTCGCATCCACCACGCGAAACTCGGGAGGCGATGAAGCGAGCACACGTTGGATCGGATGGTTGCCGTCACTCGATTCCGCGAAAACGGTACGCAAGCACGAGTGGCGTGTTACGAGCGTCTCGATCGATCGCCGCATCGCGTCGAGATCCACCGGCGAACGAAATCGCGAGGGCATGAACACGTTGTAAGCCGTGATCGTTGGATCGCGGCGAAACGCGTACCACAATCCCTGTTGGCCCGCCGACATCGGAAACTCACGCGGCGAGGCATCTGAGTGGTCCTCGCTTCCGCGCTCGGCGGCGGCTCTTTCCCTCAGCAATCGCGCGAGCAGTTCGCGTTTATCGGATGCCGAAAGGTTGGCCAAACCATCATCCATTCGTCGCTCCACCGCGATCATTCAACATTTGTGTCAACAGTTGGTCGACTTGATCGTCGGACATGCCGGGCAATTGCTCAAGTAGACGATCCGTTTGAGGCTCCTCCACCGTGTCGGTCGCTCCGACAATACTCGCGATGGACTCGCAAACCTGATCCAATCCTTCACTTCGCATGAGTTCCGAAATGGGCAGGTCGATCTCGAGATAGCTTTCGATCCAGTTGCGCATCTCGACCGCCATCAGCGAGTCCAAGCCCATTGCGAGCAGCGGACGATCCCAGTCCATTTTTTCCGGTTCGATTCCGAGCAGTGAAGAAACCTTCCCAGCGAGCACATCCGCAATCATTGATTTGCGTTCCTCGCCATGAGCTTGCCGGATATCCGCTGCGCTCGCCAGCCGACGGCCCGTGTCACTGCTTCGTGTTTTCAGCAAGTGCGCGAACCGGGGAGAGACCTCTCCCGTGATCCCGAGTCCACGCCACGTCGACCAGTCCATCCGAAGGACACTGGGCTGGATCGCGTCCGTTTGAATTGCGTGCTCAAGACAGCGTACCGCTTCCTCCCCGGTGAAGGACAACACGCCCTGTCGCTCCAACCGCTGACTGAGTTCGGATCGCTCCGCCAAATAGCCGACTTCACCCACGTGACCCCAGTTCATTGCGACCGCGTTCATACCGATCGATCGACGGTAGTGGGCAAGCGAGTCCAAAAATGCATTGGCTGCCGAGTAGTTGGCTTGGCCCGCGTGCCCGAAAACGCTCGACAAAGAGGAAAACAGAATGAAGTGATCCAAATCATGATCAATGGTTGCCACATGCAAGTTCCAACCGCCGATCACCTTTGGTCCGAGCACACGTTCGAGCGTCTCGCGATCCAAGTCTTCGAGCAGACGGTCTTCGAGTACCATCGCTGAATGAAGGACACCCGCGAGCGGAGGACAGCCTGCTTCGATGCGTCGCACGGCCTGTTCGACGGATTGCATCGAAGTCAGGTCAACCGGAACAACATTGACGGCGATTCCTTCGGCGGTCCACTCCTCAATCGTCTTTCGCGCCGCATCGCTGACACGTCCACTTCGGCCCCCAAGAACGAGATGCTTCGCACCTCGCTCGATCAACCAACGGGCGACCCGCAGCCCAAAACCGCCGAGTCCCCCAGCGACCCAATAGGTCCGGTCTGGCTTGAACCGAAGCGGCTCATACTCTCCGGCGTGAACCTTGGCAGGCGTGGAAGTGAAATCCACGGCGACTTTGCCGATGTGCTTCGCTTGTTGCACAAAACGAAACGCGTCGGCCGTCTCATCCGCTTCGAATGTCGTCACCGGCAACGCGGACAATTCCCCATTCTCAAAGCGGGCCATCAAGTCGCGCAGTGACTTGCCGATCTGGTTGGGTCGTTGTCGAATCAGTTGATCAAGATCGATCGCAAAGAGCGCGAGATTGTTCTTCAGCGGCAGCATCCCAAGTGACGCGTCGGCATAAATATCGCGTTTACCGATTTCGAGGAATCGACCGCCGACTCGCAGAATCGACAGTCCGCGGCGGATGGCCTCTCCGGGCAACGAATTCAGAATTGCATCGACGCCTTCGCCCCCGGTTGCCTCAAGCGATTCGGCAGCGAAATCGAGACTTCGCGAGTCCATCACCTGCTCGACTCCCGCGTCATGCAAGAAAGCTCTTTTCTCGGGCGTCCCCGCAGTCGCGAAGACTTCGGCACCCGCGAGTCGCGCAAGTTGGGTGGCCGCGATTCCAACACCGCCCGTTGCCGCGTGAATCAAAACGGTTTCACCGGAGCGAATTCTCGCACACTCATTGAGCGCGTGTTCGGCGGTCAGGAATGCGATCGGCACCGAAGCAGCCTCGGCGTGGGATAGATTGCCCGGTTTCCGCGCGACCAACGCTTCCTCGACGATCACGTGGGATGCGAACGCGCCAGGTGCGATCGCCACGACCTCATCATCGACTTTCCAATCGGTGACACCTTGCCCAACCGCGGTGATTCGGCCGCTGCATTCCGCACCAAACAGAACCGGTCCGTCGGGAAGCCCAGGGTACAGATCGAGCGACTTCATGACGTCGCTAAAGTTGAGGCCGGTCGCAACGACTTCGATTTCGACCTCAGTCGGGGCGAGTGAAACGTTTGGAATCGACTCGTATCGCAATTGCGCGATCGAAGCCGACTCGCCACGACGCAGGGAGTATCGACTTCGGACCGTGCTTTCAGGATGGATCGGTTGATCGGACGCGGAAACAAATCTTCGTACCCAACGGATCGAATCGCGGTACATCACCTCGTCTTCGGTATCGAGGCGCTCGATCAATTCCGTCCGCAGCGATTCGATATCGATTGCGGCGCGTTCGTCCGAGCTGAGGTCGACCAACTTGGTACGCAAACGTGCGATTTCGCTCACCACCACGCGTCCAAACCCGATGAGCGGTCCTTGCGCTGCACTCAGTGGCAACATCAGATCGTCGGGAGCCTGCGCATTGCGAGTCACGATCGCGAGCCTCGCGATGTTCGATTGCTGCTTATTGTTCGAAGCGAGATTCCACGCCTGGGTCAATAGTGTCGGCGCGAGCGCGGTCAGATGCGTCGACTTCTCCAACACCTCCTGTGACAACTCTTCGTTATCGGGCGAATCGAGGCCCCACAGATAAACGATGTCGGTCACGCCGTCACCGACATCGGCCATGAGTCGCTCAAAGTCGTCACGACGTTCGGGATCGATAATGAAGCTCTGATCTGGGAGACGCTTAAAGCTTTGGCCGTGTTGGACCAGAGTGACCGTATCATCCACAGAAAAACGGGGCGCCAAACGCTGAGCCGTGCCAGACTGATCGGCAAAGACCAACCAGTGTCGCTTGCCTGGGTCGTTTACCGACTCCGACTTTTGCGCAGGACTCCAGACGTAGCGATAGAGCAACTCGTCGTGCGTCGGATGAGTCTCCGAACCCGAAATGCAAACACTTTCGAAACCCCGAATCGCGACACGGTGTTCACCGGACGCGTCAAAGATGTCGATGTCGGCGACCATGCGATAGTCATCCTTCCGCAGGATGGTCACGTGAGCCGTAGCGTGATGATGGATGGTCCCAAAACAATCGATCGAGGCAATCTTCTGGGGCAAATAGAGGCCGCGAATCGTATGGTCGAAATCGGGATCGGCCACGATCATTCCGTGGAAACAACTATCCAGGAGTGCCGGGTGCACGCCGTATTGATCGTGCAGCTGTTCAGGCAGTTCAACCGAAACAATCGCCTCGCCGACACGTCGCTGGGCAAACGTGACGCCGCGAAACTCTCTTCCGTAACGCAGCCCGAGTTCTTCACAGTGGTTGTAAAGTCGCTCCGCGGAGACGTCTTCGGTCAGCAACGGACGCCGCTGCCGCAACACTTCGTTGTCTGAAAAGCGGACCCATGTTTGGCCGGCGACCTCGCAAGTCGCCAGCGGATTCCAATCGGACTCCTCGGTGCCGCTGCAGGCGAGTTCGAGTTGACGTCGGTCGGCACGGTAGGTCGTTTGAATCCGTCTCGCCGAGGGATCTTGAAGCAAACAGGGTTGTTGGAGCTGAAAGTCGCGCAACGAAACCGTCTCCTGTTCACCGATTTGTCGCGCGGCGGCCGCTGCGATCTCGATCATCGCCGCGGCGGGCAACACGCAGGATTCACGAACGCGGTGATCAGCGAGCGTCGACTGTAATCGAAGGTCGATACGGCTTTCCCAACGAGGGTCGGGACCAACGACCACATCTCCCAAGAGTGGATGCGAGGATTCGGCGGTACGCGTCGACGACGATTCGAACGATTCCGACCAAAGGCGTTGTTTGCTCATCGCAAGCGTCGGCACATTCGTTGGGACAACTCCTTCGGTACCGCTCAGGAGTTTCCAATCCAAAGGGAATCCCCACTCGAAAAGTCGTCCAAAGGAATCACGCATCGATTCGTCGTCGGAGAGCTTTCGGTTCAGGGATAGCAGCGACGTGATCGACTTTGATTGCGACTGAAAACACTCTGCGATCGAAAAGCTGAGCACTGGGTGAGGCCCAATCTCGATCGCAAGCTCGACGCCTTGATCCGCGAGGACGCCCATCGCGTCCGCAAACCGAACGCTTTGACGAACGTTCCTCCACCAATAGTCTGCGTCCAGTTCGATGCCGAGGATCGGCTCACCGGTGACAGTCGAAATCAATGGAGTGTGGGTTGATCGAGGTTGGATCCCCGCTAGCGACCGTAAAAGCTCGTCACGCACCGGGTCCATCTGGGGGCTGTGAAATGCGTATTCGACTTTCAAACTGCGGCAGAAAATGCCATCGTTTTCGATCGCTCGCTGCAATTCGCCGATCGCATCGCGACACCCCGAGAGCGTGAGCGACGTGGGGCCGTTGATCGCGCCGATGGAAACACGGTCTTCCATGCCCGAGATTCTGTCACGTGCTTCGTCGACGCTGAGTCCGACCGCGATCATTGCACCACGCGACGTGGCCAAGTCCATCGTGCGGCCGCGGTGCACCGCGACTCGGCACGCATCCTCAAAGTCGAGCGCGCCGCTCAGATAGGCGGCGGCGATTTCTCCGACGCTGTGGCCCACCAATACCGTCGGCTTCACACCGAGTGAGGCCCAATGCGCGGCGAGTGCGACCTGCAATGCGAAAATACTGGGCTGCGCGATCGCCGTTTGGTTCAACCGCGATGTCGCCTCATCACGAGAAAGCTCTTCCATCACCGACCACTCGACATCGGCCGAAAAAGCGCGGTCACATGCGGTGAGGGTCGAACGAAACACTTCACTGGAAGCCATCATTCCGCGGCCCATGCCCCACCACTGCGGTCCTTGCCCGCTGCAGACGAACGCAAGCGGGATGGCCTGTTTTGCGTGGGACCGCCGAACGCTGGGGTGGATTTGGGTTCCGGCCCCCTCGCCCTGCTCGGACAATTGCTCCAATGAAGCGAGCCACTGGGAGCGATTATTCCCAGCGACCGCAAGACGCCAATCATGGTGATGACGCCGTGTCGCCGCAGCAGCGAAAATCGACTCATCTGACGCGTCCGTTTCGCGCAGCCAATCGCTCCAGTGCTCGGCCGTCTCCTTCAGCGATTCGTCGTTGTGTGCCGTGATCGGCAAAATTCCGACTCGCAATGGCGTTTGCGCAGCGGGAGCACCCGACACCGGAGTTTCAACTTCACTCAGAATCAAGTGGGCGTTGGCACCACCGTAACCGAATCCGTTGATTCCGGCGGCACGCATGCCTTCGGCATTCCAGTCCATTGTCTCCGTCGCGACACGAAGTCCCGACGAACGAAAGTCGATTTTGGGGTTTGGATTCGCGAGGTGCAGGTGTGCGGGGATCTGTCGATGCTTCAGCGCCAGCGCGACCTTGATGACGCTGGCGATTCCGGCTCCGGCTTCAAGGTGTCCGATGTTTGTTTTGACCGATCCGAGGTGGCACTGCGTTGATCGATCTTGCCCGAAGCCGGCAGCAATCGCGCGGGCTTCGATCGGATCACCGACCGGTGTTCCCGTTCCATGGGCCTCGACGTAGCTGATGTCGGCAGGCTGCATGGCGGCCGTTTCCAGTGCGGATCGAATCAACGCTGTCTGCGCGTCTTCGCTCGGCACGGTCATGCCTTCGGTTCGACCGTCCTGATTCGTTGCCGAACCACGAATCACAGCGTAGACCGGGTCTCCGTCGCGAATCGCATCGTCGAGTCGCTTGAGCAACACCATGCCGGCGCCCTCGCTGCGGACGTATCCGTTCGCGGACGCATCGAATGTCTTGCAGCGACCGTCCGGCGACAGAACGCCGAGCTGGCTAAAGGCAACATAGAAATCGGGTAGCAGGAGTGCGTTGACGCCACCCGCGAAAGCCATCACGTTCGACTCGTCTTGCAGGGTTCGGCAAGCGAGATGCGTTGCGATCAAGGAAGACGAACAAGCGGTATCGACGGCGACGCTCTCACCGCGCAGGTCGAAACAGTACGAAATCCGATTCGCCGCGATGCTGCTGCTGCCTCCGGTGTTGCTGTAGGGGCCGATGACGCCGCGGTCACGGAAGCTCAGCCCCGCAACGGCATAGTCGAAACTGGAGATACCGACGTGAACGGAAACAGACTGACCAGCCAACGAGCCGACCGGCACCCCCGCATCTTCGGCCGCGCGATAGGCGACTTCCAACAGCATCCTTTGTTGTGGGTCCATGCAGGCGGCTTCGCGAGGCGAAATGCCAAACAGTTCCGGATCAAAACAATCGATATCGCGAACGTAGCCACCCCAGCGGCTTTGGGTCTTCCCAGGCTTGGAAGCGCCGGATGCGTAAAACTTTTCCAAACTCCATCGATCCGCCGGAGTCTCCGTGATCGCATCCACACCGTTGCGAAGTAGATTCCAATAGCTAGATGCAGAATCGCAATCGCCGGGGAGACGACATCCGATTCCGATGATCGCGATAGGCTTGAACGACTGTTTCACTGGATTCCACTCTCGGATCGAGCCAGGTTGGTTGTGCGTTCCGTACACGGATACCGGGACCGAGAGAAAAATCTCGGCGGCATCGCAACGACGGATTGTGAAACCGGTGAGGGTGCGGCGACCGGTATGAAGAAGCCCCCGCTTCCAGCCGCACCCCGGAGCTCGGTTCACCCCTTTGAGATCGCAATCGATCGTTGTAACCGGTCTATTTTGACCAGCAAACTTCCCTGATCGCGCATCTCAAGGCATCGCTCCATGGTAAGGATGACCCATTATTAGGGTTCTATCCTCGAATTGCCTGGGTTGGTGACACTCTTGCAGCGCGACTCGCTGGCAAGATTGCACCAATCAGCCCAATCAATACTGCCAAGGCCGTTCCCTCGGCTGCCGTAAAAACGTCTATTTCCGGGGAAAGTACGCCTCGGACCGCTGGATGTCGGCTCATGAGCCCCGTGGCGAGGACCGCCAACACGCCCCCAAAAAAACTTGCAAACAAAGCCAGCAGCAGTGCTTCGGCCAAGATCATTTTGAACACACGGGTTTGCGGCCACCCGATTGCTCGCAGAATTCCGATCTCTCGCGTCCGTTCTAAAACGCTCGTCATCATGGTGTTGAGAGTCCCGATCGCTCCAATCACCAGCGCGATCAACGACGTCATCCAAGCCATCGCGGAAGCGATCTGCATCCGCGTATCGGTTCGCACGAAGTCATCGGTTGCGAGCGCGTGCAGTCGCCCATCGATGGCTTGAATCTTTTCGACGATTTCAGCAGCACCTTTTGCGTCGATGCCCGCCTCGAGAACCACGTTGATGTAGGTGACTTGGCCCGAACGATCGACCAACTCCTGAAGCTGCGCGAGTGGCATGATCATCGATCCGTTTTCCCACGCGCTTCCACTTTCAAAGACTCCGGCGACCGTGTAAGGCTCTTCGAAAAACATCAATTCGTCCCCGACCCTCGCGCCGACTCGTTCCGCCAGGTGAATGCCCAGTGAGACTTGTCGTGCTCCGCTCGCCCTTTCATCCCTCCAGCGATAGTCGTCGCGGAGCCAGCTGGAAGTTGCGATTCCCATCGTCGGGATCCCGTAGATTTCTTGCTCTTCGAGCGACATGGTTTCCAACAGCACCCCATCGACTTTGGAGATTCCCTCCACCGATTTCACCCGCTCCGTAAACTCCTGGGCGACACTGCTGCTCAAACGATCCGCGGTTCCTTGTCGTGAAACAACGATGTCGACCGCATGCGACTCGTAAACACCGGCAAACGAAGCCGTGAAACCCCGCGAGATGCCTCGAAGTGCAACCACCGATGCAACCGCCGTCGTCAGTGCCAGTAGCGTCAGCCCCGTTCGAACCGGGCGTCGCAGCAGGTTTTTTAGAATGAGAGACGAAAAACGCATCGGGGCCTATCAGTCGATTGAACTTGCGTCGAACGGCGTTGGGTTGGCAAAAGCAGCGTGGATTGGACCAGATTCTTTCGATGCGTGGGATACACGAGCGATCAGTCTTGTCCAAGTTGACCGATTTGTCGATTCACCTCCCGCAGTAGCGGTTCATGATGCCTCGTCGCAAACCAGCTCCAGTTAATCTCGCACCGGGACTCGGTTCCGTGATCGGGGTGCTGGCTCTGCTTGTGTTGCTACCGGCATGCCGTTCCAAGGTGTTTCGTCACTCCGGCGCGGTCAATGTAGGCGGAGAGATGAAAGTCAGCGGCAAATTTGATGTCGACGATCTTGGCGAATTGGCGACCGCGATTCGATTGCAAGACTCACACTCCAAGCCTCTCCGCGCCATTCGTGTCGGCCCCCCCAAACCGGCTTCCCTTCACACCTCGAAAAAGATCGCCGTCATCGATGTGGACGGTTTGCTGGTCGACCGAGTGATGGGCGGCGGCTTGGCAGCGAGCGGCGAAAACCCCGTAGCGCTGTTTCGGGAGAAATTGGACCAGGTCCGGAGCGACCGTTCGATCGGTGCCGTCGTGTTGCGACTCAACTCACCGGGCGGAGGCGTTACTGCGTCCGACATGATGTGCCATGAACTGATGAGGTTAAAGCAGGAACGGCAGCTTCCCATCATCGCAAGCCTTGGTGTGGTGGGCGCAGGTGGTGCCTACTATCTCGCCAACCACTGCGACGCGATTGTTGCACAGCCCACGAGTGTTGTTGGTGGGATCGGAGTGATCCTCAACACGTACAACCTCGAAGACACGATGGGCCAATTCAATATTCTCGGAGTGCCGATCAAGAGTGGCGAGCAAATCGATGCCGGCTCACCGCAGCGGCCCCTCGAAGACAACGAACTCGAAATGCTTCAGGGGATTGCCGATTCGTTTCATCAGCGTCTCATCGACCAGGTCACCTCGACACGTCCTCAATTGCTGGTCTCTGGAGATCGCTGGAAAGAAGGCCAAGTGATGACCGGTCAACAAGCGGCTGATTTGGGGTTGGTCGACACCGTGGGCTACCTCGACACCGCCATCACGCTCGCCGAAGGCCAAGTCGGTGCCCAGGAATCGCTGGATGTCGTCTTGTATCGCCGGGAAGATCAACAGGCATACACGCCATTGGATTCCACGCCGAACGCTGCCAGGATGCAATCCCTGCTGCCGATCCACGTGCCGGGCTTAAGCCGCAGCGAAATGCCCACGTTTTTATACATGTGGCAGCCTGACCCACAGATGGCCAACTAAGCCGTCACTCTGCAGCAATCCGCGTCGCATTCTGAATCCGCGGTGCAAGAGCGACAGGCGACCAAGAATCTGCTACACAAGAAGGCAGGAATGTCTCAAGCAGGACGCGACCGAAAAACAAACCGGTGTCATCAACACAAACTTCGCTCCCACTTGTGAGCCGCGCGGCGCAGCGTAGCGAAAGCCACCGGGTCTCGCGCACAAAGGACTCGAGTACGCAACGATGAGTCAGACGACGGCCAGCATCCAATCCAACGCGCCCGATCATGAATTGATCGACCGCAACGCAAGACCACACGACACAGCCGGACCGTTCGTGCGTTACGTCTTCGGCGTGTTCGGGTTGATGATCGTTTCAATGATTTGTGCTGCGTCTTTGGTCAACGCGTTCCTAGCACTTGCAACGACCATGGCGAAACCGACCGTCCTCGGCGAGCTGATTTTTCTTCGTTGGTCCGTCATTTCATTCGTCGCGGTCCGGATCACGTTGAGTCTCGGACAGAGAGTCTTGGGTGATCAAACCGGCCAAGTGCCGGAAATCGAATCGCACTTCGAGGAAGAAAACTCAATCGCCACCCACCGGTGAGCACCGAACTCCGACGTCTGCATGCAAGTTGAATCCCGCGATCCACTGAATCCTTACGCGGTTACCACCGACCAAGCAGGTAGCGACGGCGAGGCGAGGAAACTTGCTAAGAAGTTCGCCATGACTCGCCTTCGTACCAGCGCGATTGCGTATCGCTTGCGAAAGCGTTGCGGTCTTGAGCGAGTGCATGCAGTCCAAATCGCACGAGAGGCAGTTGTTCAGCGTGCCAATCGGAACCGGGTGTTCGGAATCCTCGGCGTTTGCCTCGGGCTGTTTCTCTTCCTCCTCGACGTTCTGGTCCCCTCCTCGCAAGGAGGATCGATCGCGTTTGGTGGGATCGCCTTGATCGCCGTCGGATTTTGGAAACATCGCGATGGGCGAAAACGTCTCTTCGGCGAGCTTGAGGCCGACAACGAGACACCCCGCTAGCTCGGCTGCCGACGCCGTCTCAAGTTGACTCGTTTGCATTCGTCTCATCTCCGCTGAGAGAAGCCTCAGAATGTTGTCCACCCGCGAGCGCAAAATCTGGCCACAATATGGCATTGTCGAGCCAATCCTCCCCGCGCCGAAGTGAACTCATGCGAAGCCCGCTCCCGATTGTGCTGTTTCTGTTGTCGCTCACTTGTCTTTCCCAGCAGGTCAATGCCGCCGAGCCTCCGAACATCCTGATCATTTTCACCGATGACCAAGGATACGGTGATTTAGGCTGCTACGGTAACAACAAGAACAAGACGCCCCGGCTGGATGCTCTGGCAAAACAAGGGACACGGTTCACCTCGTTCTATTCACAAACCGTTTGCGGTCCGTCGCGTTCGGCATTGCTGACCGGGCGCCAGCCGATTCGAAGTGGCGGGTGGAGTATGCCGGCAAACGAGGTCACGTTTGCCGAACTGGCTCGCGACGTCGGCTATCAAACGGCGTGCATCGGCAAGTGGGATGTGTCCAATCGCAAAGCGATCGTCCCAAGAATGCCGCTTGCTCAAGGTTTCGACTACTACTTCGGCCCGCTCGGTGCCAACGATAGCGGCGTCGTCTCGTTTCA
>JBCBOT010000268.1:0-11433 GCA_039821165.1 Planctomycetota bacterium | reverse complement strand
CGACCGGCTTGCTCTCCCGACTCGCTTGGCTAGCCGGCAAGTTCGACGACAGCAAGTCGGTCGTGGTTTCAAGGACGTAGAAGTAGTAGCCGCCTTCGAAGACGATTTCACGGAGCTTTTCTTCCCACTTTTCGATCCAGTGCTCGAGAACACTGCCGAGTTTTTTGGCGTCACTCTTTCCACCGGAACGACCGATCAATGAAGCGGCGACTTGCACGACTTCTTGGTGCGGGCTTTCGAGTGCCGAAACGGCTTCGGCGACCGGTGCTGGATCGCGGGCGTAGAGAGCCGCGGCGAGTTCTTCGGAGAGCTGCGACTCTGCGAGCAGGTCGAAAATGCGTTTGGGTTCGCCTTGCTCACAGACTCGTTTCAAGCATTGTTGATCGCGGACCAATGCGTCATCGGAGAAATACTCGGCGCGAAGTACGGCGTAGTCCGGTTCGAGTGACTCGTCGCCAAAAACGCGGCGGGCTGGAAGCAAGGCGATGTCACCAGATGCCGTCGAAAGCGCATCCAGTAGCAGTTGTCGTGTTTCGGGCGTGTCGTTGTGACCAAGCTCATCGACTTGCCAGCGGTAGATCTCGCCGTCGTCGAGCTGTTTTTTCACCACCTCGCGAATGAGATCCCAGCCACTCGGCGTGTCAAAGTATCTCAGTCCGACGAAGGCACGGTTGGCGACAGACCCTCCGGCTCGAAGCAATCGTTTGAGTAGCTCGAAAATCTCCTCGGCTTGATCCGATTTGGCGAGGTGACCGATCGCTTCGGCTGCGGTGTCTTGCAACGCGTGTCCATCTTCGCTTGCGAGTTTGAGCAGCATGTCGAGTGCGCGTTCGTCGGCGAGTTTGCCGAGTGCTTCTACACCGCGTTTGCGCTGCTCGAGGTCCGTCATCAGCTCAACGCCGGACATCAGCACCTGCATTCCATCGTCATGGCCACCCCACGCCAATCCAACAGCGGCGGCAAATTTCGTGTTGGGATCGCGATGCTCGAGAGCGGTCCGCAATGGTTCGGCCGGACCGTTTCGTTTGTGAAGTCGCCAACCGATTGCATTGACGACTTGCAGCCGGATCGTTTCGTCGGGGTGGACCGCCAAGAGTCCGAGGACTTCGTTGACGTCATTTCCGAGCGACCATCGGGCATGCCAGAGCAGTGGTTGCACGAACTTCGGCAAATTCAATTCGTGGTAGCGTGTCAGCGACTTGGCGAGGACTTCATCGTTCCGGGGATGTTGTTTTTCGAGCCACTTTCGATCGGTACGCTCGTCGTTGGCGTCTTCGATCGGTTGGTCGTAACCGCTGACTTTGGTGAGTGCTCGGGCGATGTCATCTCGCCAGTCGTCTTTGTCCAGCAACTCGAGCAACTCGTCGGTGACGTCAGCGTTTCGTAGTGACCCGATGGCTGCGAGGACAAGGCCCGACTGAAGCTGGCCTTCCTGGTCCTCACGAAGCGCTTGCAGGAGCACGTTTGCGGACCGCGAGTCTCCGAGTGCAACCATCGCGTCGATGACTTGCGTTTGGATTCGTCGCGACGAAGCTTCGGCGAGTTGATCCGAGAGCATCTCGAAAGCGTTCTTGTCCTTCTCGGTGGCGAGGGCAATCGCGACGTAACGGCGGACTTCTTTGTGCCGACTCTTGTAGGCTGCAACGAGTGCTTTGCGGCATTTCGCGTCTTGCTTGTAGTTTTCAGCCAGCCAACTGACACCCAGCGACCGCGTTCCTGCGAAGGGGGATTCCAACGCGGCGGCCGCGGCGCCGTGAACGCCCGCCAAGTCATGTAAGAGAATCGCGGCTTCCTTCGAAAACGCATCGTCCCTGGTCGCGATGATGTCTTCGAGGACGGCTTGGCCCTTTTTACCAGCGCCGCTGGACAGCAACTTCATCGCGTTGATGGCGAGGTCTTTGTGTCCACACTCGACGGCCGCAGCAGCACGCTCTTCGTCTTCAACACCAAGTTCGCTCAGTTGTTCGAAGGCCAACGTGCGGACTTCGGTGAGCGGGTCGCCTAGAGCTTGGGTCAGAATCGCGCATGCGGCATGCGAAACCGACTCGTCATCGCTAGCCATTCGAACCAAGCGACGGATGGCGGCTTGTCGGACCGCGACGACGGACATCCCGAAACCGGCTTTCTTGCCTCGGCTGTGATAGCCACCTTGTTCACGGACGAGTCCGACGTAGGTTCCGAAGGCGAGTTGACGTAGTTCGTCGGGATCCGCGGCCGGCTTGGGTGTGATCGAGGCTGCGGATTTCTCGGCGGCCTTGATCTCGTCGGCGTAACACTCTTGAAAGACGCTCCAAGCAAAGTCCCAGTGCTCCTGTTTTTCCTCTGCGAGGTATTCGAGCAACGTGATGGCTTGGGTCTGAATGTGTGGCGGACCGAGAACGAGCAGACTTGCGACCGATCGAATCGTATCCTTGGAGACGGCCCATGCTTTTTCGCCATCGCCGCGATCATTGAACAGTTCGACGAGTTGCAATTCAAACTTGTCGGCGTTCTCGAAGGACTCGAGGACTTCAGCCGCGAAGAGTCGCACTCTTGGCTCGGAAGCTGAAAGCGCGGCGAGAATCTTGGTCGGCCCGTCGTCTTCGCTCAGCCACTGTCGAAAGAGCAGCGTCAGTAGAGCGGCATTGCCGATCCACGGTTCGCCATCCAGCGCGGCGATGACGCGTGGTTCGGTTTGCTCTCCGGACACGACGGCTGCCGAGAAGAGGTCTTTGGCGGAGAGAACCTCGGCGGCTTTGGCTGAGAAAACGATCGGTGACGCGAGCGGTTCGCGACAGTAGGCCAGTGCCAGCGCGATGCGAGACTGAACTTGGTTGTCGTGGTGTTGCAGATGTTCCTTGAGCATCTCGATCTGTGACGGGCGAGCGCAACGTGAAACGGCACTTGCCGCGCCGAGCCGGATGCCTGCGTGTTTGTTGGCCAGCAGCGGTAGTAGTTGTGACACGAAGTCTTCGCGGCCGAGCATGCCGAGCCCGTTGAGGGCGATGACGGCATCGCGTTCCCAGGCCTTCTTGTCCGCGTCGCGCTCGGGTTCGGGGGCGAGTGCGGTTTCCAGCAAAGGCGCGGTGGCGGACTCGTCGTGGTACAGCGCTCGAGCGCAGGCGGCAGGTAGGCGAACGTCGGTGTACTGGCTGGCCATCGCCTGCCGCAGTGTGTCAACGTTGTTGAGATTGATCAGTGCGGTGACGGCTTTCTCGCGGACAGTCTTTTCGTTGTCGCTGGTCGCGGTCACGAGCAGTTCTTGCGCGACCTTGGTCTTGAGGCGGATGAGGCTCTCGGTCGCGCGGAGTCGAATGTCGTGGTGTTTGCCACCGAGTGCGACGCGCATCACTTCGATGTCGCGGCCTTTTGATTTTGAGAGCAGGTGCTCGTAGGCGTCGTCGCGAATTTTTGGCGAAGCATCGTTGAGCAAGTCGCGGAGCATTGTTTGCGCCCACTCTTGCTTATCGGCCGCCATTGCTTCGGTGAGCACTTCGCGGCGGACATTCGGTTTGATGCTTTGCAACGCGAACGCGAGTTTATCTTCGGTGGACGTTTTGGACTTCATGCCCAGTAGCGACTTGAAGGCTTCGCTGCAGACCGAGTCGTCTTCGTCGTTGAGTGCCCGCAGCATCATTGCGTCGCAGCGTTCACGGTCGGCTTTCGACTTTGCCTTCCGCATCGTCGTCGTGAGCGTTTTGAGAGCGCGTCGGCGGACATCGGCGTGAGCGCAGCCCAGACCGAGATCGGCAGCATCAAGCGGCTCGCTTTCGTAGATGGTTTCGATCGCGGAGTAGGCGGCGTCGCGAACGGCGGGCGCCTCGTCTTGAATCATCGTTTCAAGCCGCTGGGCCGCGCGGCGGTCTTCTAATGCCTCCAGCGCCTGGCAGACTTGAACCCGCGTTTCGCCATCGTCTTCACGGCTCAACTGAAGTAGCGTTCCGAGTGCGCGGCGGTCACCGATCAGCGCGAGGCAGCGCGCACCCAGCAAGCAAGTGTCGACGTGGCGTGATGCCATCGCGGAGAGGAGCGGTTCGTAATCCTCCGCGTCCAGCGCGATCTTGGTCGCTTTGATTTTGGGTGGCTGCTTTGACTTCGAACTCTTTGAGGGTCGTAGTTCAAAGTTCTCGAGTTCGAACAGTTGTCGGTGCAGCGTTTCGTCACGTTCGCGAACGGCTTTGGCGAGTCGTTTTCGTGAGGTGAGCGCGACCAAGAATGCGGTGCGCCGAACATGGGCGTTTTGGTCATCACCTGCGCGCCGCACCATGCCGGCGATTCGGGCGTCACCGAGTAAGTCACGTTGAAATGCACGGATCAAGGCGAGTCGCCGTGTGTCACGACGTTCGGCCTTGCCTGCGATCAGCGTTGGTTCCGGCGACTTCTTTTCAAAAGCGTTTTCCAGTTCGAGCAATGCCGCGGCGCGCAACTCGTCGGGGTCTTTGTCCATCGCGCGGACGAGCATCTGCAGCGCTCGGTCATCTGATTTCGCGCGTTTGCTGAGCACTTCGACGGCGGCGATGCCGATGTTGGCCTTTTTCGCGGAGGTCGCGAGGTCGAACGGTCGCAAATCCTCTTTGTCGGCGAGACCCACCAACCCCTCGAACGCCGCTTCGCGGACCTTGTCGTCTTTGTGCTTGAGTAGTGGCTCCAGCAACTTTGGGACACGCGGGTGACCGCAACCGGCGATTAACTCGGTGGCTTTGCGCCGGAGTGACGGATCCGATTCGTTGCTGAGATGACCAGAGAGCATTTCGACCGCGCGGGCGTCGGCATACTCGGCTAACGCGTGGACGGCTTCTCCACGCTGCGCGACATCGTTTTCCTTCAGGAGGTCTGCCGCACGATCGTAGGCATCGTAAAGTCGATGCGTCATCGAGCTGAATCGACCGCCTGCATCAAGCAGAATGAACCGGATCGAATGATCGGCGCCGGCGATCACCAGGTGCGGTCGCTTGTGAACGAGCGTGACGCATGCATCGACGACTTCGGGGACAGCATCATCGAACGTCGCCGGCCGGGTGCCACCGCTTCGCGCCCATGTCTTGCAGGTCTTATCGCGACTGACGGAAACGAAGCGTTCGCTTGGAACATGAACCATCGCGGTCACGAGGTCTTTGTGACTGGCGCCACGGCCGCGGTCTTCGGGTTGAAGTGTGCCACGCGCGTGCGTCAGCAAGAGTTTTTGATCGGCACCGGCGGAGAAGAATCGCAACTCCTCGGGTTCGAACAGGAGCGACGTGACGGCTCCCTCGTGCAGCTTTTCAGATTCGCTCGGTTGAAACGCATCTTTGTCTTCGCGTTCAAAGACAGCGACCGTTCCTTTTGCGTTTCCGGCGGCGATCCAATGGCCCGTCGGATCACTAGCGAGCGAGGTAGCGGTTTCGCCAAGGTCGAATGATTGGATCTCGCTGCCGTCCTCGGCGCTGACGATCACGAGCTGTTGGCCACAAAGTGCTGCCAGCGTCTTCTCGTCGAGAGAGACGAGCTTGTTGGCAGGTGTCGCGAGGGGGTGCTTGAGTGTCTCGAGTTTTTTGGCGGAACTCGCAAGCCGGTAGAGATGGCCGTCGTCGCCGCCGACCCATGCCGTCTGATTGCGAGTCGGCATGGCTTCGTCGGGCTGCCACTGCGTTGTCGTGGCCAAACACAGACCGCCGCAGGGCAAGTCGATCGACTCGAGTTCCAGCTTTTCCGGGTCGATGCGGGAGATCGCCGTGGCGTACCCGTCAGGATGAACGGTCGTCATCACGAGCTTGTTGGCCAGTGGAACGATCCCGCGGATCTCGCCTCGGTACGTCAAATTTTTGGTGGTGACTGCCATGCGACTAAGCCGTTAGCTCCGGGTAGTGATGACGTAGCCGAGTGACTGCAACCAGGCAGGCATCGTGTTCGCTCTTGCCGCGCGAGCCCATGAATTCGCTCAGCAATGGGAAAACGGCCGGCGCAAACTCGGCGTCTTCGAGCGCGAGGTCACGCAAGGTTTGCACGAGGTTGAGCTTTGCCATCCGTGCCGAAGGCGGCTTTAACTTGACGATCGACTCGGCGGCGGACCGATCCGTTTTCGGCGGGCGTCCCGGCGGCACGGTGAACAGGATGCGGCGGAGCAGTGATTCGAGTGCTTCGAATTCAGCGGGCAGGTTTTTGGGACGCTCCGGGGGACCGGGGCCGACGTCCACGGTTTGTTTGCGTTTCTTGATCGTTGACTTCGGCGGCGCGGTTGGTTTCCAGTGATCTGTAATACCGCGTTCGCGATAGAGGTGCCAGAACGTTCGAATGGCGAACGTGCGAATGTTGCTGTCGGGACTTTCAGTCAGTCGAAACAATTCATCGGGAACGCGGAGTCGTGGGTGCATGTCGATCAGCTTCATGCCGAGTCGCCGTGTTTCGACGTTGCGTGATTCACAGAAGCTGTATGCCGCATCGGTTGTGAGGATCGCGGGGTCGATACGATAGCGGCGGTGTTCCGGGGAGTCGTCGCAGGTCATCGCGGTGGCAACGAAGTCACGGACTTCGGGCGCGTGAGCGTCGCACATGTCGATGATGCCTTCGATGGGTGGCGCCCAGTTGGCGAACTCCCAGCGAGCGAATTCGAGCGCGAACTCGCGGAGCGGTCGTCGTCGATCATGGAACAGCGGCAGGAACCGGTCGAAGGTCATGAACTCGGCCGGCATCTCCGCACCGGGATCGACGGGGCGGTCGGTTTCGGCAAGACAGATCTCGTTGTGGTGATGGCGAATGTAGGTGCGTGCGAATCGTGCCAACGGTTCATCGGGTGACTCCGCGTCACACATCATCGACCACAGCCGCTGGCATCCGGCGAGCACGGTGTCGGCGGAAAACTCGCGTTGTTCGCCGGCGAGCATTTGCAGGAACGCGGTTTCGGAGATGATTCGAATCTCGGCGCCCTGTTCGTTGAGCGATTCGGCTTTGTTTTGCTTGCTGCCTTTGCGACCTTGCCCGTAGAGCGGTGAGCCTTCGTCGCCGATAATCAGGTAGTCGAGTTTTTTGGTGACCGAGTTGGAGTTCGCGCCGCCGGCGGTGGTGACTTTGCCTTGAGCTTCGCCGCGGGTCATGGTGGCGAGCTTGCCGGTAAAGACGAATGTCGCGCCGCCGAGGTCGACGTTGATCTCGCCGTCGCTGGAGTCGTCTTTCGAATCGTCTTTGGCTTGTTCTTCGGTGGTCGCAAAGTCGGCCGGCAGGAACGACTTGGTCAGCGTCTCGACGGCAAAGTTGTGGTAGAGCGGTTCGGATCGCTGGACCAGTGTCAGCAGCCATTCAAACCCGAGATCGTCCGGTAAAAACTGACGGACGTCTTTGAGCCAACCAAGGACCGTGGTCGCGAGCTCTTCGTCGAAGTAAAGCCGATTCTTTCCCCACTCGGTTTGCTTGAGCGATTCGATGAGGGGGCTCGATTCGTAGGTCGGCCGGAACGCGATCGTTTTGAGGAAATCGGCGTCCAGAGGCGCGGCTTTCAGTTTGCCTTCGTGGATCCAGCGAGAGACGTCGCGTCGGCTGTTGTAGTTGAGGAGCAGTCGTTGCAACGCCTCGGTGGGAATCTCGGTGAGGTCGAATTTTGCGAGTTCATTACAACACAGTCGTACCGTGTCCCAGTCCGGGTCGGTGTCGAGGACGTCAGCGAAGAAGCTCCAACCGAGTTTGTCACGCGAATGCATCTTGAGCAGGTTGGACTCGACGAATCGCGTCGCTTGGTAGTCCCCGCTTAACAGCAGCGAAGCGAACCACTCCGGCGTGAGTTCGGCGGCACCGAAATGTTTTCGGAGGGCTTCTTCGGCGATGTCGTATCCTCGATCCGTTGCCAGCAGTTTTCCCCACGCTTCCAGACCGATTTCCTTGCGGGGGTCACGCGAGTGCAGGAGATCGACTGCCAGCTTGTAGACCTCGTCGGTATAGCTGTTTGCCAATCCGATCAATCGATCGACCGGCAGATCGCGGGCGTGGGTTCGAGCGTAAGTGGCGGCGTACTTTTGAGCTTCGTCGGAATCAGAATCGAATAGCGAAAGCACGGCATCATGGAGGCCGAGTTCGCGGAATTTATCTTGTTCGAACTTGGGGACGTTGCTGAGAATCCAAACGACGAAGGAATCGATTTCGGGTTTGCCGACGCTGGCGAGTCGGGCGACCCAGCTCGGTTCGACTTCGCGGAGGACGGCGCGGAAGTCGGACTTGAGCGCATCCGCGGCAAACTCGAGTACCGGTTGGGCTTGAGCCTGTTCAAGCAGCGTGAAGAGTGGACGCGGGCTGCGTTTCCAGAGTTCATCGAACGCGCGATACTTGCGAAGCGACTTGGGGAGTCGATAGCCGAAGTTGAATTTGGTGCGGCGATGTTTCTTGGCGTCGTGAAAGAAAATCTGGTTGAAGATCCAACTGCGGGCGAACTGGTAGATGCCGTGGCCTTCGTAGTGGATCAAAAAATCGGTGGCGACGTCGGGATAGGTCGCGGGGAAGGTCTGTCCGATGCGCCGCAAGTAACGCCAGCCGCGACGAGCCAAATAGCCAAGTGTCTTGTGGCTGACACTGTGTTGACCGGTCGCGAGTGCCATGTCGAACCGTGCCGCCAGCGCGCCGAAGACCTCGGTGTCGTGCTTCGCTTCGGCCTCCTTGAAGATCTGCTTGAATGCTTTGAACGGCCCGTACACGAGCGGGACTTCACCGATAGCGTTGATCAAGCAGCGACGGCAGTAGAGGTCCTCGGCGTTCCACAGTTCCAACAAAACTGCGTGGCAGCGCAGTCGATCCGGCAACGGGACCTCGGCGTCTTCGGCTTCGAGTGCGGTGAGTTTTTCACGTCGCAGCGCACCTTGTTCTTCAAGCGACTTCTTTTTGAACTCGCTGGACTGAATTTCAGCGAGGAACTCTGGAAAGCTGTAAACGCCCTCACGTTTGGGCTCTTCGCGTTGCTGATCTTCGTCCTGGTTGACCAATCGACAGAGCAGTTCGACCAGTTGGGGATCGCGAGCCTGGACCGCTTCCCGCAAATGCTCAAGGGTGACGAGTGCGGACAAGGCAATGCTTCCAGTTGAGACGAGCGAGGCGTGAGGGGAGGTGCCTCGTTGTGTTTTGGAAGCTTGATCTGGCGGCGGTATATCTACTTCACGACCTGGTACATGGAAGGCTCACTGACCCGCCGTCCCCAGGGTACTATCCCTTAAGGCGTAACCGCGAACGGCGAGGTTGACCCAGAACCGCCTCAAGGGATAGTACCCTGGGGACGATAGCGGGTCTGAAACAGCCTTCCTTGTGATGCATGAGGAGGCAAACTCTCGAACGGCGCAACGCCGCTCACGGTGCAGAACACCAAGCTAGACCTGGCCGCCAGATCAAGCCCGGGTGGTTCTAGCAGACCACCATCCCCCATGCAAGCTACTGAAGCCATTGTGGAGAGGTGGGCGTGAAGTTCGCTGTCATCATTTTGGTTCACTTCGAGAGCCGCCCCGTCGATATCGCACTTGGGAACGTCTTTCGACCCGGGGCATGATCGACACCGCTACACTTTTGCCGAACCGGCTTTGGTCACCATGCGGCGTCACGATCACGCTTTGCTTCGTTCCAATTCAGTGTTCGGGTTGACGCACCGGTGGGCTTGCGCCGCTGCCGCTAGAATTGTCAGCGGAACGGCGCAAGCCGTCCGGTGTCACTCTGATGTTCAATTGGAACACGCCTAGGGTGACAACATGACGTGGAACACAGGTGAAAACATGAAGTGGAAGACGAAGGCCGTACGGACGTCGAGCGCTCTGTGCATCTTGACCCTGTTTCTCTTCTGTCGACTCGCTTCTGCTGATCGGCCGAACATTCTGCTGATTTACACCGACGACCATTCGTATCGCACGGTCGGTTGCTACCCGCAGGCATACCCGTTTGCGAAGACGCCGAACATTGATGATCTGGCTCGCAGAGGTATTCGGTTTGAGTACGCCTACATTGGAACGTGGTGTATGCCTTCCCGGGCATCACTTTTGACGGGGCATCACCAGTACGGCGTCCGATCCATGCGGATGGAAGGACAGTATCCGGGAAGCGAATACGATCCCGAGCAGTGTCGATTCTGGCCCAAAGTTTTTCGCGAGAACGGTTACCAGACCTGCCAGATCGGGAAGTGGCATACAGGAACCGATACGGGTGCCAATCGTGATTGGGATCATCAGAAGGTTTGGAACCGTCCCAGGTATCCGGATAACGCGGGGAAGTACTTCTACGACCAATTGATCGAAACGAACGGCGGGCCAGCGAAACTGACACGCGGGTATAGCACCGACAACTACACGAACTGGGCTGAAGACTTTATTCGTGGCGAGAATCGAGACGAAGACAAACCCTGGTACCTGTGGGTGTGTTACGGCGCCGTTCACGGACCGTTCACTCCGGCGGTGAGGCACCGAGACGACTACCCGGGTCTGAGTGTCCCGGTCCCGAAAGACATTTATCCGCCGCGTCCGGGCAAGCCGGCCTATATGCAAAAGGTCAACAAGTGGATTCCGAACTCGGACGGGGTGCCTTCGATGAACGGCGGCTTCGGCGGGCAAACGGTTGAAGGCACGACGTCCATCCACGGCAACACGCTTGACGGTTGGGTGCGACAGTACCATCAAGGTGTTCGCGCTTTGGATGAAAGCGTGGGACGGTTGGTGAACGCTCTGAAAGAGTCGGGCCAGTATGAAAACACGCTCATCGTGTTTACATCGGACCAGGGTTTTGCATGGGGGCAGCATGGGTTCCACACGAAGTTGGCGCCTTACGATGCCAACATCCGATCACCGTTGATCGTGAGCATGCCGCAGCGACTGCCGTCCGGAAAGACCGTGGGCCATCCTGTCTCCGGTGTCGATCTTGTCCCGACCTTCTTTCGGTTCGCGGGAATCGAACTCCCATGGAAAATGCATGGGCATGACCTCACCCCATTGCTTGAGAACCCTCAGTCTCAGTGGGAGCATCCCTCTCTGACGGCGTTTACCGCTCGCAGTTACGGCGCGGACACCGAGACGATCCCTGACGATTCGACGGCGACAAACATCAATGGGATTCCCTGGTATTTCATGCTGCGTCAGGGACGCTACAAGTACATCCGGTATGTCGTCGAAGGTGAGATCGAAGAACTCTACGATCTGGAATCGGATCCGGAAGAACTGACGAATCTGTCCGCGGAGGCCGAGCACCGAAGCGTTTTGCTTGCCATGCGTCAGGCCACGTTGAACGAGTTGAAACGCACCGATGCAGGCATCGTCGATCATTTGCCAGCCGTTGCGGCGCCGTGAAGCTGATTGGGTGTTTGGCCGGTGCTCGTTCAAGACGAACTTAATGCCCACTCAGACGGTGGCTTCGCTACTCAAACTGAGCGGTATTGGTGAATTCACCCTCCCATTCGTTTTGTCTTTGATGCCAACGGCATCAAAGACAAAACGAATGGGAGGGTCGGTTCTTTTGCGGCGTTCGCCCGCA
>JBCBOT010000267.1:0-11527 GCA_039821165.1 Planctomycetota bacterium | reverse complement strand
CTCCGCGCTGTACTGTGCAGCGTTCGTGGGCTGACTCGGAACGTCGTCGAAACGAAACGACTCAATATCGAATTTGTAATCCTCGTTGCCGTCGTCCTCGACGACGAAGAAGAGTGTTCGTCCGTTGAGCCAAGCGATCACTTCTGGATCGACGGGCACGGTAAAGTCTTGGAACGAATCCCAACCGCCGGTGTTCGGGATCTCGACGGTCGCGACCGTTGTAAACGGGTTGTAGTGACTCGCAAGTCGGACGTGCAGTGTACCGCCACCGGTCGCGCTTGAAGCTCGCACGGTGAGATGCGTCGCCCCTTCACCAAAATCAAATCGTTCGTACCCCCAATACTCCGTTGTCCCGGAATCGTTTCGAACGTAGCCGACTTTGGTTCCCATGTCGGCGATGATAAAAGAATTGTCGGGCTTCGATTCGAAATCGTATGCCGTTGCCGCGATGTCCACACCGACATCATCTGCCCGCACCAAGGCGGGGCTCAAAAGTCCAACGATCATTGCGCAGTGGAGTGCATTTGTGAGTCTCATCGCTTGTTCCATTTCCGAAAAGTGAGAAGAGTTTCGTTCCGTCGGAGTCCGTTGCAGTTCCGTCGGCTCGTTGAACCACTCCGCGACGAACTCGAAAACAATCCTTCAACTTTTCCGCAGAACTTTCTCTCCCCGTCCGAGTCGGCGTTTCGCTCCCGGACGCCACCGGTGAACAGCATCAAGAAGGATTCATTAAGCTACGGGAGCCGAGTCCACATAAATCTGAATCACTCCAACCCAACGCCCGCGAAGATGAGGTTGAGACGACTTCGAAGACTTGCAGCCTGCCTCCTATTGACCGTGTGGATCAGCATGTCGGCGTCGACTAGCTTCGCGCAGACGAAACGCGATTTGGCCTACGATGACCAACACCCATCGCAGCGTCTCGACGTCTACTTGGCCAAGAGCGATGAGCCCGTGCCGGTGATGATTTTCATTCATGGTGGCGGTTGGCGAGCCGGAACCAAGCGTCATGTGCCGGCATGGTTACTCGATTTCGTGGCGGCGGGCGAGTTGTCCGTTGTCTCGGTTGAGTATCGGTTTACGGATGTGGCGACGCATCCGGCACAGGTGAACGACTGCCTGCGAGCGATTCAATACGTTCGGCACCACGCCAAAGAATGGAACATTGATCCGAAACGAGTGGGTGTGACGGGCGGGTCTGCAGGTGGCCACCTCTCAGCCTATGTCACACTCGTCGATGACGCCGCGAAGCCCAAATCAAAGGATCTGGTTGAGCAGCAATCCTCCCGAGTTTCTTGCGGCGTCAGTTTCGCGGGGCCCACTGATTGGACGTTGCTGAAGACCCTCGAACACAACCACCCCGCATACCGCCAGTTGATCGACTATGAGCCCAAGACACCGTACGCCGAGATGGCGATCGAAAAAATCAAAAACGTTTCGCCGATCAAGTTTGCGTCAGAAGACGATCCACCACTCATGCAGGTGCACGGCGACAACGATGTGATTGTACCGATCCAGCATGCTCAGAAGCTCCACGCGGCGCTGAGCGACGTTCACGTGGAATCTCGACTCGTCACGATCGAAGGCGGCAACCACGGCGTGGCGGGGGCTGGCAAGGCAGTCGTGGCACAGCCCACCGACTTCGTGCGCAGGCACCTGCTGCGTTCTCAGACCGAATAGAGTTGCGAGTGCATTCGCACTTTAACAACCGACTGCATCACTCATCGAGAACATCCAGGTCCAGTACGGCGAGGTCAATGAGAGCGCTGTCATGCGGCGTTGTCGACATGGCTTCCTCTACTTCTGGCATCAGGTCGTACTCTCGGTCCGGTAGAGTCGAGTGCGAGATTGACGGGGCATTGACGAGCGACGCTTCAAGAAACGACCTCTCAAGGTGTACTAACCTTCCTTCGAAGTCCTCATTGTTTCGTTTGATCCACTCAGGTTCGTCACCGGCGGGAAGGAACTCGCCTTCACCCGCCGCAGAGGCTTGACGCGCCAGTTCGTTGATCACCAACAACGGGTCGAGTGGGCTGAACGTCCCGCTGCAATTGACGTCCACAAAACCGTGGGGATAGCGATGGTTGCCAGCGACGTTCACGATTGCAAGAAGATTGATGCCGAGAAGCGCGTCTCGAACCGTCACCGCCCCATCGCCATTGGTATCTGCGGGCAGATCGGGATTCATGAATGCGCATTCACGATTCGAGGTAACGAGAGGAGTGAATTCGGGGCCGTCGAGACGATTTCCAGCGATGTCCTCAACGCCGTAAAGCTCGAAGGTCGAGCGTGAAGCGATCCCTTCGGGAATCGATACGACGAATTCATTTGTTGGATCTGTCAATTCCAAGGTCAAGTACTCGGATACGAACCTCCTGTTTCGAACGGATGCATTGTCTGCCGTAACAACGGGCTCGGAAGTCACGCCCCGGAACCAAGCAAGAGGCCACGTGTAACGTTGATTGAACGGCAATTGCTCTGGCGCGGTGGTGTCCACTTCGATCACGGTCGACGACATCTCCGTCGTCTCGCCATCGTCGAGCGCCACCACGATTTCATGAGTACCTTCCTGGAACGATTCTTCAACCGGGAAAGAGTGGATCCCGGCGGTTGAAAAGAGACGTGTCAGATCCGGCAGATCGTCCCCGTCGAAGTCAATCGTGAGCCTTCCCCCACGCGGCACATTGACGAGGAAGCTCGGATTCACGCGGTTGGTAATCCCGTCCCGGTCGCTCCAGCCCGTGTCCGATGACGAAGCGAGCTGAATATCTAATCGGGGCGTCGGCACCGACAATGCCTGGATCAATTGGTTGTTTTCTTCACTGAATTCGAGCAATTGATCGGACGCGTCACCGTTCAGAATCACGTAGTAGTCGCCGATCAATTCGAGGCCGGTCAACGGAAACGTCCTTGTGTGTCGGTATGACGGTCCATCTTCCAAATCCATCCAAACAGAATGGCGGTTTGGAATGGAGCCCAAAACGATATCCGAAGAGTCCAAGACAGAATCTTCGGAGATCACGATTGAGTCGACCCAATTTGCACCAAGGGCTTGCACGTCCGTTCCGCCAACCCTCCAATCAACCTGCAATTGGGTTCCCCCGGAGACCAACTGAACCTCAAGTTGTTCCAGCATTACATCCTGACTGCCGGCGCGCACGGAACGTGTCGCCGAATCCGCCACCGATCCGTCTTCAAGCTGGACCACAAACTCAAGGTCCAACGTTTGATCGGCTAGCGACTCGGGGAGTCGCAGCCACGCCGTGCCTTCGTAGTCGCCTCCCGACACTGGCTCGTCACGTTCGAGTGTGAGCTCGATTGGTTCGCCGCCGTGGCGGGCGACAAGCGACCATGGCGTTTGACCGTCAGACTCATCGTGAATTCGCACCTGAATCGGCGTCAGTCGTCCCGCGATCATCCAACTTGGAACGTTCAGGGTCTCGAGCTTTAATGCACGAGATCGCGACCACTCTGCATGGCCGCTCCCATTGCCAGACGTGGCCCAAACGTAGAGCGATCCATATTCCGCAAGCACAGGTTCCGGCAGATCGATTTGAGCCGTTAGGAGACCGCTCGTCTGCCCACCGAGCAAGGGTTCCTCTATCTCGATCCACTGATTCGAGAGCGACTGACGGGGAGCATCGGGGTGTCGGATGTGCGAATACGAAAATCGAAAATAGGCTCGTCCGCGGAGCGGAAGATCTCCGCGGTTGGTGATCGAAAATCGAATCTCGCCGCTGTCATCGACGTCGACGTTCGATGAATCGATCTCAATCACCGGAAAGTGCTGCGAGACCGGTACTGTTACCGTTTGCGCATCATTTGCGCGTGATCCCTCCGTCTGAGTCGAGACCGAACCAAAGACGGAAACGCCGACCTCGAGTTGATCAATGAGGTGCGTCAAGTGGGTAACTGGGAACGTCTCGGTGAACGTCACCGATTCGCCTGACTCAAGCCTCACGTCACGAGAATAAGTTCCTGCTTGCACCTGACCGAAGGGGGGTCGATAGCCTTGCGTGTAGACGTTTGCAACGACCGGGCCTTCGAAGGCGACGTCACCGATGTTGGTGACCTTCCAAGTGGCTTCGACAAGTTCGCTGTCAAAGTCGGTAATACGTGCACTCAATTCGGAGGTGGCAAGGTCGACGACCGATCGATCAATCATCGATGTGCCGTACAAATCGCTGCTCTCTTCAGAATGACCGTTTTCAAAAGATGTGAAGGCGGAAACCCGAACGGTGATCGTTTCTAGCTCCCGCACATCGAACAGACTTTCGAGTGGATCCACCGCAAAGTTGCCCGACACACTTCCGCCAGGTGGCAGCGATGATTGAAGCTCAAGCGTCTGCTCGAGTTCTTGAACATCCCACGTCTGACCGTCTTGTTGCCACCACCGGCGCTCGAGACGGACCGAGAATGGCTGCCCCGCATCGATCGTGAAGTCACCTCGATTGACGATCGTGAACGGAACAGTCGTTGGTGCACTGACGCTGTGTTGAACCTCGTCAGCCTGCACTTCCAGGGCCGTGAACTCGGTGTCGACCTGGAAAGGGAGTTCGTTGTCGGCAGGGTCGGTGTCGTTGACTGATCCCGAGATGGCGGTGAGGTCCACCACGGGACCGGTCCCAAGGCTTGCCCGGGGAACGATCACAGAGGCTTCGTAAGACGCTCCAGGCTCAAGACGTATCATTTGGTCAGGCCCGAAATGAGGACTCCCACCCGATACCCTGACGGAATCCGGCTCCCCGCGAAGCGTCGCTGTGTCCGAGACGTTGGTCACGATCCATCGCACACGAAGATCACGATTCGGCAGCGTCTCCACCCTCAAATCGCTTGCCGCAAAGTTTGGGGACGCAACCGGTGCTCCAAGCGCGAACGTCCGTGTTGTGTCGAGCGACTGCAGCGTCGCGTTGAGTTCGGCACCTCCGACGGCAAACCGATTTAATTCGAACTCAATCGGCAATTGAACGGACTCACCCACATCGATGTGAGTCACATCGGGATTCCAACGCGGGAAGACGTAAAGGTCGTTTCCGACGGACATCTCAAATGTGAAATAATCACTCACGGGCACCGTGCCCGTGTTGGTAAGGCGGAATGTCAATTCGTTGTCGCCGACACGCAGTAGCGGAGCCGACTCCACGGGCTCAAACTCTATCGCCGCCCAACTGAATGAGGCTGGCTCTGTCCATACGTCGTCGTCTGGATTTGGCGAGCGTCCCGGTAAGTCGTCTTCGCCGAGTTGCACGGTGACAAACCCATTCGCAAACGGCACGAGAAACGGAGGGATCGCCGCTTCAACCACGACCTGCCCACCTGGCATCAGCGTCTCGTTCACGCTCACCCTCACTTGCGGGTTCACCGCCGCATCCTCGGACGCTTTGAAAGTGATGAAATCTTCCCGTGTCCCCTCCCAAGGAATGTCGGACTGGTTCTCGACGGTCCAGCGAATCACCGCCCCTTCTTCCACCAATTGCGGAATCTCGACGTCGGCGATTCGCAAATCCGCGCGGTTCAATTCCAAAATCTGTCCCGGTGGATCGGGTTGATCCGCGACGCCCGAATTTGTGATGCGAGCTGTCAGCCTATACGGTGAAAAGTCGATTCCCGTGTCCGAGAATGGCATCGTGATGCGACCGAACTCTCCGTTCTCAAGCCCTGAGAGTGACTTTGGCAGAAACTCAAACTTCGTGTTCGGATCATCGGGATCTTCCGCGACCAACTGCACGCTTGGGGAAATCGTCGGGCCGTTGTTGAAGAGCCAAACATCAACGGATTCGTCGGAGGAGTTGTTCGACTCTTGATAGGGTTTGCCCACATCGACGATGAACACCGATTCCGGGTTCTGCCCCGCCGAATCGGACAGGGACACCGGTGTCGAGTACGTATCCAATACTTTATTTGGAAACGTGTTTTCGCTTCCGACGGTCCTCAAAATCAAAAAACCATCTTGCCCCACGAACTCCTCGGCGGAATAGAAGCCTTTGAGAGTTCGGGGCCCTGCTGCATGGTCACTCGAATCCAATCCCAACAAGACATCGTGCGAATCGAGCCAAGGATCCGAGGACCAGTAGACAGAATGCAGAAGACGGATCGGTTCGACAGTTTCCACGATCCATTCCACTTCAACACCACCCGGGATGCCGGCCATCGCCGAAGCAGAACGGTCGATTACCGATGCGAATTGATGCGGAGCAAGCGATTGCACCTCGAATGGAGCGTTGCCGACTTCGCGTCCGGATTGGAAGAGGACAACTTCATGTCGGCCCAGCGGGAGATCATGAACCAAGAATTCGACGGTCCCAGTGCTCGACGTGTGTGGCGGGAGATCGGTAGCGTCGTCGACACTAGGATGCAGGTCGGTATGCGTTTCGACACGGCCGTCGTTGAGTCTCACTTCGGCCGTAAACTCCCCGTCGTTGCTTGGCTGAGAATGGTCGTTTCGCACGGAGAACTGAAACTCAAATGGCTCTATCTGTGTCGAGTGCCGCGAACGAACGATGAGGGACTCGGTCCGAAAACCATCGAACGTCAGCAGCGGCGTTTCCCGAATCTCAACCGATTGAACGAGCGTGTTGTTTTCGGAATTGGATTCCGACGGTACATCGACGATCGCGATCAACTCATAGTGACCAACTCCGCTGGATTTCAGGGAGAAATGCTCCTTCTGTGACCCATACGCCGCTCACGTATCGCAGGCCCGACGCAACCTCTCCGATTAATGGGTCATCGGTGGAATGCTTCGCGTCGTCGGATAGATAGAAAGAAACTCGCGGGCGATTCAGCGATCCCGCACCGAGGTTTTCGACGGCGAGCGAGTACTGAACCTCTCGCCCAGCGATAAACACCTCGGAAACATTCAAATCACTAAGAAACGCATCGTGATCCTTCGGAATCTCGATAGAAACGCCGAGGACCGCCACGTTGGCGTCATCCAATGGGGTTTCCGCCGCATGGACGACGACAAATAGATGCGCGTCCTCGAAATCCCAGAACACCGAGCTGTTCAATTCGTAATACCGCTGGCCCTCCCCGTCGGTACGGACATAGCTTGAACGAGCTTGGCGACTCGAAACCTCCATGTCTGTGGCATCGAGCGTCTCATCGGGTGAGACATAGAGCTTGTCAATCCAGGTGGTTGGCAGCGTCTGATCTTCGTCAACGTTGACACGCCAATGAAAGGTGTGCGACTGCAACGGCACGACCTCATCCGGAATTGTGAGGGACTCCGCCTCGAAGAGCGGATTCGACTCGGCGAACGTGGCTGCGGTGAGAGGTAAACGTTGTTCTAAACGTTCGAGGCCACGAAGTCTTTCCAGGGACCGGGTACGTCTCGTCGTCATTCGGGCAAGCTTCTGGGGGATGAAACAAAACCAGGTCGTGGCAGTGTAATCACCCCCCTCCCTCGAACGTCACGGCAATTCCAGAGAGCAAACGACCGCTCAGAATCCCTTCGGATCGCATTCAAGCATCGGCTTTCCCCCGAACGGCGCGCACCACACGCCTCAGAAGCTATGGTTCCCCGCAAACGCGTCACACCCAGAGCTGATTCTCAGCCGCCTTCGGCTTCGCTCAAGACGGCCATGAAGGCTTTTTGGCTGATCTCGACATTGCCGACGGCCTTCATTCGCTTCTTGCCTTCTTTCTGCTTTTGCAGCAGCTTACGTTTTCGCGTGATGTCACCGCCGTAACACTTGGCGGTCACGTTCTTGCGCATCGCAGGCACCGTCTCACGCGCGATCACACGGCTGCCGATGGCCGCCTGCACCGCGACTTCGAACATGTGGCGGTCGATCTCACTCTTGAGCTTCTTGGCGACCGCGCGGCCGCGACGATCGGAGTCGCCTCGATTGCAAACGATGCTCAGTGCATCGACGCGTTTACCGTTGACCAGGAAGTCCAATCGGCAGAGATCGGCGGGCTCGTAGCCGACCATCTCGTAGTCCAGCGTGCCGTAACCGCGCGTGCAACTCTTGATCTTGTCGTGCAAGTCGTACACGACTTCGGCGAGCGGAATGTCATACGTCAACATGGCCCGCTGGGCACCGAGATACTCCTGTGACTTTTGAATTCCACGCCGTTCCTGACAGAGCTTCATCAAGGGTCCGATGTAGTCCGTCGGAACAATGATGTTGCAGCGGACGATTGGCTGGCGAAACTCTTCGACGTCGCCTGGATCGGGAACGTCCTGTGGCTTGTGGATCATCTTCGTTTCGCCGCGCTTGTCGACGATCTCATACGTCACGTTGGGCGCGGTTTGAACGAGGTCGATGTCCGATTCGTTCTCGAGCCGCTGCTGGATGATCTCCATGTGCAAGAGGCCGAGAAAGCCGCAGCGGAAGCCGAACCCGAGAGCGTCACTGGTTTCGGGTTCGAACTCGAAACTCGGGTCATTCACCGCGAGCCGTTCGAGTGCTTCGCGAAGGTCACTGAAGTCTTGCCCGTCGCTGGGAAACAAGCCGCAGTAAACCATCCGCTTCGGCCGCGAGTAGCCTGCGAGCGGCTCGGCAGCGCTATCGCCTGGAATGCTGACGGTGTCACCGATGTGGACGTCGCCGAGGCTTTTGATATTGCAGATCAAGTAGCCGACCTGGCCCGCAACCAGCTCGTCGCATGCTTCACGCTGCGGCGCGAACTGGCCGAGTTCGACGACATCGTGCACCGTTCCGGCTCGCAAGAAGCGAATCTTCTGGCCCTTGCGCACCGTTCCCTGCATCACACGGACATAGGTGATCGCGCCTCGATAATCGTCGTAGTTGGAGTCGAACACCATGGCTTGCAGCGTGGCAGCCGGATCGCCGGTCGGCTCAGGGATCTTTTCGATGATCGCGTCCACCAAACCGTCGACACCGACGCCCGTTTTGGCACTGACACGGACACAGTCGTCCGGGTCCGTGCCAAGTGAATTCATCATCTCCTCGGCGACCTCATCGGGTCGTGCATGCTTGAGGTCGATTTTGTTGATGACCGGGATGATGGAAAGATCGTGTTCCATCGCGGCGTAGGCGTTGGCGACCGTCTGAGCTTCGACGCCCTGAAAGGCATCGACCAACAGGAGCGCACCCTCGCAACACGCGAGCGATCGCGAGACTTCGTAGTGAAAGTCGACGTGCCCGGGGGTGTCGATCAGATTCAGTTCGTACTCGTCCTTGCCACGTTTGAACTTCATCACCACCGCGCGGGCCTTGATGGTGATCCCGCGTTCCCGTTCGAGCTCCAAGTCGTCGAGCAGTTGGTCCTTCATCTCGCGCGTGCTGACGGTACCGGTTTCTTCCAGCAGTCGATCGGCCAACGTGCTCTTGCCGTGGTCGATGTGGGCGATGATGCAGAAGTTGCGTATGTGTTTGGTCATGTTGATGTGGTTCGTTTCCTTGCGTAACCGGCGACTCCTAGGTAGCCGGCGTCTGCGCCCAGTGAGGCGAATGAAATCGTGGTGCCTTCGTGGACGTTGCTAAAGGTTCGGCTTTTGAATTCGTTGCGGATGCCTTCGAGGAACCGTTGCCCGATCGGACAATCCGGACCGCCGAAATTCATGGCTCCGCCGAGCGTGACGACGCCTGGGTCGAGATTGGCGACCAATGAGGTGATGCCGACACCGAGCCAATGAGCGGTTTCATCAATGATTTCCAACGCGAGGGAGTCCTGTTCGTCACGTGCTGCGAGGTAAACCTTTTTCGCCGTCAGCTCACTATCTCCGCCACCGAGCAGCCCGCTCAATGAGCTGTCCGCTCCTTGCGTTAACCGTTCGCGAGTCCGATCGACCACCGCGCTGGCGCTGGCGTAGGCCTCCAATTGTCCGCGTCCTCCTCCCCACACGCACAATCGCGCCTTCGGAGAGGGATCGACGACCATGTGTCCGCACTCGCTGCCGAAACTGTTCACGCCGTTGACGAGTTCACCGTGCACGATGATCCCGCCGCCAACACCGGTTCCCAGTGTCAGCAGCACCATGGATTCGGAGTCCCGCCCGGCGCCGAGCCAAAACTCGCCGAACGCGGCCGCGTTGGCGTCATTCAGGAACGCAACCGGGCGACTCAGCAGTTTTTCGACCGTTTCGACGATCGGGTAGTCCCACCAAGAGGGTAGTTGTGGTGGCGCGACGAGGTAACCTCGTTTTAGATCCATCGGACCTGGGGCTCCCAAACCAACGCCGGGGACTTTGCCGACAATCCCGAGTCGCTGCTCGACGTCGCCGACAATCTCCGCAACCCGTTTCATCGCCGCCTCGGCGCCCTCGGATTCACGAGTCGGCATTTTCTCGTACGCGACCGTTCGACCTCCGTTGTCGACCAGCCCCAGCTTGATGCCGGTTCCGCCGACATCGATCCCCCAGTAAAACGGAGCTTCGGCGTGGTCGATTGGTGTCAGTGCGGGCTCACCGGGCTCGTGGGTGATCGCCGAGTGGGTTGAGGAACTCATTTCGGATTCCAAATGGACATCAAGCGGAGATCCGGCGGACCACTCGCGAGGCGGAGTATAGAGAACCTGTCCCCAGAGTCACAACGAGCGTTTTTTGTCGCATGAAAGTCGTGTATCTGACGGCCGGTGCCGCGGGAATGTTCTGCGGAAGTTGTATGCACGACAATGCTTTGGCGCGGGCCCTTCGCGGGCAAGGCGTCGATTGCCTGTTGCAGCCGGTTTATACGCCGATCCGGACCGATGAGGAGAGCGTCGCCGACGAGCAAGTCTTTCTCGGGGGAATCCACGTCTACCTGCTCCAACAAATGCCGTGGCTGCGATTCCTGCCGCGGCCACTCCGTCGATGGGTGGATTTTCCGCCGCTGATCCGCTGGGCTACACGCAAGGCCGGGGCGACCGATGCCGCGATGCTGGGGGAACTGTCTGTCTCGATGCTCAAAGGAGCTGACGGCAATCAAGCGGATGAGTTTCGGCGACTCGCCGATTGGCTGGTTGCGGAGAAACCAGACGCGGTGGTGTTGACCAACCTTCTGATCGGTGGCGGTCTACCGGAGCTGCGAAAGCGGCTGCCCGACACCAAACTGGTGGTCATGCTCCAAGGCGACGACATCTTCCTGGATCATTTGCCGGAACGATCTCGAAACGAAGCGATCCGACTTTGCAGCGACCTCGTCGAAACCGTCGACCACTTTTGCGTGCACAGTCGCTTCTACGGCGACAAGATGGCGGCGCTTTTGGATATCCCCGACGACAAGCTCGTTCAAACGCCACTTTCGATCGATCTCGCGCCGTTTCAATCCGACGCTCCGCGATCCAACCAAGGTACGTATCGTATCGGTTACCTCGCGCGGATCGCACCGGAAAAGGGACTTCATCGGTTGGTCGAAGCGTTTGAACGAATCGCCGAACGTGACGACCAAGTCACCTTGCACGCCGCCGGTTGGTTGGGACCACAACACGAACCGTACCTCGAAACGATTCGCGAACGGATTTCAAAGGCGGGTCTTGCCGATCGATTCACGTACCACGGAAGTCCAGACCTGAATGGTAAAGTCGAATTTCTACGCAGCGTCGATGTGCTCAGTGTGCCGACGGAATACGAAGACCC
>JBCBOT010000266.1:0-11542 GCA_039821165.1 Planctomycetota bacterium | reverse complement strand
AGCAGCAACGACGTGGTCAGTCGTTGCTCGAATTCGCGCTCGTCTCGTTGGTCATCTATTTCTTGCTTGCGGGAATTCTGACGTTTGGTCACGCACTCTTTGTGGCGCAAGGACTACAGACCGCAGCGGATGTCGGCGCCAGGGAGATTTCGCGGACGCCGCTACCGGCAGACAGTGAGTTCGAGAGCCTTTTGGCGGATGGTTCGCTCGCCGGGATTTATGACGACGATTTTCTGGTGTTTGATTTGGCGAACCTTTCAGGCGGTCAGAACTTTTTCGTGGACATTGTTCCGACTTGGCCGACGCTGAATCAACAGTTGGCGACGATGATGATCGTCGATCGTCCCGATTTTGATGGGGACGGATCGGCGGATGCAAATTTCCTTCGCTATCCGGGCGCGTTGCTCACCGCGGACCCCGCCAACCCGACGCCCACTGGTTACACGGTTGGCATTCCCGTGGTCACCAGTCGAGACGGTAGCGGCTCCGAGACGATTCGCTGGGTTCCCGTCGTCGAAGAGATCGACACCGAGAACAACAACGATGACGCCGGCACGAATCCTGATCCGTTTCGTATTTCCTCCAGCCAACGTGGTGTCGTCGCGCTGAGGATCAACTACCCGTTTCAATCAGCGTCGATGAGTAGTTTCCGGCCGAGCCCAGCCGGTCCCTTTGAACCGAATCTCGGTCTCGCCAATGTGGCGGTGGATGAAGATGTGAGCGAAGAAAACCCGGCGGAACGTCCGGGCGGCCTGACGGGGGCGACACTCAACCGTGGCGGCACCTATGGAGGGCAGTTCGGCCTAGGGGCGCAAGACGCGGTTGGAGGGAATCCGCTGAATGTGACCGGTGGACGTCCCGTGCGACCGTACCGTCGGGTGATTTCCGCGCAAGCGATCTATCGCCGTGAGGTTTTTGAATAACACTGCTGTTTAATGATGCCAGGATATCGGAGTCCGGGGGGCGTCACCAAGGCAAGGAGGCTGCTTAATTAACACGAGCCAAAAATGCGAAGTACAAGAACCAATCGACGACGTAGTTCTGCCAGCTTCTGGTTGGGGTTAACGCTGATTTCATTGGTGGCGATCGGTGGGGGCGTCGGCTTGCTGTCGTTAATGGGCGTGAACCTGAATCCATTTGCGGCACCCCCCGAAAATACGTTTGTGGTTCGAATTCCGGTCGCCAGCCAACCGATCCCGGCATATGAGCGAATCGCTCGTGAGCATCTACGTGATCCGAGGACCGGGGAATTTAGATTTCAGGAAGTGCCACCGGGCGCGACGATCGGCATGTCGATCACCGGCATCACCGCTGACGGCTCACACGTTGAAAGTCAGGTTGAGGATGTCCGCGATATCGACGATCAAGTCGTTTTCGTCGTCGCCGATGGTCGTGAGGTTCCCTCTAACCAGACCATCATGCTTGGAGGAACCCTGATGTCTGCCAGTCAGATCATCGGACGGGTCCTCAAGAAAGATAAAAAGGCCGGCATGGGATTCCGCGAGGCGATCTTCTTTCCGCAGGGGACGCCCGAGGGAATCGCAGGTGCAACCCCGCCTGGGATGCGCGCGATCACGCTAGACGCAACCAAACTGACCGGCGTGCATTCGCTCAATGCAGGAGACCAAATTGATTTGATCGCGAACGTCAAGGTGGAACAAGCGGGCTCCTTCCAGGCAGGCGGTAACCTGCCCGGCGCGGCCTTTCTGGGCGGCAACTCCGCAGGAGGGAAAAGCGAAACAAAGACCGAGCCGATGCTGTTGACCCAGGGTGCGATCGTCTTGAAACCGGTCTACGTTCGAAATGAGGTCTCATCCTCACAGTCGTTGACCCAAGGCAGGCGACTTCAAAACGTACCGAAGTACGAAATCGCGATCGCTTTCGCTCCCGATGACATCATCCCATTGCAGAATGCACTGAGTAAGTCATTAGAAATCACCTGCATCACTCATTCGATGAGACCCGACGAAGAGCAATTAACCGGAACGTCGATGCCCGCGCCTGTTGACGAGCAATTGGTACCCGTGACCGTGCGACCAATCCTGGCTTATGACGTGGTGGGCCGTGAAGCGTTCGTCAGTCCGGCCACACGGCAATTGCGAATGGAACCCGTGAGCCAACAAGAGATCGATCGTCAGGGCATCATCACGACGTTGGGCGATGCGATCGGCGCGGTCGCTCGGCGTGACATACCAGCCGGACATTTCTTGAAGAAATCAGACCTTTTGTCGGGCGCGATCAAGCCTCGAGCGACCGAGCCTGCTCCATTCGTGCCAATCGATGCACGCAATGATGTGGATTCGAACGTGCGGTTCGTCTCCGAACGTGCCTCCGACGAGACAGGCTCCGACACCACTGACGGACAGACGCCCGAACCCGAATTGACACAGGACTCAAACAGTTCGTCGAGCGTGTCTTCATCCGTTGCTGCACCGACGCAATTGACGATGGTCCAAGATCAAGAGCCAAGTCCTGCGTCCGCGCCGACGACGGTGGGTGCACGACCGTCGATCACGAGTTTTGTTCCTCGTGGGTTTACCGCCTTCGCGATTCCTTGGAACCGTTTGTACGGTGCAGAGCATCTTCAGATTGGCGACGAGCTAGATCTTCTTGCGAGCTACTCGCTGCAAGGCGAAACGAACGAGGAGGAGGTCGAAACTCGGCCTGACGGCACAACGGTGACTCGCAAGCGGCAGGACCTCGCCTCGCGCGAGACGCTGCGAACTTGGGACGAGTCGTTTGGTTTGCGAGGCGAACCTTGGTTTGTTGCAAGCGATGCCATCGTCGTTGGGCCGGTCGGTTTTCCGGCACCGGCACCGGCACTACGGGCTTTGGGAGACGCAGCGAACACTTCGTCCGCTGGCGCGACGTCCTTGAATGGACCTCCGTTGCTGATCGCGGTTGACGATCGTGATGTTGAACCTCTGGCCGCTGCGATGGCGACCGAAGGTGTCTTGTTCACCGTTGCGTTCCATCCATCGGAGGCGAGCATCCAAACGGATCCCCAGAGCAAACAAATCGCCATCGCGGCGCAAGACAGTGAGGCCTATGTGCAACTCACCGACACGATGTGGAAAGGCAATCGCCGCCGTCCGATCTCGCGATTGGTTTCCACCGCGGACAAACGGTTCGCCAGTGCACTGACCGTCGAACAGATGAAGACTTTCGAGTTTCGCGTGCTGCGACGAACCAAGCGTCGCGGCGAGTTCTTTACGGCAGATGACTTTCTTCCCGAGGGCGCACAGCCTGGCATTGCCGCTGCGGCAGGGCCAGGCGAGACCATCTTTGCGGTGGCCGATAGCGAAATCGAAGGTCTCGATATTCTCCAGGCAGACGACTCGGTCACGATCCTCATGCGCGCCGTCGTGAAACAGCCGGCGGGCGTCTTGGCGGGCGGACTCAACTTGAGACGTCCCGTTTCCACGGTTGTCGTTCCGTCGGCTCGCATTGTGCGAGCCTCGCAAGGCGGCCAAACGATTCTTGCGGTCGCTGACGCGGACCTGACCCGGTTGCAAGCCGCCTGGGCGCTGTCGATGTCTAACGAGGATCCGGGAAGTGATCGCTCGCATTTGTTGGCGGTGGCGTTGCCTCGAATCGGTGCGTCGGTTCCGGGTAAACAAGACGACTTCGCGTCGATCCCCACGTTGTCACGATTAAACGCCGGCCGATTCGCATCGAAGACCGATGCGAGCACGCAGCCGGCTCCGAAGTCGATTCCTTCCTTCGATCCGTTCGGCCAGATGAAACGGATGGACGTGATCGTCGGCGGAAAACGCGAACGCTACATTTTCGCTGATGATGGCACGTCGAGTGACAGCTCGTCCGTGATCCCCTCCTATGACTTCACGGGGCAGTGAAGTGATCGAGTCAAGCGGTTCCAACCATCATGCAAGCCACGGGCGATCCGTGAATCGCTTGTTGCTTCGTCCGCAAAGACGGCGCGGCTACTCGCTCGTCTTCATTGCATTGATGTTGTTCGGCATCATGGCATTGGCGGGGTTGGTGATTGATCTCGGTTTCGCGCGGCTGACACAGCGGCAAATGCAAGTGGCTGCGGACAGCGCCGCAGTCGAGGGTTTGCGGGGCGAGGGCATCGCGGCTTACATCGACCGACGCGAGAGTGCGAGAGACTTCGTCCACTGGCATTTTGACGACGACCTGGATGCTTCAGGAACGTACCCGTTGGATGACGACGGCGCGTTTGGGACGGGAAGCGGGCAATTCGGAGCCGGTCCGCAACTCACGTTTAGCGGCGGTCTGGGGGATCCTGCGCTGGATGCCAGTCGAACGATTGAGGTCGATCCGGACAATCCGGTCTTCAAGCCCGTGATGGAGGACGGGACCCAATCTGCGGCGGGCACCTTCACGGTGGCACTGCGTCGTGGTGGCGTGACCGTTCCGACGGCGGATCTGTACGCGCAAGGAACAGCAACTCCCTATCTTTTCGCCCGTGGTTCGCTGTCCAACCGACAATTGATCGCCAGTGGAATCAACATTGGGGCCAACGGAGTTGCCGAGCCCCGACTCGCGATGTCCGTTGGAGCACCGCAGCCCGCCCAGGGGATGCCGGGAAGTCTCGGGATGGCGATCGATCTCGGCACATGGCAAACCGGAACGCAGCCGATCGCAAGTACGAATTGCTTTGTTTCGAACGCTCGGGTGGTCGGTGATCCGGTATCCACCACGAATGCGGTCGTCACCAATCAAACGGGGTATGTCGGTTTGTTTCTCGATAACGCGGACGTCGACCGCCGCGTCGTGGCATTCGGTTTTGCCAGCGTCGATGTCAACGGCGATGTCACCATCGACACGTCGCAGGTCGTGGCGCTGGAGAACGCCTCTGCCGTCTTCGTGAATGGTTTCGATCCGACCAGTCCCCTTGCAGCCATCTTGGAAGCCATCGGCCCCGACGGTGCCGCGTTGTCTTCACAAGCCGGGATTGTGCACGCCTCGGTTTCAGTCAGATAGCACCATGACAAACATTCAAGAAATCCTGGTCCTCACCGATGACGCGCGGCTTCAGACCGAGCTGCAGAATGCGGCCGATGCGTTGGGCGAATCGCAACCTCGGCTTCGATACGTTTCGGATCGACGCGACCTAATGGAATCGGTGCGTTCGAGGCCCCCGGGTATGATCCTTGCACCCTTTGGTGATCAACCGAGCGATGTGGCTAGTCTCGCGAAGGAACTCGCCGAGTTCGCGCCGGCGATCCCATTTGTCGCCATCTTTCGCACCGACGGATTTCGCGACGACATTTCGGAAAGCAGTGTCTTGATCGAGGCGATGCGTGCGGGCACGCGAGACTTTCTTCGCAGGCCGATCTCGACGACCGAATTGCGAACCTTGCTCGACAACCTGGGGCAGTTCGATGGGAGGTCGGCCGGCGGCGACGTTACGTTTGGTCGCGTGATCACCTTTATCAGTAACAAAGGTGGTGTGGGCAAATCGACCTTGGCAACCAATACGGCCGTCGGTCTGGCCCGACGGTATCCCGATCGTGTGCTCCTGATCGATGGCTCCCTTCAGATGGGCGTTGCGGCGGCTTTGTTGGATGTGCAGCCCAGGGCGACGCTCGCCGACGTGGCCCACGAACGGGATCGATTGGATGCCACCATGATTCGTCAAATGGCCACGCAAACCGAATTCGGTGTCCATTTGCTGGCGGCCCCGGACGATGCGGTGGATGCGATGGATGTCGACGACGCGGTCATGTCACGAGTCATCACGCTCGCCCGACGCTCTTACGATTTTGTGATCGTCGATACGTTTCCGATGTTCGATAGCGTCGTGGTCGCAATTCTCGATTTGAGTGACCGCGCTTATGTGGTGATGGAAAACGTTGTTCCGACACTCCTGGGTGCGGTCCGCTTACTCGATGTCCTGGAACGGATCGGATTCCCGGCGTCACGACAAAAGTTGGCGGTGAATCGAATGCAACGAATTGCGGGCAGCCTTTCGCTTCCCGACATCGAGGCTCGATTGGATCGTTCCATCGACCATGTCTTGCCGTTCGACAAACAAGTCATTGCGGCTGCGAACTGTGGCGAACCCATCGGTGCCCGTTCCGTCAACTTCGGTTTCGGCGGCTTCGGACGTCCCCTGCAAGCCTTGGTGGACGAGGTGGAATCGATGGGCCGACCAGACAGCGATGACACAGATCAACCCGTTGTCACTCAGCCGATACCAGCGTTGGCAGTCGATGACGTGGAAGAGTCCTGAGGGTGCTTCCGAGCGATCGGGAAGAAGATGCAATGGGCAAAGAGCGACCAAGCAAAGATCCACGAGAAGTCTTGTCTCGTGCTGTCTTGAACGTTCCGCGAAGTCACGTTCGTGCGAACAACAAACGAAAGACAACTGCTTCTTTGGTATCGCCGTCGCCAAGTGCCTCGCCGGTACCGACAGGCGCGGTCTCGTATCTCAGGGTCAAAGCGGATCTGCATCAGCAGCTGCTCTCGGACCTGGATCGACGCAATTTGATCAATGCCGACGAAGATCAACTGACTGAAGTCGTCGAGGAATTCGTTGAACAAGCTCTCGACGTGGAAGATCTGGCGCTCAATGAGACCGAGCGTCGCCAGATGGTCGACGATCTGTTGGAGGAAACGTTGGGTGTCGGCCCGCTTGCACCGTTGCTCGCCGATCCTGCGGTGACCGATGTACTGGTCAATGGTCCGTATCGTGTTTTCATTGAGCGATTCGGTCGCTTGGAAAGCACGGACGTTCGCTTTCGCGACAGCGAGCATTTAGTCCGGATCATTCAGCGGATCGCCGCGCGTGTCGGTCGGCGGATTGATGAATCTTCACCCATGGTCGACGCCCGGTTACCGGATGGCAGTCGTGTCAATGCGACACTCCCGCCGGTCACGATTGACGGTCCGACGCTTTCGATTCGCCGTTTCGGAAAACGCCGATTGCGGCGGACTGACTTGATGGGGCTGGGGATGTTCTCGCCCGCGATGCACGAGTTGATGCAGTGGGTGGTGCGTGGCCGCAAAAACGTTCTTGTCGCCGGCGGAACGGGATCGGGCAAGTCGACTTACTTGGGTGCGATCGCCGAAGCGATACCGAATCGTGAGCGAATCGTGACCATCGAGGACGCGGCCGAGTTGATCCTAGATCAGGAGCACGTCGTTCGCATGGAAACCCGGCCGCCCAACGTGGAAGGAATGGGCCACATCGCCGCTCGTGATTTGGTGATCAACGCCCTGCGGATGCGTCCGGATCGCATCATCGTCGGCGAAGTGCGTGCGGGTGAAGCGCTCGACATGCTGCAAGCGATGAACACCGGGCACGACGGAAGCCTGACGACCATTCACTCCAACAGTCCCCGTGATGCCTTGTCGCGATTGGAAACGATGGTGCTAATGGCGGGACTCGAATTGCCTTCCAAGGCGATTCGCGATCAGATCGTTTCGGCGATTCAGTTGGTCGTTTACATCCGTCGTTTCGAAGACGGTGTGCGGCGAGTCCAGAGCATTGCGGAAATCACCGGGATGGAGGGAGATACACCACAATTGCAAGAGATCTTCGTGTTTCGATCGCGGGGACGCGAGGGCAAACGAATCGCGGGTGAATTTGTAGCGACGGGAATTGTGCCGCGGGTGGTCGAACAATTGCGCGCCGAAAACCACGACATTCCCATGTCCCTTTTCAACAAGGGGCCGTGACTGAGGTATGTGGCAAACGACTTTGATTGTCGGTTGGCTCGGGCTGACAGCCTTGGTCGCCGCCGGTTACGGCACACTCCGTCGTCGTGAACTCGCTTGGCAACGGTTCTCCGAGCCGGACGACGCAGACGGACAGGCCGAATCGGAAAGCGGACCCGTTATCGGAACCCGTCGACTGCGACGTCGATGGATTTGGGTGCCTTGGGTGCTTGGAGTCGCGGCATCCTTGGTTGTGTTATTTGTGGCGCAGCTGTCGTTTCCATATGTGCTCTCGGTGGGATTGCTTGTCGGGCTGTTGGCCAGTCAGGTCGAGGCTTTCATCGCCGCACGCCATGCGGCCAAACTCGAACGACAATTGGCCGACGCCGTCGACATCATGATTGGTGCGGTCGGTGCCGGGGCGAGTGTGGGTTCAGCGATCGACGCCGCCATTACCGAATCACGTGCACCGCTCAGGCCTTACTTGGAAGAGGTCGCGGGACGGATCCGCTTGGGCGACGACGCGGCGGAGGTTTTTCGATCGCTCGCCGAGCGTGTCCCGTTGGAAACGTTTCTTCTCTTCAGTTCCGCACTCAGCATTCACTGGGAAGTCGGCGGCAAGTTGACTTCGACATTGACGACGGTCGGGCGAACCATCCGTGATCGAATTGAAGTCGCGCGTCGGATACGATCCAACACGGCTCAATCCCAGTTCTCGACGCTCGCCGTGATCGCGTTGACCTACTTTGTGGCGGCGATCGTTTGGCGAAATGATCCCGAACGGATGGCTGAGTTCGTCCGGACAACGGTGGGTAGTTGGTTTGTCGCGGGTTCGGTCATTTTGCAGGCCGTCGGCATCGTGTGGATGAATTGGATCAGTAAGCCAAGGTTCTGACGAGCAAAACGCCATGCTTAAAATAGTCTTTGCAATTCTGGGTTTCGTGGCGTTGTTGGTCGCCCTCGTTGCTGCGTGGCGCTGGCTTTCCATGCGAACGAGGTCGCAGCAACGGTGGTTCGAAGCGTCTGGTGGCGAGACATCGAACGCGTCAGCGGACGCTTCCGGGCTCAGCGATATGGATCGACGTGGCTTGCTCGGGCGATGGCTCTATCGCGCGGGCTATCGTGGTCCCACGGCGGTTCCTCTTTTCCTGCTGGCGACTGCGGTTTGTACCGCGATCGGACTCACGGTGGCTCTGTTGTTTACGTTTTCCGGCCTGCAAACCGTAGCCGAACAGATCATGGTCGGGATCCCAGGCGGAGTCGGCGAGACGTTCTTGCCGGTGGTCTGGGTCGCGCCCTGGCTGATCTTTCTGCTAATCGGGTTTGCTCCATTGCTGGTCGTTCGCGCTGCCCGGCGTCAACGCGTGGAAACGATCGAACAGGATTTGCCGCTTTCATTGGAGTTGCTCTCGACGCTCAGCGAAGCCGGGCTCGGTTTTGACGTCGCGGTGAGCCGGATTCAGCGGACTCGTCTCGGCGGTCGGGCGTTGGCGAGTGAGTTTCAATTCTTCCAAGCCGATTTGCTCGGTGGACGAAGCAGGGTAGAAAGCCTGCGACGACTGTCGTCCCGCATCGATGTGCCCTCCGTTTCTGTGTTCGTTTCGGCATTGGTTCAGGCGGAACAGATCGGAATGGGCATCGCGCGGGTTCTGCGACAACAAGCCGAAGATGTGCGTGCCCGTCGACGCGAGCGGGCCATCGCGTTCGCCAACTCGCTCGCCACCAAGCGGGTGATCCCCATGGTGATTTGCTTCTTACCGGGGTTGTTCGTGTGGGCGCTCGGTCCCGCATTGGTGCAGTTGTTCAAGATGGTTGACGGTGTTTTAGAAGTGGGCAACATCTGATGCGAAAAGGTTGGCAGCTTTGCGAACGGACGACGTCCAAAGTGATCGTGCCCGACCTGTGGCTCGCGGTCAGTTTTTGGGCCCGTTTTGTCGGGTTGCAATTTCGCCGATCTTTGCCAGAGGGGGCTGGTTTGTTGCTCGCGCCCTGCAATTCCGTTCACACCTGTTTCTGTTTCTTTCCGATGGATGTGGTGTTTCTCTCTCGCGAAGGAGTCGTATTAGAGATACGCCGAGCGCTGCGTCCTTGGCGATTCGTGTCTCCTGTCAAACAGGCTCGTTACGTGCTGGAGACAGCGGCAGGTGAATTGTCTTTGGCGGTCGGCGATCAATTGGCTTTGGCGGGACCCAAGTCCGAATCCAAGCCGAAGCGACTGCAGGATTTTCCCTCGTGCGATCGGCAGGAAACGCCGTGAACCAGCTTGCTAACAACGCCGGTGGGGCAGGGGAATTGGGTGCATCGCCGAACCGGCGTTTGGCGTTCGCCGTGCTGCTCGTTGCCGCCGGACTGTTGGCGTACGAGAACAGCATGTCCGGCGTGTTTGCGTTCGACGACATTCCCTGCATTGTCAATAACGAATCGCTACGCTCGTTGGGTGATACTTGGACTGCCGGACCGGACGAGATCCCTGGCGGTTTGAATCGGCGCGTCGTTGGTCGCTGGACGTTTGCATTGAATTTCGCTGCCGGCGGACTGGACGTCTGGGGTTACCATCTGGTCAACATTGTCATTCACGTCGCCGCCGCATTGCTGTTGATGGGGATTGTGCGGCGAGTTCTGTTGCTACCCAGGATGCCTGACAGTCTGCGCGAGCAGGCCGCAGTACTGGCTTTTTGTTCGGCGCTGCTGTGGCTGGTGCATCCGATTCAAACGGAAAGCGTCACCTACATCGTTCAGCGATTGGAGTCGATGATGGGGATGTTCTTCCTCGCTTCGATCTACGCGATACTTCGAAGCAGCGAAAATCGACCGGTCATCTGGCAAACGCTGGCTGTGATCGCTGGATGGCTTTGCATCGGGACAAAGGAAGTCGGTTTGATGCTGCCACTGGTCGCACTCCTGTTCGATCGCGTGTTTCTCGCTGGCTCGTGGAAGGACGTGGTTCTTCGGCGTGGTCTCGTCCATGCCCTCTTGCTCACTGCCATGCTGAGCTACTTCGTCGTCGGGATCGGGTCCGTTCCGTTGCACGTCGAACGACCCGTCAACAGCAACGTAGCCATGGAACGGGCGAGCAGTTGGGAGTTCTTGCGGACGCAGCCCGGCGTTTTGCTGCACTACTTGAAGACGACGTTTTGGCCTCAAAATCTGTGCCTCGAGTTGGACTGGCCGATCGCGCGGGGTGCATTTGAGATCTATGGCAAAGGTGCCGTTATTGTCGCTGCCTTGGTCACCGGATTTGTGCTGCTGAGAAGTCGCCCGGCAGTCGGGTTCTTGATCGTCACGTTCTTTCTGATCCTGGCTCCGAGTTCGACGATCGTTCCCCTCTACCTGGCCTTCGAGCACCGGATGTACTTGTCGCTGGCTTTTATCTCGATCGGCGTTGTGATGTCGATCTACTGGTGCGGCCTGAGGCTGTCGCAGCGTTTCGGAGCGGGAGACTTGGGGCGGAACGGGACGCTCGGCGTGTTGCTGTTCAGTGTTCCGGTCGCCATTTTGTTGATCGTGCTCACTCGCCAACACAACGAGACGTATCAGAGTTCGCTTTCGGTCTGGCAGAACGTCGTTCGTGTGGCACCACATAACGTTCGAGCAAGGATGAACCTGGGTGTGTATTTGGGGCGGGCCGGTCGATACGAGGAAGCCGAGTCGCAATTCCGTGTTGCGCTGGAGCAACTGCCGACCTATGACGCGTGCTGGTACAACTTGGGGTTGGACCTGCACCGCGATCGCAAGATGCCCGAGCGCGCGGTCGAAGCGTTTGAGAAGGCGGTGGAACTCAAGCCGGACGAAATGCTGTATCAATTCGCGCTTGCCGCGGCATTGGAAGACAGTGGCGAAATCGAGGTTGCCGAAGCCTCGTACCGTCGCTGTCTGGAAGTTCTGTCGGACGAGT
>JBCBOT010000265.1:0-11569 GCA_039821165.1 Planctomycetota bacterium | reverse complement strand
ATCTTGCTCGTCGTGCCGACATGGGTTGCGAGCACGACGTTGTCGTAGCGAACGGCCCCGCCCGCGGCCAGGAATTGCTTGATCAGGCGATGGTTTTCGCGATGCAATGCCAGAGCGCGTTGGACATCGCCCTCGGACTCAGCCTCCTCCGCACGCATGCCCTGCCAACGCCACAGGTTTCGCAGTAGGAGCGACCGTCGAATAGGAATCAGCCGGCTGTTCGCGACCTTTTCATGCTCCGTGAGCGGGGCCGAACTCTGGTGAAGAAAACGCTCCACCGCACGAAACCCCGCATCACCAATCACCAGGAACCTTTTCCTTTGTCCCTGTTCAAATCGGCGGACCCCACGTTCAAACCGCTCTCGATCGTTGACGACAAGCCCCACGTCAATGATGCCGAAATCGATTTCGAGACTCGAGGCCCAATCGAAGTGAGCGGCCAGGTAGTCGTACAGTGCGTTGCCGGGGTCATGCCGCGAGGCCTCAGCGAGTACCTCATCCCAATTCTCGGCACGAGGGCCATCGTCGGAGCTGAACACGGGATAGCACCATAGCAACAGTGCGCGCAAACGCCACCAATCAACGTTGTCGGGGTCCTGTTCGGTCGCTTGCTTCGCAAGTTCGAGGCATCGCTCGCGGCAGGACTTCTCAAATCTATTCTCCGCAATCTGAGCACGGTCCCAATCCAATTGAGGAGAGGCCCCAATACCCGGAAGTACTTCGACGGACGAAACATACTTTGAGAGATAGTCCTTGCCGGGACTGTCTAGAACGAGTGCCGCGCCGACACTCACGGTCGAGTCGCCCTCGTTCCGGCCGATCACGTCCTCGATTTCGTCAAGCCAATATTGGGCTTGTGCCGGCGGTTCCCGCGCAGGAATCGGAATCCGTTTGCCAGTCACCAGCCCCACCGTCGCGTCGGCCCACTGCAGACTCAAGACTTCCAAGCCGGTTTCCGACCGCGCGGCCTTCCAAAGCAAGCGTGTTGTCAGCCCCAAAATGAGGAGAACGCATGCGACCCAAAAAGCGATTCTTACCGCACGCATCATGAGATCTCCGCCACGCGATTGCCCCTCAGGACTCGCGTCTCTTACGTGACACGAACACACCCCAATGCATAACGTTGCAACGCGTCCATTGAATCCGCTGACGAAGCGATTGCAAAAATCGATCGAGATGCGCTCGCGTCACACCCTCACCCACCAGGCGTGAATCGTTGGACTCAATCTGACGGATCATCTTCTGAAAATTCGATTCCAAATGCTCGGACCAGTCGCACTCGCGCTCGATCTGGAACCCGCAATCGCCAAGCAGGGCTCGATAGTGGCTCGGCTTTTGCAAACGCACAATCGCATTCACATCCGCAAACGCTTGCGCCGCTTCCCGGGTTGCCGATTCAGCCAACATGATATCAGAGAAAGCGAACAAACCGTCCTCCCGGAGAACACGAGCCGCTTCCGAAACCGAATCTGAAAGTCTTGCCGAATGGCAGAGAGACTCTTGTGCCCACGCAAGATCGTATCGGCCGCTCCATTCATCCGGCATGCACTCGAACGAGCCGGCGTGCAGCAGCGCTCGTTCGGAAATCCCAAGCGAGTTTGCTTTCTCGGCAAACTCCCGGTGGGGTGGGCAGAGATCCACGCCGGTTACGTCTGCGTCAAATTGTTGTGACAACAGAAGGGTCGATCCGCCGGAGCCGCAACCGAGGTCCACGATCTGTTGAACACTCTCACGGTTAGAAATTTCGCAGACCATTTGCAGCATTTGATTCGTCGACGCCAACGTCGCATCACGCATCGAAACATCGGAATTCTCGTACAGACCGTAGTGAATATCCCATCCGCCATCGCCCATAACGGTTCGGTAGAAGGCGCGGCCTTGAACACTGGCGTATTGCTCAATGATGCCCCTATGGAGTTCCCTCAATTTGCCTTCCCCGTTCCAAGTTCGATTGCGCCGACCAAGCTCTGCTCCAACAAGCGTACACATTGTCCGTCGTAAAACGTCTTGACGCGATGAATCTCCACACGATCAATCCGTTCATCGAAGGCATACGACGGCTCTGCAAGCTTTGCGATCGGACATCGATCCGGCGCGAGATCTTCGCCGGGAAAATGCGGGTAGCGCATCAGAAACCGAAACCAGGTGTGTCGACGAAAATGATTCAACCCAGCAAAGAATGCCACAAGCGCCTTTGCCTCGGAACACGGCGCGTCTGAAAAGGTTGCGGACCACGTTTTGGTGGACTCTGCACGGTTCAGGGTCGATTCAAGATCCGCGGAGTCGTCCATCAACCGGTAGAGTCTTTCACGTAGCGAGTTGTCCACGACCAACCCCCAAACTCCGGTTGCGACCTCGGGCCTCCCGGACACTCGCTGGAGGTCGAATCCGCGATGCTGATTCAAAATCATCATGTGGGTGTGGATGTCAGTGAGAGCCGTGTCATAAGGTGCAAACTTTGGGACGGGAAACGAGTAGCGTTTCCCGGAGGTAGCAATCACCTCGTAACAGAACATTCGCATCCACGGCGAATCCCACCACGCCATTAAGTGATCCACGGGATCGCTCCAAAACAGCCTGCGGCTTTCTCCCGCTTCCTGGAATTCACGAAACATTTGCAGTCGATTCGTGCCGACCCAGACCCAGTTGAGGATCAGCACAAAAGCCAGCGTCACAAAAGGGGGCAAGCCGAAACACACATCCCTATGCAGCGTCCACGTGGACAGCACAGTGATCATCAGAACGTGGTTGATCAGGTATTCCACTCCTGTCAGCCCTGTCCACCGCCAGACTCCCATGTGGAAAAGTGCCGCCAGAGCAAAGAGAAGCATTGCCAGGTTGCGATCAAGTAAAACAAAACAGAAGAGCAGTTCCGTCAAGAAGACTGAAGCGCAGAGTGCGATTCGCAACCTTCGAATCACCGCTGCGTGTTTCAACACCACTGTCGGCGAACGCGTGCCACGCCATCCACGTAAAAACGCGTTGACGAAAAGGCAGTCCAACCGATTCTCAAAAACCCAAGCCAATGGATGCCGACCAAGTGCCATCTTGGCCAACGCATGATTGACATAGGTTGACCCTTGCAGCGCAAGCAGAACGATCAAAAAGAGCGACGTCGTTGCCTCGGTTGTCAGTCCCAACCACTGCATCGTCCCTTCGACGCAAACAAATGCGACAACGGCACCACTCGATCCGCGAACAAACTCGAACCCGAGCAAATTGGAATATCCGGGCCCGAGTGGTGATCGTGAAACGATGTACTGCAGGCAACAAGACGCAAGAAGTGACGGATAGATCAGGACCGGCGTCCAGCAGGCTCCCGCGGCAAGTGCCCCCACAACCAGTCGATCAAAGAAAAAGAAGCGGCGAAGGTCCACCGCACCGAGACGGAAGATCGCACCAAAAGCGACAACCGTGATCAGCACGCAAGCGGGTAGATGCAGGCCTTGGATAGAATTCCAAGAAACGGGCCAAGACAGGAAGACAACCGTCGCGTGAATCGGCAAGAACTGAAATCGACGGACGGCGGCGAGCGTTGGACGGAATCCCGTGCTGTCTTCTCCGATCGCGTCGGCCCACGCGAACTGGTAAATGAACCAAGAAGTCAACTTAGCGCAGGCGAAGAGATAAACAAACGCGAAAGCCAATGAGATCGTCCACCGATCCATCACGACTCAAGGCTCGACCAAGCGATCGCCAAACCTTCGGCACGGCAAGCATCCGCCAATGAGTCCGCAAGGTCACTCGGGAGGCTGGCTTCGACGATAAATCCGTCATTCGCGACCGTCCTCGAGATACGAAGACCATGGACGTTTCGCGTTAGCATCCTCGCGAACGTCGGCGGCCCGCCTCCGAGATCCATCGCCGCGGCTGGGTAGGGAACAAGATTCACCGGAAGGATGCCAGGATCCGTCCCATTCCAGCGTGGTGCAATCCCTCGCGTCTCGTGCTGTTTCAACGTTCGATAGAGTCGAGCGGCCCGATCCCCATTTTCACGCATCAGTGAATCGCGAAGTCGTTCTGCCAATTCGTCGGTTGTTTCGTCTCGCTTCGCAATGTCTTCGTGCCAATAGCAACCGACGTTTCCTGTGTAATCCCGAGGGATCCCCAACTCGCCTCGCACATCGCACCAGAACGCGGCCTCCCGGTAGCCACCTACTCGATAAAGAAGGCGGCAAAAAGAGGCCGTCACCCCAAACCAGTCACCGGCTCGAATTCCACTCACCTGCTCCAGTGCGTGATCCGTCACCCTCAGTGTCGCCAGCGAATCACTGTTTACCAGTTCCCACTCTCGAATACGCGTCCCAAGATCCCGGTCAATCGAATACCAGTCGGGTAGTTCTTCGATCGGATCGCTTCCGATGCCGATGCGATCGATCACGGATCGATCATGATTGAGCGGTGGTAACGAAGCGACGTTCGCTGAGTCACGACATCGGTTGACCATCATGGACAAGCCGGCTCCATCGACCAACAAATGCGACACCAAGAAACCCAGCACGCAACCACCTCCCGAGACACGTGTGACTTTGGCTGCCAACAAGGGATGTCGAAGGAACCCCGCTTTGTGATGCCCCTGATGATTCGCTTGCGCGGACTCGGGAAGAAAACTCTCAACCAACGAGGCTTGTGACATTGCCGATAGGGCTTCCAGCTCGATGCTGGAATTGTCGTCCTCTTCAACGATGACGCCCCGGTGATCCGCAACGACCTTCAAATCAAACGGCGAGACGTCTCCTGTGATGCTCCCTGCCAAGTGTGGGAAGGCGTCCAACCCGCGCCGGATCGCATCGGGCAAACACGACGTGAGATCGACCGGGTATCCGAGCACCAACAACATGCTATTCGGCACCCAGTCATCCGTCGTCAATCGGATGGGATCGCCTACTCGCTGCGGAAAGAGCTTGGTCTCGTGCCGTGACTCGCAAGGCGAAGAACACTCATCATCCGGTTTCTCGGCATCGCGCAAGCCGGATCGAACATCCTTGGCCGACTCCACAAGATGGACGAGGTCGCCGACAGTTTCACAGTCATACAGAAGAACTGGGTCCACCTGAAACTTGTCCTGAAGTTCCGCTCCGATTTGGCCGGCGCGGAGTGAATCGAGACCTAGTAACAGCAGGTCTGCGTCGGCTGTGATCGAATCGGCGTTCGGGAGCTCGAGGGTCCCCGCGAGGATTCGCCGGATTTCACTGAGGGCGTCAGCCCGATCATCGACACCGATTGCTCTCTACTCCTGTCGTTTCTAAAACACGCGCCGCGTTTAGCACGTTCGCATTTCAAGTCCCGCACCAACACCCTCAGACTAAACGATCAACGCCCCAGCGTCACTTCCATTCCCTGCCGCTTTTGTGGCATCATTCAAAGGTTCGAAAAACCCGCGGACAGAAACAATCGATGAAACCCAGATTGAAAACCGCGTGGTTCCTATGGGAGCACCAGAATCGCGACGCACAAAATTTCGAGTGAATGTGTGGCTCAGTACAAGACGGCTTATTGATCGTCGCTGCCCTCTGCGACGATCGATGCGTACACACTTCGCGCGTGTTCGTAAGCGGCTTCAGCATCGGCCTGTTCCGCCGCAGCGTAGGTCGGCTGCTTTGACTTCCAGCATTGTTCAACACCCGCGAGACACCAACGGGCGCTGTCGATCGTTCCCCGAATCGGTTGTTCGTCTACTACGACATAAATCGGGTTCGTGTGTGCGTGAGGAAACACCCGCACGGTCGCCCAACTGCTCGCGTCGAAGGCGTATTGGAACTTGATTGATCGAGTCTGACCGTCGGCCTTGAGAAGCTGCCTGGCAACTGGATAGCCGTTGACGACCAATTCGACCTCCGCGGACTCCTTACCATTGATCAACGCAGCTGCTTCGACTTCAAACGTGACCGCCTCTCGCTCCTCCAGTTTCAATTCACTCCCGTCGACCCCGACGCTCGTCACATCGGCGGAAGCTTGCTTCTGAGCCGTGAAGTCGAGTAGGTGGCAGAAACCGTCGCTCACATAGCTTCGCCCGTTTCCGACGGAGTCCACCCACTTCTCAAACGTCAATTCTCCGTCCACCTTTGCGTAGACACGTCCAATCCCGACTCGTTCTCCGCTCATGCAGGGGAAATCGGTTTCTCCACTCGCCGAGACTCGAAATCCGCAATTGAGAACGTGGTACCACATGTTGAGTTCAGCGACACGCGGCGTGTTCATCGTTGAAATAAAATCAACGGCGGGAACGGGCGTGCCGTTAGGCCCGGGGACTTCATGGGTCACGTCGACAATGAACTCGTTTGCTCCAATCCCATCGAACGCTGGAATGTTGAAATTGGGCAGCGAGTTCGGACCGTCTCTGCCGTCGGTCTTGGGGACGCGGCCCACGAATGCGGTCAAACCTGCCGCGGAATGCGCCGGTCCACAGACGGCTCCCTGGCGTTTTGCCCAGCGAAGTGTGTTCAGGCCAAGCGTCGGCCAATGTTCTTTGGATTCGCCTCCAGGGTAAATCTGCTTCTTCAAGTTGAGCAAATTCAAGTGGCCTGAAGAGTGTGACCCGAAACCTGACACTTCGACGTCGTAGCGAAGCGTATACGGGTAGCGCGACTGTTGGGCGACCTCGCCGGTAAAGAACCGCTTTTGAAAATCGAAGCAGGGCCCCCAAGTCAGGCAGCAACCGACTTTGAGGTCTTCGCCCATGATGTGGCGAATCATGTCTCCGGGTTTCACACCTTCGGTGGGGCTGTTGTAGTGCAAACAACCGGCGGCGTGGATGTGATGATCGCCGGACCACCAACCTGACTTCGAAGGGTCCGTCCAGCGATTGACCTTGTAGATCAGAGTCGTCGGTTGATTGCCGACCGTGAGCTGTTTGGTTTCCGAGATCGTCTCCGGCCCGCGTCCGCAGACGACGCTGTAGACACCGGGAGGGAGTGAAACCGATTCTCCGTCGCCACGATAAACGTGCCGCTGGAAAAAGAAATCAGGAGCGAGCCGCTTCGATTGCGCGGGATAGATCCGCCCCTTCTCATCGCGAATTTCAAACCGAGCAAAGGCGGGAAGCCCCTCATCGTCGAATACCCGAAAGGTGACTCGGGTCGCCGGTTCGCTTTCAAAACGCAGCGGCAATTTTGCCCAATTCGAAGTCCGCAGCGACGAATACAGGTCGATCCAATCGATTCGAATCTTTCCTGGTTTCACGAGCGGGTCAATTCGAACTCCGGCAAGTTCGCCTTCGACACCGAAGGGAACTTCGTAAAGCCGTTCCTCGCCAGGCTCGATGATGAAGTTGGTTTGTCGATCACCGGTCGGAGAGGGTCGATCCTTTGTCCACCAAAACACCTGCCCGATCCCGTCCGCCTCGGCTTTCGCCCAAAACCGTAAAAGCATGGGGCCGCCCCGCGACTGCACCTCGGCTCCCATGAACGGATCGTCGCCGGACGAAGTGATATGTAACGAGCCCTCACGCGGTTCAATGCGGATTTGATTCATTTCATTCCAACCATCCGTGTCGTCATCGAATCGCCATTCACGGATCAGAGCGCCATCGTCTCCCGCTTTGTTGCTGACGGTGAACTCCAGCAACGCGTTCTTCGGCCCCGCGTCTCGGCTATAGATTTGAATGATTCGATATTCGAGCTCTAAACCACTCAGGTTCGCCTGCATGGGGCGCCCTTCGTAAGAGGACAATTGCATCCAGCGTGACTTGACCTGATCGGCGGGCGCGTGCGGAAGCGGACGAGCGTTGGGGCTTTCGACGAGCAGCCTCCGCGTGACCCCAGGCTCATTGACGACTTTCACCAGGAATGTTCGCCAACCCTGTTCAAGTAGAGACCTGTCGGCGGCACCAGCGTAAACGTCCGGCGCTCCCGTCTCGTTGACCGAAACGCAAGCCAAGCACAACGGGTCCAAGATTTCTTGCACCCGTTTTGTTGTGAACTCGTCGTTCCCGAGCCGGAGTTGCTTGATCTCCGATACGACCGATGCGGGAAACGGACTGCCGACATAGTCCATCGCCAGGTTCAGCCGATTCACCGCGGCGAGCAACGGTTGCCCGTCCACTCGCTCTACCGTGGGGAGCGGATTTTGTGCCCACGAAGGAGCAACCGGCGCGATGGCGATCAGAAACACGATCCAAGGCAATCGTCGCTTTTTCGTGACCACGAAATCACTCCTTTGTTGATGAAATTCGGTTCAGGATTCGCTTGGCAACCGCATCTCGATCCAACGGTTGCTTGCTCTCATGAAGCAGGATCGCATACGACAGTCGAAAGGATTCCCCTTTCTTGATCCACGTCTTCACGTACGGCTCGCGTCGTTCTTTCGGCTGCTTGGGAAACGGATTCGTAACGACCACCCCATAGTCCCTCGCATGAAGCCAAGAAGGTCGCGTGTTCTCTGGATCGGCGACGACCATGATTCCCACCTCATGATTGTCCACTGTCCCGAAGTAGTCGAACCACTGCGCTTGCTTGCCCCAGATTTTAGCCCCGTCTCGCTCGCCGCGGTCGTTGAGGATCGTTCCGTTTCCACCCTGCACGCGAATCGGTGATGCGACCCGAATGGCCAACCCGGACTCTTCTTGATCGCCAAAATAAAAATCACGCTCGTTGGACGAGTACTCTGCGTCCAACAAGATCAGCAACCCCTCGGCGACCCGTTCGAATTGATACCGCGTCACTTCGCGGCAAACCTCTTCTTCACCGTTTCGGCTCATCATTCGATTCACGGCCGAAAAGCTCCCCGAGTTGCGATCCCCTTGAGGAGGTTCCAGATAACGATCAAAGACAACGTTCGATTGCAATCGCCAATAATCGTTGCCGTTGAGATCACCGAATCCCAACCAAATGCCTGGGTGCATCACCGGATGAATGATTCCGGCTTCCGCTCCGTAGCCGGGATCAATGTCGTCTGGCTTTTGCGGAGGAAAATTCCTCGTGACTTGAATCCCGGAGGGCGTCGACACGTTCACCAACGCGCGCCGCGTTAGCTGCGGATGTCGTTTCAAGTAGGACGCGATCCGTTGGCTCCCTAAATGAATACTCAGTTCATCGCCCGTCTCTTGAAACCAGAATCCGTCGCGATCTCCCATCACTTTCTGTGTCATCAGCCAAGCCGTCACGTCGGCGACTTGCTGCTCCGTCATCATCGTGGCGAATCCGTCGGGCATCGGCGACAGCTTGGTGCCGACACGTTCCTCGATGTCGTCCTTGTCAATGCTGGTGACCTTTCCGCTGGAGTCCGCAATCTTCAGCGTTCGACCGGTCTCTTCGAGGATGGAACCCGAGACGAGACGTCCGTCGGAGGTCAGTACTTTCTGCTGCGCAAAGCCTTCGGTGATCACCTTGCTCGGATGGAGAATCGACTCGATCAAGACACGGGGTTCTTTGGCCCGGTTACCGATGTCCGAGAGGTCGGGCCCGAGGACTTCACCAATGCCCTGCATCTGGTGGCACTTGTAACAACCCGCGCCATCCGGGTGCAAAAACAGCTCACGCCCGCGCTCCGGATCCGCATTTGACATCGCAGCGACAGCGGACTCCACGGTCACCGGCGCTGCCCCAGCTTCGCGACGGAGGAGACTTCGCTTGAATGCGGCGATGTAGTTTCCGCGCGGCGAGTCGTTGGGATGATTCAGGTTGGGACCGAAGGCAATCTCCCCTGCCGGAAATTGCTTTTCGTAGAACTCGAACGTCGCATCGTTAGAGACAATGGCGAGTCCCGTGTCCGTGAAACCGCCTGGTTGACCGACCTTCATCCACGCCAATGGCTCGGTATTTCGCGAATCGACACCCAGCAACACCGCGACTTCGGAATCGCTTTGAAACGAGATCAATCGTTCGGTCAATCGACGATCGTCATTGTTCGCCGTTCGGAGGAACGGAATGCCTCGGAGTTCCGCTGGAACGTTAACAAATCGATATTGGCGATCGGTGTAAGAACGCTTGCCGGGAGAAAGACCGGTCCAATCGAATTCGTACGCGCGGCCGCTCTCGGATTTTAGTTCTCTTAGAAACGGCCGATGTCGATACATCGGCTTTCGTTCGATTCGATAGTCGGTCTCCATGATTGCGCCGGCTTGTTGATGGTCCTGGAAAAGGGCAAATCGAAGCCGGGTGCTCTTTTCGATCGCGATCGGCCCCGTCACTCTCGCGCCGGTCATGGCGGGTACTGATCCGTCGGTCGTGTACGTGACGAACGAGCGAGGGATCGTTGTTTCGGCGACCACTACGATCGGATCGTTGTATTCGCCGGGTTTCGGCGAGAGCGTGATAAGCGGTGTCCCGTTGCCCGTTTTCTCAAGCCACATGGAAACCAACCCGGCGACCTCGGGATCCTCGTCCGTGCGGAGCGCGAGTGTTTCGTCGGCACTCATTGCGTCGTCCAAGAAGAGTGCCAAGAGCACCGCGAGACGTACCCGCGGCCGATCGTCTTTCAAAAGCGTCTTCAAGTCGCTCGTCGAAGCAAGAGAGAGCAACGCATTCCACGTCGAGTAAAAGACGATGCGGTCTTCCTCAACGGCCGCAAGATCGACGAGCCTTTCCAACAAGTCGGCGCGATTCGATTGCCACACTGCCTGAACGGTCGCATGACGAAGCCGAGCGTTGTCAGAGTCCCACGCCAAGAGTGGTGCCAACTTCGATGGTTCCATCTGCGCGACGATTCGGAGCGTTTGCAGACGGGTGTTCAGGTCGGCCCGCTGCGATTGGAACACTCGGAGCAATTCGTCCGTTGAGAGTCTTCCGAGCGTCCAAAGTCCCCATGTTTGTTCCGACTTGGTGCAAGGTTGCGTGAGGCGATCTTTGAGAAATCGGATGCTGGTGACACCACGGCGCAGCATTTCGTTCTGAGCGTTGACTCGCCATCCCGCGACGCCGCTTCCAAAGTCGGTGAAGAGTTCCTCGAGCGAGTGTGTGGTGATCGATTTTTGCCGTCGTGGCTCACGCCAGGGAATCAAGTCACTCTGAGTGTGACGAATTCGATAGACCCGACCAGCGTCCACCTGGTTGCCGTTCTCGATCGTGGCCCCGTAGGCGTGCCCCCAACTGAGAATGTACAACGCACCGTCGGGGCCGACCTCGATGTCCGTGGGCTCAAACACGCGTCCGGAACCTGCGGGAAGCGATCGACCGCCTTCGTTCCGAGCGAACACCTCCGGAAATCCGCCACCGTGATGGCGACGCAATGCGCCGTCCCATTCGGGTTGGAACCAATACACCTCTCGCCGCATCCAATCGTTTACGAAAAAGGTGCCTCGGTACTCGGGCGGAAAGTGTGTGGCATGGTAGTGAATCAACCCAGCGCCAGACCCTTCGTAGAGCGGCATGCTGATCGGCACGGTCGGTAGATGTCCGATGCCTTTCCAATCGAAACTCCAAGGGTGCCCCCAACCGAAGTGTGCTCCGTGGAACGGGGCGAACACTTTGTCGCCTTCCGTCTGATCGTTGTCGGTGCCGAGCCAATCGAAACCGTCGTCGAAACAGATGTCCCACGGATTGCGGAAGCCGCGAGAAAAGACCTCAAGGTTGCGTCCCATTTCTTGAATCGCAGCATTCGAGTTTGTCGAAGCGTAGGGATCACATCTGAG
>JBCBOT010000264.1:0-11635 GCA_039821165.1 Planctomycetota bacterium | reverse complement strand
GTGTAAGCGCGTGACTCCTCGATTCCGTAGTCCGGAGCCGAAGCCTTTGCGCGTTCGGCATTACTTGACAACGCGCCCGCCACCAGAACGGCCCGGTTGTCCAAGCACGCTGCGATCGAATGGACACGTCCAATAAACGAACCTTGACCGCCGCCGACCAGCGCCATCCGAAGTTTTCGATTCAGGGGTTCATTGATGCCCATGGTGATTTTGTTGACCTCGTTGATCCAAAGGGAGACAATTCGTTGTGGATCGCGCAACTCTTTGACGCGGCGGGGAATCGCATTTTCGCGAACCGCAATCGTAAAGAGCCCCGCCCTTCCCTACAATTCCCCACGGACCGCCCGGCTCGCTCGCGGCGATGCGTTTTCCAGGCGTTTGGTGCCGCCTTCCCAACGCCGCAGACACTTTTCACCCGCACGGAGCATCCCAAATGACCAAAACCTCCTCGCAGAATCGCCGCCCAAACAACAAGCTGATCCTGTCTGTTTGTGGAACGATCACTCTGGTCGCCGTCTCGATCGCAGCCTTCTTGGCAGGACAGAACCAAACGCTTCGACAAGAGCGAAACAACAATCCGCTCGGATTGACGATGCCGACGCTCGATGCCACGGCTGCCGTTTCGAGTGAAAAATTCTCGATGTCCACCGGCTTCATCAGCAATGACACCGAAGGGCTTTTCGTTCTCGACCACAACTCGGGTCTGCTGCAGTGTTCCGTCATGTACCCACGGCTCGGACAATTCGCGGGACTGTTTACCGTGAATGTTCACGATGCACTGGGAGCCTCCAAAGGAGCCAGCTTCATGATGCTGACAGGTCTGGTGGATCTCCCGAGTAACAACTCGCAACCGCTCGCGACGTCGGTCGTCTACGTTCTGAACACAACCACCGGCAACTATGCCTGTTACGCCATCCCATTTAACCGCACCTTCATGAACTCGAACCGGCCACAGCAAGCCGCGATGCAGTTGGTTGCGACGGGATCGGCGGACCCCGTCATCGACCGAGACAACCTGCGATAGAGCCAGGCGGCCAAACCCGAACCGCCAAAATTCAATAACGCCGACAAACGACCAAACGCCGTCGGCAATTCACTCGCGGCCCATCGTCAACCGATGGGCCGACTTTCTTTCCACCCTTCTCCAGCAAACGCAAAGAGAGTCGCCTTGGTTTCCGGATTGAACCTTCATGGATTGAACCCCGACCAATCGGATGCCGTCCGCACTCTTTCCGGTCCCCTGCTCGTGCTCGCGGGCGCCGGAACCGGGAAAACACGCGTCGTCACCTTTCGCATCGCCAACCTCATACGCCACGGAACGTCACCGGATCGAATCCTCGCCGTCACGTTTACCAACAAAGCCGCCGGCGAGATGAAGGAACGAATCGGTGAACTCATCGGTCGACCCAAGCGACGCAAGAAAGGTGACAAGCGTCCGGAGCCGACGGTCTGCACGTTTCACGCCCACTGTGTTCGTATCCTGCGTCGACACGCAAAAGCACTCGGCTATCCGGCAAAGTTTTCGATCTACGACCGCAGTGATCAGGAATCACTCGCCCGGGGCGTTTTGCGCGAATTGCGACTCCCGACCTCCTCGCTCAAGCCGAGTGACTTACTGGCAATCATCAGCAACTGGAAAAACGCGTCCGTCCATCCCGCCGAAGCACCGAATCTCGCCTCTACCGACAAGGAACACCTCGCCGCTTCGGGCTACCGCCGCTACCAAAACGCGCTACAAACACGCGGCGCGATGGACTTCGACGACCTGCTCCTGCAGACCCAAGTCCTCTTCGATCAACACACCGAGATCCGAGACCTTGAAGCCGGACGCTTCGACCACGTGCTCGTTGACGAATACCAAGATACCAACGGCAGCCAGTATCAAATCACCAAACACCTCACCCAAAAGCACCGCAACCTCTGCGTGGTCGGTGATGACGATCAGTCGATCTACGCGTGGCGAGGCGCTGACGTCACCCACATCCTGAACTTTCGCAACGATTGGCCCGATGCCAAAGTCGTTTGCCTCGAATCGAACTACCGCAGCTGTGGTTCCATTCTGAGCATGGCCAACCAACTGATTCAGTTCAACAGTGAACGGCACGACAAAGTCCTCCGCCCCTCAAGACCGGACGGACTCCGTCCACGCATCGCGCAACACAAAGACGAAACGACCGAAGCCAAGATCGTCGTCAGTGAAATCAAAAACTTCATCGACAATCAACACATCCAACCCAAAGACATCGCGATTCTGTTTCGCACCAACGAACAGCCCCGCTTGTTTGAAACCGAATTGCGTCGTGCCGAAGTACCCTACGTGATGCTAGGGAGCCAGTCCTTTTTTGATCGTCGCGAAGTCCGCGACCTCGTCGCCTATCTGAAATGGATCGATCAACCCGATGATGAAGTCTCGCTGCTGAGAATCATCAACACGCCCGCTCGAGGAATGAGCCAAAAGACGGTCAAGACACTGACGCAAGCCGCCGTCGAACAAGGCACGTCGATCTGGCAAGTCATGCACCAGTCGACCTACCTCTCACAGCTCTCGCCCGCCGCCCAACGCGGTGTCGAAGACCTCAAATCCATTCATCGCGATGTGACGCGACGAGCCACGGAGGAATCACTCACCAAAGGCATGGAGACGCTGCTGACCAAGACGGCGTACTCCGACGAAATCAACCGGCTTTACGACGAACCAGAAGACCGACAGAACCGTCTCGCGTCCGTCGGCGAATTGACCAACGCCCTCGGTGCGTTCGAGGACGGTCGCGAGAACGCCGACTTGACCGGATTCCTCGCCGACATCGCGCTGTCCGGTAAAGAAATGGGCAATGAGAAAGACAAACTCGCGATGCAAAACGCCGTGTGGCTGCTCACGCTGCACGCCGCGAAGGGCCTCGAGTTCCCGATCGTGTACATGGTCGGAATGGAAGAAGGCTTGTTGCCGCATCAACGCAGCGTCAAATCGGGCCGGGATGAAGACATCGCCGAAGAACGTCGACTCTGCTACGTCGGCATCACACGGGCTCAAGAACAATTGACGCTCTCGATGGCTCTTACACGACGGAAATGGGGCAAACCCGTGCCCACCATCCCGAGTCAATTCCTCTACGAAGCAACCGGACAAGCCGATAACCCCAACCGCTATCGCAAACAGTCCTCAAAGCGACCTACCGCGCGAGCCCGCTGACGCCTTTCGAGGGCCCCCGAACAGACGACGCTTCCGAGTAGCGCGAACCGTGAGTCTTGAAGTCGCGTTAGCTGGTAAGTGCCGCTCGCGGCTAATGGGCAAAATGGAAACCCGACGCGTCAGCGAGGCGATCTTGTTCGAGTGACCAAAATCCAGCAAGCGCAACTTCAAAAGCGAAAGCGAGTACCACGACAGAAATCCCTCACTGACGGTTCGAGCCATTCGTGATTTCTGACCAACCGTTCCGCGGATACGGTTCTCATTCCTGGGGCGCCGTTAGACGTCTATTCGACGTACCCCAACTCCCGCCCCGCGCGCGTTCCCCACGCCCGCCACACTCCACGATCGATCGCGCGATTGACCGTTCGCACCGAGCCGTCCATCGACAGCGTGTTCACGCTATCGTGGTGATAGCTCCTGGAAGTGATCGCAGCGTATGTGATTCGCGTTGAGCTTTCGCCTTCCTTCTGCGTCGTGAAATCGATGTCGAACTCGCCGCTGCGTCGGTGAAACGTCACCTGAGTCTGCGGTGGAAAGACCGTCGTGAATCCACTGTGGTGAACGCGACCGTCTGGCCAGACGGTGTGGCCTGTCTCGCGAAACTCGCCACGCAACACCGCCAAATCCTCAACACGCTCCGGCGGAACGGGCCCGACGTCGGGCGTGTTGCGAAAATAGGGCTGAAACGTCTTCACTTCCGACACCGCCAACGTATGCGAAAGGCCGTCGAAGAAATCCGCTCCGCGTGTCCCACGATTCACGATGAACGCCCCATCGCCGACGCGTTCTCGAATCGGGTCGTAGACCAGCCACGTGCCAAAATTGAATCCGTAAGAGACCGGCGCGACGTACGGTCGACCGTCACGATATCGAATCTGTTCGTTGATTTCGCTCGGACACAGAAACGTGGGGACCTTCATCGCCGTCACACCACTTTCGACCTGCAGATGCCAGTCCACCGAAAGCTCAACGCGTTCAAAAGCAGGTCCCTGCTCCAACTGAGGCAAAATGCGCCCGTGAATCGACCAGGACTCCCCGGTTCCGGCCGCGTTCTGAGACGCCGAAGTCACGAAGGCGGACGGAAACGAACCGAACGTCCCCTCGTAATGATGGAGCGCAAGCCCGATCTGTTTGAGATTGTTCGAACACGCAATCTTCCGGGCCGATTCACGAGCCGACTGAACAGACGGTAAAAGCAAACCGACCAAGAGACCGAGCGTGCTGATCACGACCAACAGCTCGATCACCGTGAATCCGGATCGAAGCGGTTTCGTTCGAGGGCTACTTTCGCGGCGCAACGTCAATCCAATCTCAGGCTAGAAAATGGTTCCGCTTGCCCCGCCCCAGCAAGCCTCTTACGGAGACACACGATAACTCGCGTCCGCCTCATCCGCCATCTTCGCCCGCGCGAAAAGCTCGCTCGCCTCGTCTCGCAGCAACGCCCACAACGAGTAAATCCCTAGGAGGGTGCCGAAGGGCACATTCATCAACGATAAAGCCGAGAGTACGAGAGCCGCGATCCGCGCCCAACTCTCGAATCGCCAAAGTCCGAGACCGATGATGACGCCGGGAACGCCGAGAATGAACATGAACCCTCCCGTAAATAGCCCGACGATCGCCAGCACGCCGAGCGCTTCCGGTTCTCCCGCCGTCGCACCGATACCGGTCAACAGAAAGAACAAACCCATTCCCGCCAACACGGACACGCCGCCGAAGGCGATGTTCAGCACGGCAATGATCTTGATGTGCATTTCCGCCGATTTCAAATCACGCGGCCGACTCGGCTCGGAAACCGGTGGAGCATAGGGGCGTGGGTCCGGAGACGACGGCTCGCGCACCACATCGGCAGCCGACAGCGATTCCACAGAGGAAATCTCCTGGACTTCGGCTCCCATTTGGCTCGCAGCCTGATAGCGGTTGGGCAGTTCTTTTTCCAACGCCCGAAACACGACCTCGTCGAGGCGAGTGTCGATCGCCGCCTTTTGCGACGGCGGACCAAAACGCCCCAGCGGGAGTTCACCTGTCAACAATTCGTAGAACACGACACCCAGCGAATAGATGTCCGCGCGGTGATCAATGGCAGAGGCCCCCTCAAGTTGCTCGGGAGCCATGTACTTGAGCGTCCCCATCACCTGATTGCTGGCCGTCAAATTCAACTCTGGCTCGCCATCACTCACCAACTTCGCCAGTCCAAAGTCGCCAATCCGTATCTTGCCGTCGGTCCCGACCAGGATGTTCTCCGGCTTGATGTCTCGATGCACCACGCCTTGGTCGTGAGCGTACTGCAGTGCCTCACAGATTTGAGGCACCATCGCGATCGCCTGGGAAGGCTCGATCTCGGCCGTCTTGAGCAATCGTCGCAGGTCCATCCCCTCGACGTATTCCATCACCAAATAGTACTGCCCGTCGACCTGTCCAAAATCGTAGACACCAACGATGCTCGGATGGTTGAGTCTCGCTAACGACTTCGCCTCGCGTTCGAAACGCTCCGCAAATCCGGGAACTTGAGCCAGCTCGCGATGGATCACTTTGAGGGCGACGACACGATCGAGACTTCGTTGACGCGCTTTGTAGACGGCCCCCATGCCGCCACGACCAAGCAACTCGATCACCTCTAACTGAGGCAGCAAGCGGTTCATCTCCTCTACCGAAGGCGGCAAAGGTAGCGCTCCGCTCGCCGTCGAGGGTGAGGCCACCGTGGGGGCAAAATCATCGATCGAATCTGGTTCCAACCCAACCTCCAGTAAGCAGTCCGGGCATTGGTCGCCGACAGCCCCCGGAATGTACTCGCGACCACAACGGTGACAATACTTGGCGGCCGTCAAAGCACTAACCCTCCGCAAAAAACATGCATCCGACGGGTACCTTGGCAAAACGCGAAGGTGAACACCCCGTCACAGGTTACTTGTGATTTCTTTCAGTGGCGTTACAAACAAATTCTGAGAAATCGTTCCCGACTCAGGAATTCCCGCGAATCGCGGTTCGAAGATATTCCAGCTCCTGCGTCGTTTCCTCCGGATTTTCCAGCGTTTGTGCCACCTCGGAATGAAGCATTTCACGGTATTGAGCCCGCATTCGATGGACTTTCACCCGCAACGCACCCGCAGAGAGTTTGAGCTCGTCGGCCAATTCCGCGTAGGTTGCCTCTTCCGGCGCAGACGTTAAACAGTGCCGCAATCTGTCAAAGATCTCGACAGAACCGCGCGCCGCATAGCTCGCTCGCAACGTCTCCATCACTCGCGAAAGCAGTGTCAGTGCCCATTGCCGCTCAAATTGCATCTCTGCCGTCCATCCATCGACGGGTTCGAGAGAGTACCTTCGCTCACCATCGTCAAAATCGAGCGACAAATGCGTGACGCCACCCCCACGTCGCTGTGCCGTTTCCGCTTGTCGTTGCGCTAACACAAAACGCTTGAACATCGTCAACAAGAACGATCGAAACCTCCCGCGCTGGCGATCCGCAGACTTCAAATAGTTCTTCTCCAAGACCTTTGACAGAAATGCCTGCGTCAGGTCTTCGGCTTCATGAACCGATCGACCACTTCGACGTGCGAAGGCATACAGGGGGTACCAGTAAGCCTGGCAGAGACTCTCCAGCGCACCCTCCGCTTCATCGGTGCCCTGCTTCGCCGCGGCAACGACGAGGCTCCAATGAGTCGTGTGAAATCGGTCGTCAGAAGAAGTGTCACCCATCAATCGTCGCCCTGGACCGTTTCTCAAATCCTCTCAGACACCATCCCGATGCCCCGCTCGATGGATCAAATGGAGCTGGCTGCGGGTATTCGGCAAACGGCGGGAAACGCCATACCGCTCACCATTTGCGACAAAGTGCCTGGGTTGCGCAACGGAAACAGACTAGCTGCGGGGCCACCCCTCCCACAATATGCAATGTCACGGTCGAGCGTACCACGTCGGAATCATCGATAGGCTACCAAACGCCTGAGGCACCGACTTCTGCGTTGCATGGCGCAAAATCAACTGAATCGTCAGGACAGGGAGAGTGCTTCGCCCCAATTTAGTTGCGAGTTGACGCACCGGAGGGCTTGCGCTCCTACCGCTAAAAATGTTTAGCGGAACAGCGCGAGCCAGCGCGAGCCGTCCGGTGCCACCCTCATGTCCAATGGGAACAATGCACTCGGCACCTTTCCCGTAAGTGGTGAGCGGCAGGGTGGTCGCCGCCACAGAACAACTCGCGGCTATCGCTTTGCGGGTCATCAAAACGCATATCTCGACGCGTTGCGACACCAAAGGGACTGGCTAGTCCGATATTCGCCTTACCGATAGCGATTCTACCCTTGGCAGATCAGGAAGAGATGACGAAAGCCAGAACACCAGTTCGTTGTCGCCCATTTGAACTCACCCAGACAAGAACGTCATCGAAAGGACCTTCGGAGGACTTGTCGTTGATCACTGCTCTTCGCGCATGTCCACGACCGGCGTCCCGACTCCCAGTTTGATGAGGTGGTCGCGCAATGCATCAAAGATCACCTGACGAAAATCGTCCCGTGCCCAATAAGCAACGATGTCTCGATGTCTCCCACGCCGAACGCTTAATGTTGAGATCGATTCCTCTTCATCGAATCCAAAGTTGATCTGAGTCAATTCGGCTGTGCGCCATTCACGAGAGAACCAGCTTGGCATCCCAACGTGGTAATGCCTGTATGTCTCTGGATCGAGTTCAATCCGCTCGATCGTCCAACGAAGCATCCACGTGGCCGGTATGACGATCACACCGAGGTATCCGAAAACGAGCCAAATACACAGGAACAGAGTGGGTCCATCACCCGAAAAGAGACGCCATGTGGCGAAGAGGGTGAACGGCGTCCAGACGATCCAAAATGAGAACAACAAAAACGCGAGGACCCGACTGCGAGGGATTTCTCGATTGTCCCATTCGATCACCAAGCGACTGCCCTGACAGTCAATCTTCGGCCTCGGTTCGGTTGCAGTTCTCAAAACACGATCCCCTGCTAGAGCGTTTCACGCTCAAACCGCGAACGCCCCATGGCGACCATCCGATACGCGGCAACTCGCTCGCCGCCGGTGAAGTTCACTCGACACTTCTCACCAACGTGGTCGATGCACCAAACCCAAGCAACCACCGCAGATAGCCGAACTCTTCATGCCGGGTCGCCACAAAGTGATTTCGCTCGTAGAGACGTTTTGCTGCCACATTCGTGTCGATCACATCCAATCGAATCGATTTGTAATGCTGCTCGGTGGCAAAGTCGGCGATTCGCTGTAAAAGCTTCCCACCGATCCCCCGCCCGCGAACCGAACTGCAAACCACTATCCCGTCCATCAACAGTTCACCTTCGGCGATGCTGCGCTCATAGAGACTCAGGATCAATGCCGCCCAAACTCCCCGGAGCAAACCACATCGCTTGATCATTCCGTCGAACGTCATCCCACTCGTGAACGAACCGTCGAGTGTTTGATATCCCGCCAACCCGAACAATTGATCTCCGTCCACGGCGGCAAAGGAATAGTCGAGTCGAAGCGAGTCGCGGAGCAGCGCAAGTCTTGTTACGCGAGAGCCTATCGCTACCGAGAACTTGGCACCGAACGCCTCGTCATAGAGCTCAACGGCTCTGTCGCGAAAACGTTCAGGTACCCCGTGAACAATCTCCAATGCCGTTCTTCCATTCTTGCGCCGGTGGCGATCGCCAGAGCCGCATGTCTGCTCGTGTCAAGCTCGACTCAGAGCGATCGCATCGCGGCGTTTACGTCCACCGTCTGGGCCTCAATGAGCGTCTACAGAGGCGCGGGCAGATCCCGTTTGGCAAAAATTCTCGCTGCCAACACGTAGCATGCCATGCCCATGCCGATCAACAACAGCGGATACACCAATGGAGGGAACCACGAATCGGGCATCGCCGTTGTCAGACTCCAAGGCGAACGCAGGTCGCCCTTCGCGACGAGCGAACTCAATCCTTGCGGTCGATAGCAGTTGAAGAACGTGATGCCTTCCAACCAGTTGAGTGATTCCGCCGCTTTACCAAGCCCGAACATGACCAGTTGCAGCACATAGACGGACATCGCTAAACCGATCGTCCTCCATCGATAGCGGTCGAAGCTGCTCAAAAACGTCGTCAGACCGAGCAAAAAGAAACCAAACGCAAAGAGATTGAATGTCGCCGCAGCGAACGCTCGAACGTCGACCTTCTCCTCGAGCGGAAACGCCCGGGTCTGCTCACCGAAACTCAGAGGGATTTCAAAACCGAACAAAGGGACCTCGATTGCCGGCCGCGGCACCGTTTCCTCGACCGTCGTCAGACTGACGCCCAACCAGAGCCCGAGCCAGACTGCCAAGCAGAGTAGCGCGAGACCACCGACCGCCACCGCCGCATGCGACCAAAGCAATCTGACACGGCTAATCGGCTGCGACAAAATCATCTCCATCGTGCCACGATTGATCTCACCACTCACGACGTCACTGCCACGTGAGATACACCAAACAACCGTGCAAAGAATCACGATCGGTTCATCGAACGTGAGTCCGACGCGACCTTGATACGTGAACAACTCATCAAAGCGGATCGGCGAGAACCGTTCAAACTCGCGAAACTGTTCCACGATCGTTTGAAACTGGCCCATGTCGAGCAAGCTGACCACCCAAACACGAACCCAAGCGAACGAGAACAACGCCGCCGCGCAGGCCAGAAACAGGACACTGCCTTGCTTGATATAGCTGCGAACCAAAACACGATCGATCACGCGGGCACCCCCATCGGGCGAAGACTCTTTTCAAGATCGGCGAGCGTGTCGCTGTGCACCACGTCGTAGACTGCCCGAAGCCCCAATGGCTCGATTCGCATCCGCCGCATTCCCAATGACCCCAGCCAAGGCATCAAGGGCGAAAGATCACCTGACGTCTCGAGCCTCACAGGAGCGAATCCGTCTTCGTCCACCGGCCCAATGACCTTCGCTTCGATCGACTCTCGAAACGTCTCGGGAACAACCAACTCACCCGCGTCTGTTTGCGCATCGGCCCAGATCCGGTGACGCTGAAACAACTCGGACATCTCAAGCTGATGCGCGAGCACACCCTTTCGCAAGAACACGACGCGATTGCAGGTTTCCTCGATTTCGCTCAAGACGTGCGACGAAAACATCACGGTCCGTCCTTCGCCGTGCGCCTCCCGCACGAATTCGAGCACCGTGGCTCGCACCGAAGGGTCCAAGTTTGCGGTCGGCTCGTCGAGGACCAGCAGTGGTGTCCGCGGCGAAAGCACCACCGCGAGCGCGAGTTTCTGCCGCATCCCCGTCGACATGAACCCCACCCGACGACGCGTGTCTAACTCCAAAGCGTCTGCAATCTTACGACTTCGGCCCAGATCACCAAGCGGATGCAATTCCGCAAAAAGCTTGAGAACTCCATCCCCCCTCAGGTGCGTCGGCAACCGAGCATCACCCGGTAAGTACGACACTTTTTGACGGACTGAGACCGAGTCTGTTGCAGGATCGAAACCGCAAACCGATGCTTTCCCACCCGTCGTCCGAAGGAAACCCAACAGCGAACGAATCAGAGTCGTTTTGCCGGCGCCGTTGGGTCCCAAAAGACCGAATACGTCCCCGCGGCGAACTTCGAGCGTGCAATCTGCGAGCGCGCGGAAGTCGCCGTATGACTTGCAAAGCCGATCGCAATGGACGACCAACTTGGGCGATTTGGAGGGTACCGCGTTCATGCCTTGATGCGTTCTGTTCCAACAATGGACTCCGACTCCGTCACTCTATTGTGCGGATCGGTCAAACATTGAAAACTAGCCCTGCCTGAGACCTTTCCCTCAACCGACGATGACCACATGTCCGCCTCCCGTCTTCACCTGCCTCTTGGATTTCGATTCGCCGGCACCTCTTGCGGCATCAAAGCGAGCGGAAACCCGGACCTCTCGTTGATTGTGGGGGATCGCCCCCTCACCGCAGCCGGCGTGTACACCAAGAACCAGATTGTGGCGGCTCCCGTCGTCCTCTGCAGGCAAAGGACGCCTAGCCGATCCATCCGCGCCGTGGTCACCAATAGCGGGAATGCGAACGCTTGCACCGGCGACCAAGGCGAACGAGATGCCGAAACGATGAGCCGGCTGGTCGCAGAAGCGATTGGGGCAAACGAAGACGAAGTGCTCGTGATGAGCACCGGAGTCATCGGCCAGAACCTCCCCATGGACCACGTGACCGACGGAATCAAGGTTGCCGCCGCCGAACTCGGCGACGAAGAACCGCATTTTCTCGCCTCCGCAGACGCGATTCTCACCACCGATAGCGGCCGCAAGGTGGCGTCAGGATCGCTCACCCACTCGGGCGGCGAGACGATCCAGATCGCCTCGATGGCCAAAGGAGCGGGAATGATCGCGCCGAACATGGCAACGATGCTCGGCGTCGTGCTCACGGATGCCGACATCGAACCCGCCCTCGCCGAAGCTCTTCTGCGAAGAGTTGCGGACG
>JBCBOT010000263.1:0-11694 GCA_039821165.1 Planctomycetota bacterium | reverse complement strand
TATTGCTCCAGAAAAGCCAACTGCTGGTCGGAGCGATACGGACCCAAGCATCTTCTTGGCGAAAGATGCGTTCTCGCCCTTGAGTCCTTTCTTGATCGAAGACTGGAGCAACCGTTCGACGGTTTGGAGTTCCCGTGGCGTCTTGGCGTCGAAACGCAACACCGCGGCCTCATCGAGATCCGTTTGTCCTGGGTCCTCGGTGGAGTCCGTGTCAAATTCGAATTCCGCAGGCTCGTCTTTCTCGGTCGGAGTCTGCTCCGTGACTTGAGCCCGAGCGGGCAACGCGAGAACAAACGCACCAAAAAGAACTGTGGCGGAAGCCGCCACGAAGAGCGAACGCGGCAAAGAAATCTGCATCGGAATACTCACGCGGGTGAACGGGCCAGGTCACCCATTATTGCGCGCCGACCAAGTGCTGCGTAGACGAACTTCGCCACGATTCGCCGGGATTCCCGCGATATCAAGAAAAATCGGCGTCGAGAACGTGGTCGCTCCAGGGATGGCGGTGCTACCTCGCGGAGACGCCTTGCCCGCGAAGCCGTTCGACCTCCTGCTCCAATTCATCGCAGCGTTGCTTCAGTTCCTGGTGACGCTGGTAGAAACGGTTGAAGTCGCGAGCCGCTTCGTGCCAGTAGTCGCCCGGCCGGAAGGAGATCGATCGTCCATCGCCGCCCTCAGCGAGGTCCGAAAGGACCGAGCGAAGACGGATCATCGGGCCCACAAAACGATTGCTCAGCTTGACGATATCCCGAAGAAATAGCGGGACCAGCGTGAACATCATCAACAACAGCGGCGCCTGCATCGAAAAGGACTCTCGAACCACCCCCGCGATGCTATTGACGTCGGGGCGGAACAGGAGCGCGACGATCGTGCTCAGGACGACGAGTCCGACCAGGAGGCAGGACCAGTGCATTAGCACCCGCCGTGTTAACGCCCATTGAACTTTCGGGTCGATGAGGAAGCTCTGCCGTTCTGCCATTTTCTCGTGCTCGAAGGGACATGCCTGGATTGTGCTGTTCGGGAACTGTACGTCGGCCGAGCGTCGAGATTGCTCGGTCTGGGCGAAATCACTGCGTCCGAGGCAATCTCGTGTCCGGAAATCCTCGCTTGGTCCGCACAATCGTTACAGAAGGGCTCCCACGCCAGGAATCTCTGCCTCCGGTTCGGGTCATTCAAACCGGTCGAAGGAAAAAATCCGATCAACCCCTAGGCGTCCGTAGGAACCCGCCGACGCCTGTGTAGCCACCCCACCCGTCATGGAAGACTTGGTGATGAAGCGACTGAACGTCTTCGAGTACGACCTACGATCCGTGGTCCTTCTCGGCCTCGTGCTGAGCGGTCTCAGCGCCGCAAACGCCGGAAATCCGATCTCAATTCAGCGAGTGGCGCGTCATCTCGGAGTCGGCTGGGGCGACGGCTATCACGCCTGTCGCTATGGCGGTTGTCGTCCAGGTGCGGACCTGCCGCCCCAAAGTTACTACCAGCAGTTCGGGGCCAAGCGTGGCGGATGTGACGCTTGCAACAACGTCTATCCCCCCAACACCGCGCTCTGCGGCAAAGCGAGTTGCGACCAGTCGAATTGCGATGGGGCCATCACTTGCGACCAGCCCGGGTGCGACGGCAGCATGACCGTGCTTTCTCCGATGTCGATGGGGCACTCGATGCCCGAGCAAGTCCCGAGCGACAGTCCGATGTACGAACTGATGCCCAGCGCGCCCGTGCCTGATGCTGGCGCGACAGAGGCGCGAGACCCGGAGCCCGCCAAGGCTCCCGAGTACGCGACGCCCTTACCCGAAGTCGAATCCGCTGAAGAGGTGACTTCGCCCAGCGATAGTATTCCAGCGCTTGTCGAGCCGGTACTCGACGGTCCTGAAGGCGAGGGAGCGGCGGACGAGCTTCTCGACCAGACGGGCCGCATGCAACCGCGTCGTCTCGGTCAACCACGTCGAATCGGTCAGCCGCGTCCGCAACCGTCGCGTATCGCTTCGCGTCCGGTCACAACGCAGCCGACTGCTCAGGTTTCGCCGGTCGCACCCGCACGAGTTTATTCCGTGCCCGGTGTCCCCCAGGTGCAGAGCAACCCGTTCTTTCCCCAATCCGCACCGCAGGCAAGGGTTGCGGAACAGCCTCGCAACGTGATCCATCAGCCGCGTTAGTCGTTTGCGACGCAACGCGTTTGAGACGAATGTCATTCAGGCTTGGAAGCCTGGATATCGGCAAAGTCGCGGATCGAATAAGGAATGTCGACGTAGTCCAGTACACGGCAGAGGCCTCGCAGGGCGACGCCGAAGCCGTCGGGGCCGCTGAAACCACCGAATTGGCCGCCGCCCTTGACGTGCGGTTCCAAGTCCAGGAACACGCCGTCGGCGCCCCGATCGGTCATCCGCCGATGCAGCTCAGGCAAGAACGATTTGAGATCGCGAAGGATTGCTTCGTGCCCACAGTCGCCGCAATCCGCAGGCACAAAGTTCGCGAGGCTCGCTTCATCTACGTGCGTGATGCGTCCCGTCGGTGACGGGTCGTGATAGTCTTTGATGTGCAACCATCCCATGCTGGGCTTCATCGCGACGTATTCACCAAACGTTTCGTCGGGCGTGAACCCTTGAGTCACGATGTTGGCGCCGTCAAAGATCGTCAGCATTGCGGGGTGATCGACTTTCTCGGCGATCTTTTGCAGCAATTGACCGGTTTGCCCCACCAAGTTGGCTTCGACCTCGAGGCCGAATGTTAGGCCACGCTTGTCGCAGACTTCGGCGATTTGGCCCAACTGATCGGCCACCTGATCGATGTGGTCTTCGGGGGCCGTGCCTTTCGGATGGTAAAACGCGAAGCCGCGAATCAGTTTGGCTCCGAAGGCTTCGGCTCGATCACACGCCGTCGCGACGTCTTCGGCGAGGTATTTTTCGAACGGGACGAATCGGTTGGCGGTTCCGTCATCCACATCGAGCAGCTTTACTTTTCCGATCGGTGAGCCGATGCTGCTCACCTTCAATCCGTAGTCGCCCTGCATCTTCACGAGGTGCTGGATTTCAGCATCGTTGAGCATCATCACGTTCTTGATTCCCTCGCCGGCGTCGACAAAGCGAATCGAATAGTAACGCAGGCCGAGAGCGGCGAATGCCGTGTACTGTTGAACGGCGAGCTTCTCGTTGGCCGACTCGTCGGCAAAGCCAGACAGAATGACGGGAATGGATTCGGACATGTTGAAACTGAATTCGGGAGGGTGGGTCAAACGGAGGGATCGGGATACTGGACCACGATGTTGCTATGGAGTCCGCCACGTGGCGTCCACTGGCTCTCCACCGTCGCAGACCTCGGCTGTACAACCGCAAGGAAGTCATCCATGATGCGATTGGTGACCGCTTCGTAGAAGATGCCCTCGTTGCGGTAGCTTTGCAGGTAGAACTTCAAGCTCTTGAGTTCGACGCAAACCTTGTCCGGAACGTAAGTGAAGATGATCTTTCCAAAGTCCGGTTGGCCGGTTTTGGGACACACCGAGGTGAACTCGGGGCAGTGATGCATGATCGTAAAATTGCGGTTCGGACTAGGATTGGCGAATACCTCCAGCAGCCCGCGAAAGTCAACTGATTCGTTCAAGGTAATGTTCTCTCCCTCGGGAAAACCGAAAGTGTCGCACGGCCACTCCGACTCCACCAGGGGCCGGGCGGATGACGATTCGTCGACACCGGGGAGGGTGGAAACCGCTGCGGCGACGATCTTCGTCAGTGAGACGTTTCTGAGTCGTCAAGGCGAAGGGAAACTCACTGGCACCTCGAGTTTCTTTATTCGCACGAGCGGCTGCAATTTGCGGTGTTGGTTTTGCGACACGCCCTACGCGTCGTGGAAACCGACCGGCGAAATGATCTCGGTGGATTCGCTCGTTCAAAGCGCGGTCGCTTCGGGCGTGAAGCATGTCGTGCTGACCGGCGGTGAACCGCTACTGGCTGCCAATTTCGAGCCACTGGTTCACGCGCTTCAAGCAGCCGATCTCCACGTCACGATCGAGACGGCAGGAACGATCGCCAAACCCACAGCTTGTGACCTACTGTCACTGAGCCCCAAACTCTCGGGCAGCACACCTGATCCGGGTGAGCACCCGCGTTGGAGCCGACTGCATGAGCAGCGTCGGATGCCGCTTCCGATCATGCGGGAGTTGATTCGGGCTGCGAAAGCGTTTCAGCTCAAATTCGTCATCGGTGAGAAACTGCAATTCGAGGAGCTACTCCACGTCACCGAATCGTTGGGAGTGCCAACCGAGGACGTGTTTGTGATGCCACAGGCCACCACGGTGCAAGCGTTGGACGCTGCCGAAGCGTGGCTTCGACCGTGGACTGAATCGGTCGGTTTTCAGTACTGCGATCGAATGCAGATTCGTTGGTACGGCAATCGACGCGGAACGTAGCGTTGTCGAAGCGTTGGCAACGGCCAGTTCGGCCGCTCAGAATTTGACGAGCAACAACAACGAGTAGTAGACGTCATTCGGGCGGGCACCCTGGGGCGTGCTGTCGTAGCGGTCTGTCACGGCGACCTTGAGCGAGAGGTTATCGCTGTCATCGAGAAGGATTTCCCAGGCCAAGTCGGTCACGATTCGATAGTCGGCGAAGTCGCTCCAGTTGGGAAAGTAGTCGACTTTGCCCTTCAATTTGTTGTAGCGATTGACCTGTCGTTCGGCTTCCAGCCCGAACACGCCTTCAGGAATCCAGTCGTCGTCCGGCGATCCGATTTCACGCGAGGCACCGGCACCGAACCGAGTCACGAACAACGCGTCATCGGTTCTCACCCAGTGATACGAAACACCACCGTTGAGGTTGATTCGTGCGTCAAACGGTTTGAACTGATCGAACTCCGCGCCGAATTTGCCAAAATAGGCCCAGGGCGAATCACCGAGTAGTCGATCGTAGTCGAGGTTGAAACGCCCGTTGTCTTCGGTCGTTACGCCACGACTGCTTGCCTTTCGGTAGTCGACGTCTAGCGACAACGTGTAGTCGTCTGTCTTGCGTCGCATTTCCAGGCCCGTTTGTAGCGCGAGCGTTTCCGCATTTCCTGCGCTTCCATCGAGTCCAAACTCGGCGTGATTCTCCCAGCCGCGTATCCAACCGAGCGGCACCGTGTACCAACGTCGTGTTTCTTCCTCGAGTGGCGGAGTCGGTGGCAACACACCGGCTTCGATCGCGCGACCGATCGGTGATTCGGCAGGCAGTGATTCCGTGGGCGGTGCGGCTGCCGCCATTGCTGGGTCGACCACGGGGGCCGGAGGAACGCCGCTACCTTGATAGGCAACCGGGGCGACGTCCACGTAGTTGCCCGCTGGCAACTCGAAAGCGTCCTGTGAGGCACCGGAATTAGAAACCGGAGGAATCGCGGCAAACGAGGAACTCGGTACGGGGCCCATGGCTGAATGGTTGGCGGCTTCCGCTCCAGGCATCGGGAATGACGTCGGAGGAGCGATCGTAGAATCCTCCGATCGCTTCTTCGAGAAAAAGCTCGGAATTCCGAGTCGCCACGAGGGCGTGGTTGTCTGGGCAACCGCCGTGCTCGCCATGATCGCAAGCACTGTAAGCGTTCTGAGTACAGGTGAAAGGCCCGTGCGATCAGTTTGAAGTGCCTTGTTTAACATTTTTCAGCCTGCGATTCGTTGAGTGCGTTCGCCCCGGTGGTTAACAAAACCTCACCGCAGATGTCACGGCTGATTGGGCGTCTTTTTCGGACCACCCGCTTGTTTCTGACGTCCCCGATTCGCGACAGCCTGCTAGCCGCGAGAAAACGCGAAGGCTAGGATTCTCACATGTCTGAGAGTGAATTTAACGAGCGAATACGCCACCTTCGGAACTTGGTGGTGATGGCCTTTGCGGATGGGGAGCTTGGCGAAAGCGAAGTCACTCTTCTCGCGGATCGTTGCCAGGAGCTCGACCTCGGCGAGTCGGACTTGAATCACGCCATTCGATTCGGACTCGGCGACGACGCTGCACTCGAGCTTCCCGCCGACAAGGACCAACGGGTCGCCTTGATGACGGATTTGATTCGGATGATGGCAGCGGATGGAGTGCTCGCCGAAAGCGAAAAACGTTTGTTCGCACTTGCCGCCGCCAAGATGCAGATGTCCACCGAAGACTTGAATCAACTGATCGACTCGGCATTGGACTAGGTGTGGCGCGAATCCTGATCACATCCGGTCCGACCCGGCAATACCTGGATCCTGTTCGTTACCTCTCCAATGCATCGAGTGGTCGAATGGGGGCAGCGCTGGCGACGGCCGCATTGCGTTTAGGTCACGACGTGGTGATCGTCAGTGGACCGGTACCCACGGAGTATCCCGATGCTGCGACCGTGGTGCCCGTGGTCACGACCGACGACATGTTAGAGGCAAGCCAGCGATATTTTGCGGAGTGCGACGGCGCGATTGGTGCCGCGGCGCCGTGCGATTACATGCCTCGTGTTGTCGAATCGCAGAAAATCGCCAAGACGGGTGGACCACTGACAATCGAATTGATTGAGACTCCCGACGTCGTGGCAACGCTGGGGCAGAACAAACGCAGCGATCAGTGGGTCGTCGGGTTCGCGCTCGAAACCCAGGATCATCGATTCCGGGCAACGGTCAAGCTCGAAAAGAAGCACTGCGACATGATCGTGAGCAACGGGCCGTCTGCCATCGACTCGCTGGAAAATGATGTCGAGTTGCTTGATGCTCAGGGCCAAGTGATCGCTCGCGTCTCAGGAACGAAACAGGCCGTTGCCGACACGCTTCTCGACAATATCGACCAACTCTTGATCCGCGGCGCGACAACGACCGAAGGAACTGCATGAACGCGATGACCGAAGTAGACCTCAGCACAACCCTTCGTCGGCTGAGGCTACCCAATCCGATTCTCGTCGCGTCCGGCACCTTCGGGTACGCCCGCGAGATGCAAAACATCGTCGATGTCACGCGACTCGGGGGCGTGTTGCCCAAGACAATCACGGCTCAGCCGAGAATCGGCAACGCGCCTTGGCGGACGGTCGAGACTTCGGCCGGGTTGCTCAACGCGATCGGGCTGGACAATGACGGCATCGACGCATTCATCGAACACCATCTTCCGTATCTTCAATCGCTGTCGGCTCCGGTTGTTGTCAGCGTCGCGGGACGGACGCAACAAGAGTTCGTCGAGTTGGCGGCGCGAATCGGCGACTTCGGCGTTGCCGCGGTGGAACTGAACCTTTCCTGTCCGAACGTCAGTGGCGGCGTCGATTTTGGGACGAACGCAAAGTCCTGTCACGATGTGGTCGCCGAGGCCCGCGCCGCTTGTGCGGTTCCGATACTCGCCAAGCTAACGCCCAACGTGACAAGCATTGCCGAGATCGCGCGCGGTGCCGCCGACGCGGGGGCCGACGCGGTATGTTTGATCAACACCGTTTTGGCGATGGCCATCGACTGGCGTGGTCGACGGCCGATGCTCGGCAACGGGATGGGCGGCTTGAGTGGGCCCGCCATCAAGCCGATCGCGCTTCGCTGCGTCCATCAGGTCGCTTCGTCGGTCGATGTTCCCATCATCGGAATCGGTGGCGTTGCCGCGATTGATGATGTGATGGAGTTCCTCGTGGCCGGGGCTTCTGCCGTGCAAATCGGGACTGCCAATTACTATGACCCGACCGTTTCGGTGCGTCTGATAGATGAGCTTCCAGCCGCATTGGCGGAACTCCAGGCTTCGTCTGTCGCCGACGTGGTCGGTACTCTCCAGGTCGGTTGAGCAATGGCTTTGCTAAAACTTGCCGACGTTTCGATCGGCTTTGCCGGACCGGTCCTGCTTGATGGCGTGAGTGCCCAAATCGAGTCCGCACAACGGATCGGATTGCTCGGTCGCAACGGCGCGGGCAAAACAACGCTCCTCAAAATACTCTCCGGCGATCTCTTGCCGGATCACGGCGAGTTGCAACTCGCGCCCCAAACGCGTGTCGCCAGACTCGTGCAAGACGTGCCATCGGACCTTGCGGGGCAGGTTCGCGAAATCGTCCGTGAGGGCGTTGATCTCGAGGACGATCCATCGAACCAATGGCAAGCCGAGCATGCCGTCGAGAAAACGCTTTCGGGGATGCAACTCGATCCCGATGTCCTCTTCGAAACACTTTCCAGCGGCATGAAGCGTCGCGTCCTGCTGGCACGCGCTATTGTGGCCGAGCCGGACGTGTTGTTGCTTGATGAGCCGACGAACCACCTCGATATTCCGTCCATTCTCTGGCTCGAGGATTTTCTATCACGCTGGACGAAGACCCTGATCTTCATCACCCACGATCGCAGTTTTCTGCAAGCACTCGCCACGCGAATCTGGGAGGTCGATCGAGGACGCCTCTTCGACTGGACGTGTGACTACGAGACGTTCCTCAAACGCAAAGAACAGGCTCTCGCCGCCGAAGAAAAGCAGAACGCACTGTTCGACAAAAAGCTTGCGGAAGAAGAACGCTGGATCCGTCAGGGAATCAAGGCTCGAAGAACTCGTAACGAGGGCCGCGTCCGAGCGTTGAAGGCGCTCCGGGTGGAAAGAAGTCAAAGGCGGGAGAAAGTCGGGAAGGCGAAACTCGAGCTTCAGGAGAGTATCAAAAGCGGCGCACTTGTGGCGGATCTCGACGACGTCAGCTTTGGCTACGACGAGAAACCGATCGTCAGCCGTTTTTCGTCGACGATCATGCGCGGGGACAAGATCGGAATCATCGGTCCGAACGGAGCCGGCAAATCAACGCTTCTCAAACTGTTGCTCGGCAAACTGCAACCCGATAGCGGCAAGGTTCGACTCGGAACAAGTCTTCAAGTCGCGTACTTCGATCAACTCCGAGACACGCTGGATCCCGAATCGACGGTCCAAGAGAACGTCGGTGAAGGCAGCGAGCAACTGACGGTCGGTGGCAAGACCAAGCATGTCCTTGGGTACTTGCAGGATTACCTTTTCACTCCCGAGCGGGCTCGCACCAAAGTCAAGTTTCTCTCAGGTGGTGAACGCAACCGCGCCTTGCTCGCGAAACTGATGACGAAGCCTGCCAACGTGCTCGTCATGGATGAGCCGACCAACGACCTGGACGCCGAGACGCTCGAGTTGCTTGAAGAGTTGCTATCGAGTTACGACGGCACGCTCTTGTTGGTCAGCCACGACCGGACGTTTCTCAATAACGTCGTTACCGGGACGATTGTGTTCGAAGAGGAAGGCGTCCGAGAATACGTCGGCGGGTACGACGAATGGCGCGCGACCGTTGCACGACGAACGGAGGTCGCAAAACCGGTTGCGGCGAATGCGACGCCGACGTCGACAAAAACCAAGACTGAGCCGCAGAAACGAAAGCTCAGCTACAAAGAGCAACGAGAGCTTGACTCGCTGCCCGAACGGATCGATACGCTCGAAAGTCAAATCAGCGAAATCCATGCGGCGATGGCCGAACCGGAGTACTATCAGTCTGGAGGCGATCGAATGGCTGCCGACGCAGAGCGTTTGAAGAACGCCGAGACTGAACTCGCCGAAGCGTATCAGCGATTGGAAGAGTTGGACGAATAACAGCCAAGGTATTGTGAGCCATCCGATGAACGTGTTTCTGGTTCGAAAACTGATTGGTTCATTCGCTCTCCTCGGATGGCTCGGAGTCGGCGACGCGGCGGAGATTCATGTCGCGACCACGGACGAATTGGTCGAGGCCGTCGAACGCGCCCAAAAAGGTGACTCGATTCTTTTGGCCGCTGGAACGTATCGGCTCTCTTCACCTCTCGAGCCCGGTTCCGGCGTTTCGATCATTGGTAAAGGCATTGGTCAGACCGTTCTCACGCAGGAGCCGGATTGGCAACCGTCCACCCAAACGTTGCCGGACCCCGAAACCCGACTCAAGGGAATGGATACGAGAGCGTTTCTGATTCGGGCGGTGGATAAGGCGGTCGGCATTTCTGTATCGCACCTCACGTTGACAGGCCCGAAACTGCACGGGGCGATCTATGCGTTTGGAAACAAACAATTACACCTCCATCATCTGCGTGTCGAAGATTTCCTCGCGTCGGGTGTGAGGACGCATGCGTTGAGCGAATCAAAAATCGAGGAATGCGAGTTCGTCGATGCGGGTGGGCGGTGGAAGCGAGGCGGCATCCCGGGGACCGACGGAGGAATTTCGGGCGGCGCAATCTTCGCTGTTTGGACGACGGATACCGAAATCGCGCACAACCGCTTCACGAGAACCCAGAAGGGTAAGGCCGACGGTCACTACGGCATCAAAGGCCGACAGGGAAAGCGTTGTCGCATTCACCACAACACCATCGAGGTCAATTTTTCGATCGAGTTTCCCTTCGAAGGTGATGAAGACATGGAAATCGATCACAACGTTTGCTTCGGCGCGATTTCAATTCCAAAGTATGCCGGTGGAAAGGTCCCCGAGAGCGGCCGAACGTTCCACATTCATCACAACTACATGACGGCCGGCTATTCCATCGAGTTCGTTCGAAATGGTGTCGAGATCGATCACAATCTCTTCGACTTCTCCGCGGAGAAGGACGGCGGTAACCTGATTTCGGGTTTTGGCAAGGCGGCGGCCCCGGGCCCCGCGTTGTTTCATAACAACCTCGTGAGCAATCCCGGTCGCGGCGTGATTTGGATCAATGAACCGTATGACAATCTGATCGTCCGAAATAACCACATCATTGCCAGGACGACATCGACGCCGCGCAAAGAGGGGCTGTTCGGATTCAATTCGAAGTCCGACTTTAAAACGTATCGCATCATCGACAATATCATCGAGTGCCGAGGTTTGGCACGGCCGCTATTCCGCAACAAAGAAAGCGACGCGGCGATGATCGAAAACAACCAGTTGACCAACGTGTCGCATGTGGGGCGTCTTTCGAATCAGGAAACCGGCCGTCTGCGGGGCTTGGAAGAACCTCTCGCGTTCGACTGCGGCGTCCATGGTGAATTGCAGGTCGACGGGTGGAAGGCGACTCGCCGAACACCGGAGTGATTGGCCTTTGGGGCATCCCTACGTCACGCTTCCCTCAGTGTCGTTTCTTGCTCTTCCACGTGCCGCCGTATTGGTAGTGCGGATTGCCCGGGCGGACTTCTTCCAGACACGTCGGACAAACGAAAAGCCAGTCGCCGTCCGCGTCGACTCGGACGCGGTACAGGACATCGTTTGTTTCGTGGCATCTTGAGCAGGGCTTCGTGCGAATCCGTTTGATTTTGACCACGGATTAGCCTCGCTGTGACTTTGCCCGGAAACGTCGCTGTTGATCCCCGGCATCGGTTTGCTCAAACAGACGCTCGTGTTTGGTGACGCGCCCCGACGTTCGCTTTCGCCAAAGTCGAAAGCTCGCGGGTTTCAATTGACTGCGCATCAGTTTGATCACTTCACCAGGAGTCAGGTCGAATTGCGTTTGGATCGCATCAAAGCTTGTCCGGTCTTCCCACGCCATCATCACGATCCGGTCGATTTCCGCGGGCGACAGGTTGCGGTTCTCAAGGCTCATTTCAGTTTCTTCCTCCATCTGAGACTGTCTCGATTCGAGCGGATGAGGGCTTCGGTGTCGCCGTGCAAGAGTTGTTCGGCCATCGCGATACATTGCCGCAACTGTTCGCAGTTCAATTGTCTATAGGCAACGAGTCGCTTATCGAGGTGGCTGTACCAACAGTCGCCGAACAATTGGTCGAGGATGACTCGCATAAAGCAATGGTCGTCTCGGAGGGGCCATCCTCGCAGTCTCGC
>JBCBOT010000262.1:0-11705 GCA_039821165.1 Planctomycetota bacterium | reverse complement strand
CCAAGCCCCAATTACAATTCAAATCCAACCAAAAGCAAAAAAGCAAATCCGCTATAACTACCGATGCAATATCCGGGTTAGGCCTCGGGATCTTTGACGGGAGGCAACGCCAAATCCTCGGCACCGGCTTCGTCGTTTCTCTCTGCCGGTGGTGGCGTCAGTGCTTCGACCGTCTCTTCGTCCTCGATCGTGAGCGGCGACGGGACATACCCGTTCATGCCCGTTTCCGCTTTCACGTCTTCCGGGCGCGACGTCGATGGCCGCTGACCGATCCGCATCGCTTCCCAAGGTTTGGGATAGAAATAGTGATACTCGATCCGTTTGCTACGTTTGGGATCGTCGTACGCGCCGGCATGCTGTGCTCGGTGCCATGACATCGCTTCGATCGAGGAAGGCGCAATCCGATACGCGGTCCAGCCGATCCAATTGCGGGGACGGTTGAATTTGCGTCGATGACCGGCCGGCAACCGATTCCCGATCGGTCCGATCAAATCGATGCGTTGACGAACGGGAGTGTTCGCCCCGTCGGGTTGATGCCCATGAGAAATCACCGGCGAGACCGAGACCAACAAAACGCTCAGAAAGACAGATCGAGTGAGACACCGATTCATGGGACGTCCTTTCCCGCCAGAGATGAAAGCAAAACGCTCTTGTTGGAAGTGGTTTCGTCTGGCACAGCGTCCCGGCGTTGGAGATTTCGTCGACGAAACAGATGGCGGGCTGATATCGATCGGTCGGGATGCGCCCATCGCACCTGATGGTGCGCAGACGCCATCGGTGAGTTGACGCTTCGAAGCGGTCGTACCGATCAGTACCACGCCGCGGTAAGGTTCACGGAATTTGACGGCCATTCCTCTCGATGGTTTTCCGTTGATTGTCGATTCCAACGTTGCCGCGCGAGGTGCCACTTACCTTGACGCCGGCTACCGGCACGGATCGCCGCTCGCCGCTCCACGAAAGGAGCGAGACGACTTCCTCTTATATCCGTTTGTCGGGCCATCATTGTGACCAATACCGTTCCGCCCTATCTCAAACTGCATCGCGGCGACGAAAAGAACGCTGACACGCAGCGTCCCGCCTCCAGTCAACGCTTTTGGGACGCATTCACCTCGGCGACGGGCTGGCGCGTTGACGACCGCCACGATAGCCAGGTACGCGTCGAGCCCAACGGAGATGCTTCGGAGGGAGAAATCGAAGCCCCCGCCGTCATCGAAGAAAACGCGATTGAACTCGCAAGTGTCGCCCGCGAGATGGCGGGAGAACTCGAAGCTCTGCGTTCGTCGCTGCGACGAAGCGAGATGGAACTTGCGGCGAGCGTCACCTCCGGCATCGCGCCCGAACGCGCCGAGACGGCAGCGAAACGAGTGGACGAAGTCTTGCGCATGGCGATCACCGCGCTTGGGTTTCACTCCGCCGCGATCTACATGCTCGACGACGACACACAGTATTTGAAAACACGGGCCGTCGTCGGTTTGCCCGAAGACCGACTCAGCGCTGAACCGAGGATGCTGCGGGGAAGCCGCGGCGACCTCGAAGCTTTGGTGCAAGAAGCGGTCTTGATCGATGACCTCACGGGCATCATGGGCTCGTCGTGGAGTGCACCGGAGACGGCGGGTGCCGCGATCTGCACCGCGCTTTTTCGCGGTGACTTGCCCGTCGGCACGATGTGGTTCTTTTGCGAAACGCCGATGCAACTCGGTGAGTCTCACATCGCCATCGCAAAAATGACCTCCCAACTGATCACGCTGTTGCTGTCCGAAGCCAGCCGCAGTCGACGCGAAGAGCAGGGGCAAACTTCGCGTCACGCTTTGCGCGACATGAATGAATGGCAGCACGCGTCATTGCCGGTCGGAAACGTGCTCGCGGAAGGCTGGCACGTCGACGGCATGATCGAGTCGCCGCAGCCTTGGGCGGTCGGCTGGCACGCCTGGGACGTTCTGCCGGACGGTTCGATCATGATCGCAATCGCGGAAGCAGTCGAATCCGGCGCCGCCGGGGCGCTCGTTGCGGCCACGGCTCGCGCCGCGATCACGGCGCACTGTGGCTATCGACACACCCCGACACAACTCATGCGGCGGATCGGGGACACGCTTTGGCAATCCAGTACCGGAGAGCAATTGGTTTCCTTGCTCTACGCGAGACTCGATCCCGAGACCGGCGAGGGCGAAGTCGCGTGTGCCGGGTCACTCGGCAGCCTGATCGGAAGCCGTTACGGATACCGTCCGCTGATCCCTACCGGCACACCCCCGCTAGCGAGTGCCATTGACGTCAAAGCAAACCATTCGACCTTTCAACTCCGCCATGGCGAAACTCTCCTCGCCTATGGATCCGGGCTCGAGCAAGACGGGATCGGCCAGGAGCTACTCGGGTGCTGTCTGCGAAGCGCTTCCCAGTCGGAGGCCAACCCCTTGGTGATCGTTCGTCGCGAGACCGCCGCGTTCCCGAACCGGCATGAGCGAGGACTGGTTTCGATTTCACGCCGCGGTTGACGGTCTGCGGCGCACATCGCCGCAACGAACTCGATATGCTATGGCCCTTGAACGCGTTAGCCCTGCCACTGTCGTGACAGTGCTGCCCGTGCCGACGGAGTCTGTGCAGGGCCGAACACACGATGCGATTTCGATGACAATCAACCCGACTCAGCGTGAAACACTGGACGCCATCGCCGGTCGATGGAGTCCCTACCGGTTTTCCCCACGCGTTGTCGAGCGCGACCAAATTCTGCAGTGCTTCGAGGCCGCCCGCTGGGCTTCGAGCAGCTTCAACGAGCAACCTTGGCGGTGGATCATCGCCACACGGGACGAGCCGGAGGCGTTTCAAAGGATGCTCGGCTGCCTGATGGATGCGAATCGTGAGTGGGCGCAGCATGCCGGTGTTTTAGCCTTGAGCGCATACCGGCCTCAGTTTTCGCGGAACGATAAACCCAACCGGGTCGCACTCCATGATCTCGGCCAAGCCGCGGCATTGCTGTCGATCCAGGCGGCGGCGCTCGGCCTGCAAGTTCACCAAATGGCGGGAATCAATCTCAGCCAGATTCGTGCCGAGTACCAGATTCCTGCCGACTTTGAACCCGCAACGGCTCTCGCGATCGGTCATCCCGCGACCGAGTCGGCCGAGACTCCCGAGGCGAAACAGTTGGTCGAACGCGAACAGGCGGCGCGGCGGCGAAAACCGCTGAGCGAACAGTTGTTTACCGGTGGGTGGGGAGATGCGGTCCCCTGGTCGTGATTTCGCGTGAAGGCGTGTCACGGCGACCTAGGTAGACAAGTTCGCCGGAAATAGAATGATTGCTTGCCACAAACGTATGTTGAATGACGAATACCGCAGCGCCGGCCGTTTCGGAACGTCAGTCCACCCGGACGATTCGATCGGTATCAGGAAATCGCGAAGAGTTGAGCTTGGATAATTCATCGGACTCCGAGAGTTGGGACCCCGGCGTTGTGAGCGCATCGCGCACCGATGTCGGAATGCGCCGAACGAACAACCAAGACTCGCACTCGGTGGTACCCGCCCAGTCGGAAGAACGTTTCCGAATGCGGGGTCATCTGTTCATCGTTGCCGACGGAATGGGTGCCCACGCGGCCGGTGAATTGGCGAGCAGCATGGCCACTGAACTGATCGCGATGAATTATTTTCGCGATGCCATCTCGGACGCAAAAGACTCGCTCCATGTTGCGGTCAACGTCGCGAACGAAGAAATCTACCAGCGTGGTCAGCAAAATCCCGAGTTCCACAACATGGGAACGACCGCGAGTTCGCTCGCACTGATTCCCCAGGGAGCCGTCATCGCTCACGTCGGCGACTCGAGGGTCTACCGTCTGCGTCGCGGAATCCTGGAACAGCTCACCTTTGACCATTCACTCGTTTGGGAAGTTCAGGCGAGCGGCCAAGTCCACCCCGATAGCGCTCTCGGTCAAGCGTTGCCCAAGAACGTCATCACCCGTTCACTCGGGCCCAACGCGGAAGTGCAAATCGACATCGAAGGCCCTTTCGAGATCCTCAACGATGATCTGTTCCTGCTCTGCAGCGATGGACTGTCCGGGCAAGTAGACGATGTCGAAATCGCAACCCTACTGGATTGCCTCCCTGAAAAACTGGCCGCCGAAGTCCTCGTCGACCTCGCAAATTTGCGGGGCGGCCCCGACAACACCACCATCGTGATCACACGCGTGACCGATGAAAAACTGTTTAGCGCCGCGCCAACCGACACGGTCTCAAGTCCGACACGCGAGCCCGTTCCATTCTGGCGCACGGTGGCAGCCAGCGCGATCGCCGCGTTCTGCTTCATCGCAGCCATCGTGTTGCTGTTCCTCGGTGAAACCAACTGGGTGATCATCGCGTTGCTCGCCGCGATTCTTTCGGGTGTGATCGCGGGAACTTCCTACGCGGACCTTCGCAAACGTTCGCGACAGAAACCGACGTCGGGAGGCGACGGTGCGAACCGAGTCCCCAAAGCCTTCGGCGGGAAAGCTCCCTACCGCCGCTACCTTTCCAAACCCGATCGCAATCTTTTCGATAGCCTTGGCAACACCGTCAAGGAACTTCGCGATGCGGCGGAGTTGAAGAATTGGTTGATGGACTGGAAACAGATCGACCAACTGCAGAAAGAAGGCGAACAAGCAATGCAAACGGGCGACGGAAAATCCGCTATCGCGTTGCAGGCCAAAGCCATCATCGAAACGATGCACCAGTTGCGCGAACAACACAATCGTTCCGCAGACGAGACCGCGATCGACCACTAACGGTCCGGCGACCTCGTCGAACGTGAAAGGGGAACCTCGCAATCGTGATCCAAACGAACTCGAATCCATCGGCAAGGCCGATCGAAAAGACGACGGACAAGGATCTCTACAGCGCCCTCCCGCTCCTGCCCGCCGCAAAACTCGGCACGTCCCACTGGTTGCTTCATCTTCGGTCGGTCGCAATCGTCGGCCAATTATTGACGATCGTCTTCGCCGGGTGGATCACGGGAGTCCCGTTACGGCTCGTGCCCCTGCTCGGCCTCGTCGGCCTCACCGCCGCCACCAATGCGCTTTACGCAATCTGGTTACGAGGCAACTCGGCGGCCGCAAAGCCGATCGATGTTGAGCCCGACGATCGAGAGGACCTCGCTGTCAAGTCCGTCGCACTCGGACTTATGGTGCTCGACCTCGTCACACTCACGGCAATGCTCTACTTCAGCGGTGGAGCCGGCAACCCATTCAGCTTCTTTTACTTCGTGAATCTCGCCGTCGGTGGCGTGATGATTCGCCCGCGATCGGCGTGGATCCTCACCGTCGTTGCGACCATCGGCTACGCATTCGTTTTGCGATGGCATGTTCAACTCCCAGGAATCAGCCTCCAAGCGCCGAATGGTTTTCTGGGCGTTCGCGTCATCGGCCTGATGTTGGCGTTCGGAACATGCGCGACCGTCGTGACCTATTTCGTCACACTCACGGCCGGGTTACTCAGGCAACGTGAACGACAACTCCGCGACCAGGAACGTGCCTCGGCGGCGGATCGACGCCTGGAAGCGTTGACGACGTTGGCTGCCGGCGCAGCACACGAACTCGCCACTCCATTGTCGACGATCGACGTCGTCGCGCGCGAATTGATGCGTCACCTCGACGACATCAAGAAACCAGCCACGGTCGACGAAGACCTTCAATTGATCGATCACCAATTGGAAATTTGCCGTCAGATACTCCAGCGAATGCGTGGTGCTGCGGGTGATTCAATGGCACAACGATGGCAGAAAACGACCGTGGGAGATCTGATCGATGCGACGCTTGAAGGTGTTCGCGACCCGCACCGTGTCGACGTGGTCGACGGCGCCGATATCGTCGAGCAACAAACGCTCTGGGTTCCCGAAGAAGCCGTCGCGCAAGCCATCCGCAACCTGATTCACAACGGCCTCGATGCGAGCGGTTTCGAAGGCCGAGTGCGCGTCGAATCGAAACTCGAGGACCAAGACGTCCGCATCATTGTCTCCGACCAAGGCGAAGGCATGGACGACACCGTTCTCGGCCGCGTCGGAGATCCGTTTTTTACGACTAAGGAACCCGGCCGAGGAATCGGACTGGGACTGTATTTGACCCGCAACGTCGTCTCGCAGCTCGGCGGCACGCTCAATTTCAACTCGCAGCCGAATGAGGGAACGGCTGCCGTCGTCACGCTGCCGATCTCCAAACCTCGCGACGCGGAATAACGCTCGCGCACCATCTCTCCCAAGCTTCGTGTCACTCCCATTTCGATGGGAAATCGTTGGCACCACTTACGGCACAAGATCTCGCGCCAAAATCACGGTTCCTGAGCTGCCGTCCGCGAATCGTTTTTGGAACGCCTCGCCGTCAACTCCTGCGCTTTTCGCTCGGCGCTCTGAGCTGCTTCGGTCTCGCCGAGCTTCTCCAGGGTGCTGGCCAGACTGATCCATAGTCCAGGAACATCGTCACGAAGCACCAAACAACGGTGGAACAATCGAGCCGCTTCCTGATACCGCTCTTGATGCGTTAATGCCCATGCGTAGTCGTGTGTGAGCAAAATATCACGCGGATACCGTTCCAATCCGGCTTGCATAATCTCGTTGCATTTCCCCGCCTCCTCGACGATCAAGTAGCTGGTCCCAAGCCACGCGATGGTGCGAGGGGGCAGCGTGGCGATCTCGACTCCATCGATCGCGTTGTCCAGAGTTTCTCGATGATGCGGTCGGGTGTACAAGAACTTTCGAATCGCCGTGCGCACCGGATCTTGCTCGGCTTGATACATCACTTGAGCCCACGGCTGCATCTCTTCAATCTCGAGTGCCGGCCCGCCAAACATCGCGATTTGGCCCCGGGTCCCGATCCAAAGCTCCAGCAAGTCAATCCAAAGAGTCGTTGCACGATGCGTCTGGATCTTTGCACCAATCGCCTGAGGGCTCTCAAGATCCAGATCGAATCCGTGCGTTTTAAAGAAGTCGCGTATTTCGACTTCCATTTCCCGCCAACTCGCGAGCGACTTATCCGATGCACCTCGGATGACGATATCCTCGATCTGTGCGTCGATCATGCGTTTCGACTTTTGAAACTGAAACTCCCGTATGAAGTCTTCCGCGGTGTTTCGATTGTCACGCCCGAGAAACTGTTCGCCTTCCAACATTCCCGCGATTTTGTCGACACGTGCCGTCGCGGCGTCCCAACGGCCTTCGTTGCCGATCACGGACGCTTGTGCTCTGTCCAACGCAAATTGTGCGGCCGTCACCGCTTCGGCGAGCCGCACGTTCCGCCGTTCGATTTGGTTCGTCGCATACACCACCAAATAGAACAAGAGTCCAACGACCGCGGTCGCCGCAAACAGTGAGGCAACGGTTTTTGGATTGCGGCGAATGAACTTCGAAACTCGATCCAATGAATTAGAGGGTGCCGCTAACACCGTCTCTTCGTTGAGATGCCGATTGATGTCGTCAGCCAATTCAGAAGCGGACTGGTAGCGTCGATCGCGATTCTTTTCCAACGATTTTGTGACGATCCAATCCAAGTCGCCACGAATTTGAGACGGCAAACGGGCCGCGTTACCGCTTCGATCCCGAGCAATTTGGTCCAACTCAGGACTGCTACCCACCTTCACGCTGGGTCGTGGAGGCGTTTCCTCCCGAATGATCTTCAGAATCTCATCCCAAGCGGCGTTCCTCAACCTCTCGGAACCGAACGGCGTCTCACCGGTCAACAACTTGTAAAGCACAACACCGAGTGAGTAGACGTCCGATCGCGTGTCGACATCCAATTGGTTCCGCCGCGATTGTTCCGGACTCATGTATTCGATCGTGCCAACGACCTGGCCGAGCTCGGTAAACAGTGTTTTGTCCGTCAATTGCTGGCCAGTGGCTTTGGCGATCCCAAAGTCGATCACTTTCGCGACGGGCTCACCATCAAACTCAGCGACCAGAATGTTGTTGGGCTTCAAATCCCGATGAATGATTCCTTTTTGATGTGCATGTTGAACCGCTCGACAAACGGATGTGAATAGCTTCAGTCGTTGCTTGGTCGTCAATCGTTCTTCATCGCTGTACTCCGTGATCGGTTTTCCGTTGACCAACTCCATCACAAAGTAGGGTCGACCATCCTCGGTCGTTCCGGCATCAAGGACTTTCGCGATATTGGGATGATCCATCACCGCCAGAGCCTGACGTTCCGCTTCAAATCGGGTCACGACTTGACGCGAATCCATGCCTGGCTTGATGACCTTCAACGCGACGCGTCGGCGCACCGGATCGACTTGTTGCGCCATGAACACCAAGCCCATGCCGCCTTCACCGATTTCCTGAAGCAACTTGTACGGCCCAATCTGCCCTCCCCTTTGAGGCAAGGAAGGGCTGTAGGCGGCTGTTTCGGTAACGCACTCTTCCTGACTCTCGACAGACTCTCCCAGATTCGTGGTCGGCAAGTCGCCAGCCGCCAACACTTTTTCGATCTGACGCTGAAGACCGGAATCACCGGCACAGAGTTCCCGCACCAAGCGATGACGGCGCTGCGGATCGGTTTCGCCGTTTACTTGGGCAAGAATGTCAGATTCATCCATGGGGTTGGGCTTCGAGCGGCGTCGGAGTTTGTGAGTGTGATCATCCTGCCTCAGTATAGACTCGTCCCGCGATTGACCGTGCCCTTACCCCCTTCATGGTTCCTGCTCCCTTGTTGCGATTGAGAAACCATCGCTCGTTAACCTGCGATATCGGAGCGATAGGCAACGCTATCACCTCATCCGAACGGACCATGCTCGCGGATCGGCGATCGGCCGCCAACTCCGCCACAGCTTCAACCCGACTTGAAACAACGACGTGTCGAAGCGATTGACGGAAACAGCATGTTGAGTCGCAACGACGCCGTCGTGCAAATACACGATAGACAGCAACCTGCCTCCATCTAAATTTGGTTTATACGTTTTGCAAGAATGTCGAGGTACCGAATGCGTAGCGTTGGCCCCACAGGCTGGCTCACCGAGTGAGCCGGAACTTGGGTCAGCATCGCTCATTCAAATAAAAGATCGGGTCTCTCATCCATGTCCGATTCTTTCTTCCCTACGCGTCAATGGGCCTCAAAAAGATCCACTACTCATTGCGACTGTTCTAAATCTATGCGTCATATTCGAATGAAGCGGGCTCGATTTGCCTTCACACTTGTTGAGCTCTTGGTGGTGATCGCCATCATTGGGATCCTTGTCGGATTGCTCTTGCCAGCTGTCCAGGCAGCTCGCGAAGCCGCAAGACGTATGAGTTGCAGCAACAACTTCAAACAGATTGGTCTCGCAATTCACAACTATCACTCGGCATACAAAGCGCTGCCGATGCACCAGGGGGGAACACACGGGCTGGGCGCAGGTGCCTCGACCACGGTGGCCGGCAACAACCGATTGGACCTTTCCATGTTGGTTGGATTGACACCGTTCATGGAACAACAGGCTGTGTGGGAAGAAATCAGCAACCCATACACCGTGAGCGAAGGCACGGCCGGGCTAGGAAATGTGTACCAAGCCATGGGACCATGGCCTGGTCGACCTCTCGCCGCCGCCGCCAATGCGAATGGCGGATGGTACGGCCCATGGATGACGCAGATCCCAACGCTTCGATGCCCAAGCGATCCCGGTGTTGGCCTGCCAGCCCAAGGTCGAACGAACTACGGCCCATGCATGGGTGATTCCCTTGATACTCACTGGGGCGGCTATCGCAATCGAACGACGGGCGCTCAAAACACTGGAGGCAATCCGGCCTACTACTTGCGCGTGCAAGCGTCGCAGCGGGGATTCTTTGTGAACCAACGAAAGGCCCGATTCCGAGACACACTCGACGGACTGTCCAACACCATCGCCGCCGGTGAGATCGTGACTGACCTTGGTGACAATGACGTCCGAACACGAGCGGTTGACGGCGCGGTCACGCTCATCAGCCTCAACGGCAACGACTCCTGTGAGTCATTCAAGAATCCCGAACGCCCGCGGTTCTGGTTGGACACCGCCCCGTTTGTTGGAAGCACCGAGCAACGCCGAGGCTTCAAGTGGGCCTATGGTTCGCCGATCAACAGCCAAACATTCACGATCTTGCCCCCGAACAGGGAACTCTGCATCAATAACACCAACCCCGTTTCCATCGCCACGAGCACTATCGCCAGCCGCCACCAAGGTGGTGCTCACGTTTTGATGGCGGATGGAGCCGTCATCTTTGTGACCGACTCCATCGAGGCCGGCGACTCGACACGCGGCCAAGTCGGGGTGCTCGGTGCCCATAACGACCCCGCATCGCTTCCCGGAGTCGAAAGCCCTTACGGTCTGTGGGGTGCACTGGGCACACGCGCCGCGAAGGAAACCATCGAAGAACAGCTAAACCAGTAACAATGAGAGTGCCAAGATGAGGAAAACGCTAACCTATTTGCTCTCCGTGGGTTTCCTAGCCGCACTCGCTGGCTGCGGAACGACGGAAGCAGAACCCTCGGCGACGACCGACGAAGTGCAGGCGTTCCTGGACGAGAATCCGGAGGCTGCTAACGCGGAACTCGACCCGCCACCGGACCCTGAAATTTAAGCAACAGTGAATTTGGGGAGGCGTGGTGGACCTGTCTGCCACGCCGCTTCCATATCACTCGCAGATGCAATGCACGAGTTGGAACCCAGCGCGAAGGTTGCATCGCCCTACGTTTCGTCGGACAGAGTCAGCTCGACCGGACAGTGATCCGACCCATAAACGTCATTGCGAATCGCTGCCGCGGTAACACGCTTCATCAATCGTTTGGCGACGAAAAAGTAGTCGAGCCGCCAGCCGACGTTCTTCTCGCGAGCACCCGATCGATACGTCCACCAACTGTACTGGTCGCCTCGCTGATCGAAATGCCGGAATGAATCGACAAACCCGGCATCGACAATCGCATCGACACCGGCACGCTCCTCGTCGGTGAACCCGGCGTTCTTTCGATTGGCTTTGGGGTTTGCTAGGTCGATTTCCTTGTGCGCCACATTGATGTCGCCGCAAAAAATCACCGGCTTGCGGCGATTCAATTTCTTGACGTACTCCAAGAACGCCTGGTCCCACTGAAGGCGATACTCCAACCGCGCCAAGCCACGCTGCGCGTTGGGAGTGTAGACGGTGACGAGATGAAAGTCGTCAAACGTTGCGGTAACGACTCGGCCTTCACCGTCATGCTCTTCGATGCCGATGCCGCAAGTGCCCTTCTTCGGTTCGACCTTGCTCCAGATGGAAGTGCCGCTGTAGCCCTTTTTCTCGGCGCTGTTCCAGACTTGGTGGTAGCCCAGCGCATCGACCCAATCGAGTTCCACCTGTTCGCGTTCAGCTTTCACTTCCTGCAAGCACAACATGTCCGGCGGATCCGACTCGACGAAGTCGCGAAAGCCGTTCTTGATCGCTGCCCGGATCCCGTTAACGTTCCACGAAACCAGCCTCATGAGGCGATTCCCGCCAACACCGCATCGGCGGCATCGATTGTTTCATCGATCATCGCTTCGGTGTGTTTGCAACTAAAGAACAACGCCTCGAATTGGCTGCAAGGCATGTAAACACCTCGCTCGATCAAGCCCCAGAAGTATCGCCCGAACGCTTCGCGATCACTTCGATCGGCGCCGGGCCAATCGGATACCGGAGCCTCGTTAAAGAACAGTGTCAGCATGCTTCCGACATGCTGGACTTGATGGGCAATCCCATGCTTGGTTGCTGCGGCTCCCAGACCGGCGGCAAGTCGATCGCCGAG
>JBCBOT010000261.1:0-11706 GCA_039821165.1 Planctomycetota bacterium | reverse complement strand
GGCGCCCTGTCATTGGAGAGAATCTATCGTCGCATGTTGGCTCCGGAACAAGAGCCGTTTTTCGGCGTCGGGCTTGAGACCGCCATTCGCAGAATGAGTGACGAAGCCTATTTCGTGAATGGATCGTTGTCACTTCGTCAGCTCGCCAAACACCTCGGTGTGGCCGTTCCTGACGAGTCGGTCGCGACCGTCGCCGGTTTCATCCAACGCAACAACCAACGGTTGCCGAGACTGGGTGACACTGCCGAGTTAGAACGTTTCACGCTCTCGGTTGTCGAGGAACTCGACGACGACTTGGAAATCGAGGTGACATTGCGGACCGATCCGGACTCTGAGGGCTCCGACGAAGGAGGCCAGTCATGGCGGTGATCGCAGCCGGACTGTTTTTGCTCGGTTTGGTTCTCAGCGCGTTCTTCAGCGGTTCGGAAACGGGACTTTATCGCGTTTCAAGGACACGCTTGGTGCTCGACGGATTGCAGGGATCGATCGGCGCGCGGGCGTTGATATGGATGCTCAATCACCCCACGATTTTCGTTGCGACTTCACTCGTCGGGAATAACTTGGCGAACTTCCTCACCAGCTTCGCGTTGGTGCTGGCCATCGGAAGTCTGTTCGGGGACTATCCGTCGGCGGAGTTGATCGGGCCGATTCTGATGACGCCGATCGTTTTCGTCTTCGGCGAACTGTTACCTAAGTACTGGTTCTTTCAGGCGCCGTACCGGTTGTTGAAGTACGTGCGTCCGCTGTTGGTTTTGGCGGCGGTCTTGTTTCTTCCGGTGTCCCTGGTGCTGGCCGTGCTCGGCGTCGGGCTGCGCTGGTTGACTGGACAGACCCCGTTTCGACTGCGGTTAGCGATGGCCCGCGGTGAACTTGCTCAGGTGCTTCGCGCGGGTGAGGAGGCTGGGATTCTTGAGGCGGGTCAGCGTTCTCTTGCAGAACAGCTTTTTGAAGTCGGCAATCAGCTTGCGATCTCTTTCGCGGTGCCGCTGCAACGTTTGGCGGTGATTGATTTGCCGGTGGCGAGAGAGTCGGCTGCGAATCGTGCCCGTCGACAAAATCATCCCATTGTTTTGATCCGCCGGGAGGATCGATTAGTCGGCTACGTCCGCTACTCGGACTTCATTGTCGGAGATGGTTCCGATTTCGAAATTCGTCCTATCATCCGCGTCGGCCTGACCGAGCGCCACTTGACGACGCTCCTAAAGCTATACGATGCCGAAAGTGAGGTCGCGCTGCTGTGCGATGAACGGCAAGAGATTCGGTCCGTCGTCACGCGGCGGCAGTTGCTTCAGTCGCTCGTGAAGTAGAACTATTTCGAGTACCCGAGGCTTCGGATTACAAGCATCATCTCATCACAGGTGATGTAACGACGGTGATGCTTCAGTTTGTATTGATCGATAGCCAGTGCGAGTTCGCGACCCTCGGGCGTAAGTCCTTCGTGGGAGCTGCCGAATTGACGTCGCTCACCGTCGCCCGCCCGTCCATCTTCGCGTCGTCGGTCGACGAACTCACCGGACGTCGGCGCACCGCCTCCAACAACAAAGTTCCCGCGGGACATTGTGGTAGACGTTGGATTAGAAGTCGGCATCAATTTCACTCGTGAAAGGAATGTCGCGATCGGTCACCCAGGATGTCCGTGTTCGCTCGTGGTCAAAATGCGCACCGCCAGCGGCTGCTGGGGGCGAATCCTGCCTAGAACCCTACGTCATGTTGGCTCCCTTGGAGTCCGTGCCGGCAAGGAATCGGGAGGACCGGACATCCGGTTTTGACGATCACGCGGGATAGACCGAGAGTCCGTCACCGGGTAGCGACTAACGAAACGAGGCCTGGCGGGCTTTCGTCTCCTCAGGCAACAGATCGGACCAACCCGTTGCAACCACCAACGCGCGATCGAGATCGAACGCTCGAGCGATCGACTGATGAGCCAAGGAAGTGTGTCCCGACTCCAGTTCGGTCGCTGCAATCTGCAAATGCGGTTCCGCCGTGGTCGGGTCCCGTTCGATAGCGCGTTGGAAGTGACGGATCGCCAATTCGTGGCGTCCGAGTTGACGCATGGCAATCCCTCGCATCAGATGCACGCGTTGCGGAATTTGCGTGTCGTCCAAATCGGCACCGATTCCGTCTAATGTCGCGAGCATCCGATCATGCTTTTCGGAAAGCAGGTATAGCTCGGCCACCCGGAGTTTGACATCGATTTCATCGGGTTGAATCGCAAGCGCTCGGTGGTAGGCGGCGAGTGCGTCTTGACGTTTCTCGCGGGCGCGCAAGCAGTCGCCTTGGAGCGTCCAAATCTCGGCCGAGTTCCGCTCCGACGACAATGCGATTTGGCTCTGCTGCTCCGCATCTTCGATTCGGCCGACTTGCAAATACATTTGTCCGAGCCGACCCAGGAGCCGCGGATCGCCCGCGCTGAGTGTGACGGCCTTTTCCATGTGAACGATCGCTTGCTCGCGTTGCCCACGATTCCAAAGAGCTTCTGCGAGCCCCCGGTGGGCTCGGTCATCGGCATCGGAGACTTCTAACGCATCGCTGAACAGTCGCTCCGCGGCGCCGGCCTGGCCGCGCCGCATCGCTTCGATCCCCTCACGCGACAGTTTGCGGGCGGTCAGCGCTTGTTTGGATTCGCCGATCCGGCCGATTGCGCGGCATCCACCACTCGCCAGCACGAGCGCAACCACACAGCTCCACCCGGCGATACGGTTCAGAGTTGATGATTGCGAAAGACCGTGCATCGAAAGGATGTCCGCAGCGACGGTAGACGAGATTCCCAATGTGACAGATAACAGCAGAGCACGTCACACCGCAATCTCGACTGAGTTCCCGCTTTCCAGGTCACCATGCCCGCACAATTCGATTCATTCGGCCTCCGTTTTTTGTATCCGGACAATTGGACCGTCGCTCAACGCGAGGAAGCCGAGGGAGACGAGGGGATCACGCTGGAACTTTCCGAAGGAGGCTTTTTCTCGGTGGAAACGACGGTCACGAGCGAGCCGGACACGCTCATCGATGAGTTAGCCGCCGCGATCACGAGTGATTATGAAGATCCCGAACGGGAGTCGATCACACTCGAGATGTTGCCTGACTCACCGGCCGCAGACCTTCGTTTCTACTACCTCGACCTTTTGATCGTGAGCCGAATCGTGGTGTATCAGCGCGGAGAAGACCGTGATTCGCTCGTGATCCAACTCCAGGCCGAGAGCCGCGAGTTCGACAAGAATCAGCCTGTCTTCGACGCGATCCTGAAACAGATCGTCGAGAACCAGAGTTAGGACAGCGGGGAACGAATCAGGCTACTAGACGAGGTCCTGCTTACGCTTCTTTCTTCGGCCACGGGCGCAATCACGACAAACGCCGTGGATGATCATCTTGTGACTTTCGACGCGGAACCCGTGCTTGGCTGCCATCTCGTTTCGGATGGCGAGCAATTCCTCACTCTGAAACTCCACCAACTTGCGGCACCGCGTGCAGTACAGATGGTCGTGCTGAGGATACCCGTAGTCGTGGTCGTAGACGGTTCGACCGTCGAGTTGAAAACTGTTGAGCAGGCCTGCATCGACGCACTCCCGGAGCGTTCGGTACACGGTCGCCGTACTGACGTAGTTTTCTTCGCCACGTCGGGGAAGCCGTTCGATCAGTTCCTCGGCATCAAAGTGGTCGTGCTGGCTGAAGATCTGCGCGATGAGAAATTTGCGTTGGTTGGTTTGCCTCAGCCCCCGCGACTGCAAATACTCCGCGAAACGCTCCTCGGGAGTCAGGGAGACTTCCAGCGGCGAGACTTTCGTGGAGACCGTCTCGGCCTCGCAATTCAACGGATCGGTAGCTGAGTTTGACAAAGGCTCGCATCGAATACGTGGAGGAAGAGCGTTGGGTGCTCGGAGGAGACGCCGCTGGACGCCTCCCCCCGAAGTCTACACGAGAGCCAAGGAAAAATCGCTAGCCGCGCAGATCCAAGAATCGATCCAGGGCCGCGTCGAGTCGTTCGGCCGTGTCATACGTCCCGTTCGCGATCTGTCGGCGCAACTCGGCGACACGCTCAAATCGGATGCCTTCTCCCGCGATTTCCGCGTTCGATTCGATTCCTTCGGCGGCCGCAGACTCGCTGAGATCGAGTTGGTCAACGGGACCCGATTGGGCGGTAGGATTCGATTCCACTGTCTTTTCAGACGACGAAATCCGCTGGACATTGCCGGCGGACTGAGGTGTGGAAACCCGGAATGGGCCGTAAATCTGCATCGGTCTTCTGCTCCGTACGGTGTTGTGTCCGAATGCGAAACCAGCGTGAAACACGCCGATCGCAGCTTTCGGAAAACTGAGGCGACTTGGCCGGACCCAAATGACTGTGCAAAACCCGTCAAGGGTCATTTCCGCATCGGCCGTGAGCGCCGCGATCCGTGTCCCAGGATGCAATCCGTACAGCGAGAAGAGACTATTGCTAGCGCATAGCGGCGGAAACAGTTACGTTTTCGGCGCCAGGGCGACGTTTGGTTTAGTCTTTCCCGAACTTTGGTGCATTCCGGGCGATTACCGGGGACCGTATCAAACCGGGGCCCACCGAATCAACCGAAATCCGCTACCAGAATCGCAGGACACTGACGAGATTGTGATGTTGATCCGTCCAGAGAGGCGCGTCGACGAGTTCCTCCTCGGTTGCCGCCTTGGCGGATTCCAATAGCGGTGCGTCGAAGATCGCGTGTCCCGGCGTGCCGATGATCATCCACGTCGATGTCGTCGTCCCGATATCGGAGTCTCCACCGATTTCGATCAGGCGACTTTCAAGACCCGCGTCACGCGAAAGATTGTGCACAAGCGGTGTGAGGTCGAGGTGGTTGTTGGAGGTGTGAATGGCTAAGACCCCGTTCCCCGCCAGTCGTTGACGGTACAACGCCATCGACTCTCGTGTGAGCAGGTGAGCCGGAATGGCATCGCTGCTAAACGCATCGAGCACGAGCACGTCGAAGCGTTTGTCGGTCATCCGCTCGAGCACCAATCGTCCGTCGCCGAGGTGACGATCAATCTTCGCCTTGGAGTCCTTCATGAACGTGAAATACTCGTCGGCGATATCGATCACGGCCGGATTGATTTCGATCATGTCATAGTGATCCGAAGGTCGACCGTACGTGGCCAAGACCCCGCATCCGAGTCCGACCACGCCGATGTCCAGCGAATCGCGCTCATTTTGAAGGGTGCGGATCACTCGGCCGACACCGCTATCGTACCCGTAGTAGGTTGTTGGTTGCGATTCATTGGGGGCGTAACGTTGCATCCCATGCAGCGTGTTGCCGTGAACGAGGCACAGTCCAGCGGGTTTGCGGCGAACTTTCAGAACGCCGAAGAAGTTGCGCTGAGAAGTGACTTTCTCGCCCGGCGCGACAACCGCCATCGTGATGATCGGAGCAAGCATCACGCCGATCGCTCCATATTTCAAACGCGTCGCAGCCGCCCAGTCGTACTCGGTTCGCTTCCACGTTTTACACGCGAAGAACAACAGAAACGTCATCGACGCGACGAGCGCCAAGAAGAAAGGCAACTCGTTGTAGTTGTTCAGCAGCATCGGGCAAAGCAGCGCGACGATGATTCCGCCAAGTGCGCCTCCACCCGAAAGCATCGCGTAGTACTGAGTCAGCGCCGAGGTTTTTGGCTTCAGTCGCGCGACTTCGCCGTGGCAGAGCAAACAGGCTCCGAACAGCATGACCATGTAGCAGACCGCCTCGGACACCAGTTGAATGTCTTTGGGCAACATCGTTTTGCATTGAATAATCGTGAACACGATCAGCGTCGCGGCCGCGATCGGCTTGGGCCAATACCATTGGGGCGAGTCAAAGCAAACGATGAAACTGGCGAGATAAAGGCTCAGCGGCAACACCCAAAGGAACGGCACCACAGCGATGTCTTGGCAGACATGATTGGTCACCACCAGGAGCATCACGGATGCCAAAGCTGGTAAGCCGATCCACGCGACCCTCGTCCATGCCGGTGTGTCGTCAGCCGGCGTTGTCTCGTTCTTCGAGGGTTGTTTTGCCTCGGGTGCTTCGACGCGGAACAGGCCCATCGCAACGTAGCCCTGCACGAGTGCGAACAGACAGAACATTAACGACCAAATGGACGACTGGTTCGAGACCGACAGGATGGGTTCGACGAGGAACGGGTAGCTCAACAGCGCGAACAGCGAACCGACGTTTGAAAGTGCGTAGAGCCGATAGACTCGATCGCTTTCGTCTTGAAAACTCAGCCACGCTTGGACAAGCGGTCCGGTGCTGGAAAGGACGAAGTATGGCAGTCCGACATGACAAGCCAGCATCCAGAGCAAGAAAATCGTCGGCGATTCGCTGCCGGTCGGTTTCCATTCGGCCGAGGGTTCGATCGGCAGTGCGAGCGCCGCGGCGCACAACAATCCCAGGTGGATGATGGCTTGAACGAAAGGCTTGCAGTAGGTGCGAAGCAGGTGCGCGTACAAGTAGCCCGCGAACAGCAGGACTTGAAAGAACAGCATGCAGGTCGTCCATACCGCCGGTGTCCCGCCGAACCAGGGCAAAACGCACTTGCTGATGATCGGTTGGACTTGGAAGACCAAGAAAGCTCCAAGGAGCGTGGTCGCGGCGAACCAAATCATCGAGCGGGAACGAGCGGCGACCGGTTGTGCCGATTGTGCCGAAGTGGGAGTGCTGCTGGCAGACATGAACGAGCTACGGGGGGTTGGCGTCGAAACCCTTGCCACGCACCTCGCGCGCAAAGGTCGCGAAAACCTAGCTCGTCATTAAGAGTCGACCCAATGGAAGCGACGAGAGTGCACCAAGTCGCTACGGGCTTTTGTGAAGGATGATCCTGGAGATCATCTCGCTGGCGTCGTTGGCGTGTTTGAGGAAGGCCGAGAGCATTTCGGTGCCTTCAAGGTAGCCGTCACGGTAGCGATCGATGAGTGTGGTTTTGATCTCACTGAGCTCTTCCTGCATGGCTTGCAGTTTATCAATCGGAACCTCGGCGTCGTCTTCGTAGGACAGGGCCTCGTTCTCGATCTTGACGACTCGGTCAATGCAGGCGACGAACTCAGCGTCTTTTCGGCGCATCCGCATCCGCCGCATCCACTGCCACAGAAACAACCAGGCGCCGATCAGCGCACCAAAAATTCCGACCAGTTGTTCGGTGATCTCGATCACCTGCTGCGTCGCGATCGGTTGTTTTCCGGTGAGATAGGTTCGGGCACCGGCATGCAGTGGGAACTCCGCCAGTTCACTGAGTTCGTCCCAACGCAGTTTTTGCTCGGTCGCCCTCGCGAAGTCAGTTTCGTAGACCGTCCGAGCGAGCCTCGCGACGACGTCTTCGGGAACCTTGCTCGATGCAACCAAGTTCATCCGCATCCCGATCGTATCGATCGATTGCGAGGGTCGAGGCGGATCGATTTGGTAGGTCATCGCCGGGATTTCAAATCGATCAATGCGACGCAGCGCCTGTGCGATTTCATTATTGCCGCGGTTGCCGCCCGTAAACTCTGCGAGCCAGGTCCTTTTAAGTGGTGCCGACAGCGGCAAGCCGATCAGCCGATAATTTGCGTTCGTGATCAGCTCTTGCGCCACGGGGCTCGGCAAAGAAGACACCAGAAACACCGCATCGGGCGTCGACTCCCCTGCCCTCGCCCGCCGAATCAATTCGCCATAGCCAAGATTGCTTGGCGTGAATTCTCCCTCTCGCACGCCCGCGAAGCGGAGAACTTGAATACTGAGGAGGTTGGTGCCGCTGCCCTCTCGGCTCACGTTGATGACCCTTCCTTTCAACGCTCCCACATGGCCTTCCACTTCATCGCGAATCACTTGCTTGACGAGCAAGTGCAAAGGTTCAAGATGCAGTGTTGCAACTTGCCGAATTGATTGGTACCCACTCGTCGGTAGCCCACCTTGGACAAACGCTAGGTCGAGGTCGCCCGACTCGACCCGCTTAAGAGCATCGATCGAGCCATCGGTCTCGATCGGGAGGAACCCGATCTCTAGCCTCGTATCTTCCTCGCGCGCATCAGACATCAATCGTTCACCCATGAGGTCGATAAAACGGGCGCGAAGGCCCTCGCGGCTCCCCGCCGAAATCTTCAACTCATGCTTCGTGGTTCTTCTCGCGCTGTAGAACAGCCAAAGGCCACCGACCAACAGTAGCAGCCCCACCGAGACTCCGAACCAGGGTAAGACACGGTTGCGAAACCAAGCCCAGCGGCGGGCGGATTCTTGGTGCGTCGTTTCCTTGGGCGATGTCTCTTGATTCACGGAAGTTCGCTTGGAGTGGCGAAGTTGATGTAACGGATGGGACACAGACGTTCGGCTAAACCCGGCAACGCTCCGTCAATGATACCTTGCTGTGAGAGTGCAGCGATTGCGGTTGCGCTCGGGACATCACACGACTTGAGCAGAACCAGTTCGTCGGCGCTGAGCAGGATGGATAACCAACCCGCGATCGCATCGGTGGTCGTGGACCAGTCTTCGGGCAGCGGGGCCGGATTCGACGGCGAGTAAAATGTGTCGACGGCAACGAGAAAGGCCGCGTTGTCGGTGGGCTTTGACTGCAGTGCTTCAAATTCATCATGCGTCGAAACGAACGACCAGTTGGGAAGCTTGTCGCAAAGCAATTCAAAAGTGACACGAAGAAGTTCGACGCATCGCCAATGCAACCAAGCCGATTCGCAGTCATAGGTCGCGTCGAGTCCACGCATGGCATCGATGAGTTGGCCACCACCCACAATCGCAATGGTTTGTGCCGGCGGTTGCGATTCGAGCCATTGATCTAAACGGCTTGGTAGAGTTGGGTCGAGAAGCAAGCTTCCGCCGATCTTTACGATACGTCGCATGTCGCCGAACAGGAGGAAGAAAGCAGTTTGGCAGCGGCGTACGCTGGCGCGACGCGTGAAAGTTCGGAACCCAGTTGCTGCTCCAGGTCGATCACGTCGCGGTCACGAATCGCGTCACTCAACAAGTCTCGGGCGTGGCCTGAGAGGACAACCGTCGCGGCCTCTGGGATTCTCGAAAACGCATCGGCGAGGACCGAACGAGCGGCACGATGCACTTCAGCTGCAAGTTGAGTGGCTTGTTCAATCGGGATGCTTCGATGATCGAGTCCTACCATTCGCGCGATTCGGTTGGCGCAGTGGAATCGATCTCGTGGTTTACCGTCCGCGGACTGGTTGTCTTTTGGCGCTTCGGCGACAAATCCAAGCAAGATCCTGACGTCGTCCATCGTCGCAAAGACTTCCCTCATCAAAGGAACCGAATGATCATCGACAATCAATTCGCTCACGACGGAGCAGACCGGTGTGCGTGCACCGCCGAGATAGACTAATTCTTTTGCTCGTAGGCGATCAAAGTCGGTCCGACTTTCAGTCGCGACGGTTCCGCCGTTGAATGGAATGATGTCGGTCGTGGTCGTTCCGATGTCGATCAGCCAGCCATCGGTCGCGAAACGGTCGGCGACATAGCTTGCCAATGCGTGCCAGTTCGCGGCTGCGATTTGATCGGCGTCTGTTTCGGCGAAGGCGGAATCGTGGAAGCATCCGTCGACGGCATAGTACCTGGGATTCGGAAGCCCAAGTGAGACGGCGGCCGCGTCCAGTTGCCTCGCGATCCTCTGGACTCCTTCGGCGCGGTCTAAAAAGCAATCCGCCAGTTCGCCGGTCATCACGACCGCGATGCCTTGGACTCGCGTTTCGGCAAATCGCCGTAAGTCGACTGCCAGTCGCTTTTCAAGATCGTCCGGGCGTTGCCAGAGCGGGAACTCGGTGCAGTGTGTTCTTCCGCTTGAGTCTGCGTATTTGAGATTCGCGCCTCCGATGTCGAGGCCGATCACATTGGCGGTTGACGATTCCATCAAACTGCGATCACCGCCGCGCTACTGAGCAATCGCCGGCGCGTCGCAGGTGACTTCACCGTCGGGTGTCCAACGCACCGAATCCACCGTCGCCTTGCACCGAACGGGCCCGGTTTCGATGTCGAACAGCCGTGCCGCCAAGTTGCCGTGAATCATTTGCCGCAGACCCACGTAAGATGTCGCTAAACGCGGATTGATTTCGATCACGCAGTCGTTGCTCGGTTCATCCGCAAGAATCATGTCGAGTCCGACAAAGCCGCGCGCCGTCGGTGGCATCGCGTTGATCGCACGCGACGCGAGTGCTGTGGCACGCCTCTGTGCCGTGTCGTTTAAAGGTCCGCAACCGCCGAGATAGGCGAAGTCGTCGGAGACGATTTCTTGAGACACCGCAGGCAGGAACGTCTGGTTTGTCCCGGAAGCTAACAACGAAATCGAGATGCTTTGACCCGGCACCCACGCTTGCATCAGCGAGTTTTCGTCCATGGTCGAAAGGGCTGCGTCAAAGTCATCGAACAAATTGATTTTCTGCGTGCCACAACCGTCTCGCGGCTTGACCACAAAGCGACCACTCGCCGCGACCTCAGCCGCCATGCGTTGATCTTCGATCGCGAAGTAGGCCGGGTGTGCGACGCCCGCTTGGTGCAGAAGCTGAGCGGTAAGCAATTTGTCACTCGCGACACGCAGAAAGTCACCGCTTCCTGCGATCACATCGACGCCGCTGGATCGCAGCGCCGCGACGCCCTTCGCGAGCAGGCCATCGGTCTCGGGAGCGATGATGACGGCGGAGTCACAGCCCCTCGCACCATCGACCCACTGGGACCAGAGCGGCTTCTCGGGATCGAACGAGAGGACTTTGCTGTAGTCGAACGAGAGCTCGAAGCGATCCTCGAGCATCACGACCGTTTCGGAAAACTCAGAGAGGTCTTCCACGATCGCGCGAAGCATTGCTTCGCCCTCACGCCGCATGCTGAGGGGAAGTTGCTCTGACGACTGTTCCGCGAAACCGCCTCCGCAGACGTATTCCCCGACGAAAACGCGCAACGATCTACTCCGTCGATGAGTTCTTAAAAGATCCCCAAATGATCCCGCGCTTCGTCGGTCATCATTTCGGAGGACCAGGCAGGTTCCATCACCACCTTGACTTCACAGGCATCGACTTCTTCCAACTCTTCCGCAGCCGCCTTGGTCCCGGCGACCAATTGCGGGCCGGCAGGACACATCGGACTGGTCATCGTCATTTCGACCTCGACGTCATGTCGCCCGTCTTCCTTTTCGTCGCCGATCTCAACCTTGTAGATCAATCCGAGGTCGACGATGTTGACGTACAGTTCCGGGTCGATCACCTGCTTCAGCGATTCGCGAACTTTTTCCTCTTCAAGCATTTGATCGCTCCTATTCGTATTCGCGAACCTGACGCGCGATGGCTTCACCAAGAGCATCTCGGACGCTCTCAATGGTGATCCGATCGAAGATCTGTTGAAAAAAGCCAACCACAATCATACGGGCTGCTTCCTTCCGCGTAAAACCTCGGCAACGGGCATAGAACACCTGTTCCTCATCCACCTTGGCGGTCGTGCTCCCGTGGGTGCAGCGAACGTCATCGGCCTCGATTTCCAGGCCGGGGATCGAATCCGCACGGGCATTGGGCGAAAGGACGAGATTGTCGTTGCGCTGGTAACCGTCGGTTTTTTGGGCGTTCGGGTCGACTTTGATCATCCCACGCCAAACGGTTCGGCTGTTGTCCTGCTGAGCCGACTTGTACAAAAAGTCACTATGGCAAGAGGGAGCCCGGTGGACCTGGTCGGCCCCGGCGCCGATAGTCAAGTCAATGGCGTGCTCTTCACAGAAGGCCGTCAACACCTTGCC